>JAQVFF010000050.1 GCA_028697345.1 Candidatus Shapirobacteria bacterium
CAAGCCGGCGGAGAAATTTTGTTTATCGAGGTGGCTTTAATGCCGGGCAAGGGAATGACTTTATTAACCGGAAAATTGGGTGATGTTATGAAAGAGTCTTGCCAGGCGGCCATTTCTTATGTTCGTTCCCATTGGCAAGAGTATAAACGAGATAAAAATTTTGCCGAAAAGTTAGATATCCATATTCATGTTCCCGAAGGAGCAGTTTCCAAAGACGGGCCTTCGGCTGGGGTGGCGATTACTTCAGCGGTGGTTTCAGCCTTAACCAAGAGGCCCTTAAAGCACAATGTTGGCATGACCGGAGAGATTACTCTTCGAGGCCGGGTACTGGAAATTGGTGGGGTGAAAGAAAAAGTTTTAGCGGCCCACCGAGCTGGGTTAAAAACAGTAATTTTACCGAAAAATAACAAGAAGGATTTGGAAGATATTCCTCAAAAAATTAAAAAAGAGATGAAATTTGTTTTTGCCGAAGAGTTAAAACAGGTTCTTAATGAGGCGATAAAAAAAACCCGCTAAAAACAAGTAAACTTCTCCTTAAGGGTTAAGAGGCGACACCAGTTCTCTTCTTTTCACGATATTGAATTGTCGTAATAATGACCGGCAATCTTTATTGTTTCTTAAAGTAGTCAGAATTTCCAGCCAGCTCTTGTTTTCACGGTGTAAGTAGCCCCAACCAGATTCGAACTGGTATTACCAGGATGAGAACCTGGCGTCCTAACCATTAGACGATGGGGCCAATAAAATTATTATACTAAATAGAGGCTGGTTTTTCCAAGTCGGGACGAGAAATTGATATTTTTCTTGACCGGAAAAACCTTGATCACAGCAATAATTAAAAAAATTTGACAATTGATTTTAATCATAATACAATTCTTTCACTGTTTTTAAAAGAAGTATTAAAAAAAGACCTTCAGATGGGGATGTTTCTTTATTAAGCCTCCTATCCTTGTTATTTATTAGTAAAAGATGATTAATTACAGAAATTGTGTTACATTTTGAAAATGATTAAAAGGAAATTAATGACCAAGAACGGCCTGCTTAAGCTTAAAAAAGATTTGGCTAAGCTGGAGGAACAACGCCCCGAGGCTGTGGTTCGATTGGAAACTGCTCGTCAGATGGGTGATTTAAGGGAAAATAGCGAGTATCATGCCGCTCGGGAAGACTTGGCTCTTTTGGATACTCAAATTGACGAACTAAAAGAGATTTTGGTTAATATTAAAATTGTTGGTAAAGGCAGCAATGGTGTTTCTCGGGTTGGTTTGGAGAGTTTGGTAACTGTTAAAAACAATGGCCGCGAAATTACTTATCAGCTGGTTGGAGAACATGAGTCCAACCCCCTAAAGGGAAAGATTTCTTACACTTCTCCATTAGGAAAAGCACTAATGGGACAAAGAGTAGGCGATCGGGTAGTTGCCAAAACACCCCGAGGTAAAATTAACTATCAAATTATTACTATTAAATGACCTTTTTTGTGGTAAACTAATAGCCAAATGGCCGGTCGTCTAGATAGTATTCGCCAAGAAAGGATTAGCAAATTAAAAAAGCTTCGCGATTTAGGTATTGATCCTTATCCCACCAAGCCCCCCAAACATGTCCGGATTAATCAGGCACGAAAATTAGAAAACAAAAAAGTAACTATAGTTGGTCGAATTATGGCTTGGCGTTCCCACGGCGGCATGATTTTTGCCGACTTAAAAGATAGTTTTGGGCAAATTCAAATCGCTTTTTTTTCTGACGACCTGGGTGAGGATAAGTATCGCCAGTTGGAGTTACTGGATATTGGTGATTTTTTGGCAGTAACCGGTTTAGTTTTTAAAACCAAACGAGGGGAAATAACTGTTAAGGTTTCTTCCTGGCAAATATTAACCAAGTCGTTAAGACCTTTGCCTAACAAATGGAAAGGCCTAAAAGATATTGAGTTGCGTTCACGAAAAAGATATTTGGACTTAATTGTTAATGACCGGTCAAAAGATACTTTTGTTTTAAGAAGCAAAATAGTTACGGCAATGAGAAAAATTTTGGACAATGAGGGGTTTTTAGAAGTGGAAACGCCAACCCTGCAGCCGGTTTATGGCGGCGCTTCGGCTCAACCGTTTACTACTCATCATAACGCCTTAGACAGCGAGCTTTATTTAAAAATTTCTGATGAGCTTTATTTGAAAAGGTTGATTGTCGGCGGTTTGGATAAAGTTTATGAAATTGACCATAATTTTCGAAATGAGGGAATTGATAAAAACCATAATCCGGAGTTTACTTTAATGGAATGTTATTGGGCTTATGCCGATTATCAGGATGTTATGGTTTTAACCGAAAAGATTTATTCTCAAATTGCCAAAGAGGTGCTGGGAACAACCAAGATTTCTTTTAAAGGTCAAGAGATTAATCTTAAAACCCCTTGGCCCAGGATGTCAATGTATCAGGCAATTGAAAAATATTTAGGCTGGAATGCAGAGAAAATTTCTGATAAAGAACTAAAGGCAAAACTAAAAAAGAGAGGCGTTAGGTCGGTTGGAGACTATAATCGAGGTTTGGCAATTGCCGAACTTTTCCAAGAGGTTGAGCCTTATCTGATCGGACCAGTTTTTATTACCGATTTTCCTAAAGAAACCACTTTTTTGTGTAAGTTGAAACCAGAAAACCCGGATTTAATAGAACGATTTGAGCCTTACATTGCCGGTTTCGAAATAGGCAACGCCTACTCAGAGTTGAACGATCCTTTATTGCAGCGGCAATTTCTTGAAGATCAGGCTAGAGCCAAAGAGGCTGGTGATAAAGAGGCTGTGCCGATGGATGAGGATTTTTTGGAAGCTTTGGAATATGGTATGCCGCCAACCGGGGGTTTGGGTTTGGGAGTTGATCGTTTAGTAATGTTGTTGACCGATCAAGAGAATATTCGTGACGTTATTTTATTTCCTACCCTGAAGCCAACAGAATAAACCATGGATCGTGATCAATTATTAACCATAATCAAACAAAGGGTTAATAATGAAAACATTGTTAAACATATGTTGGCAATGGAGGCCTTTATGAAGGCTTTAGCCAGGTACTTGGGCGAGAATGAGGAGGCTTGGGGTGTGGCTGGTTTAATTCACGATTTAGATTATAATAGTAATACCAGCGCCGAAGAACACGGTCTTAAAACAAGGGAAATTTTGGAAGAAGAAGGTTGTTGCTTATCTGAGGATATTTTTCAGGCAGTAGCGGCTCATAATTGGTCTGACAATAAAGTTGAGCCTAAAAAACCAGCCGATTGGGCCCTGTTTTCCGGTGACTCATT
>JAQVFF010000051.1 GCA_028697345.1 Candidatus Shapirobacteria bacterium
ATATCAGCTTTGATCGCTATATTAGAACAACCGACAAAGACCATATTAGTCAAGCAACTGATTTTTATCTTCGGATTAAAAAAACCGGTGACATTTATAAGTCTTGGTTTAAAGGGTTTTACTGTTCCGGTTGCGAGGAATATAAGACAGAATCCGAATTGGACAATCATCATTGTCCTTATCATCCTAGTTTGCCAATCGAAGAATTAGCCGAGGAGAATTATTTTTTTTCCTGGTCTAAATATCAGGGATTTTTAAAGGACCATATTAAAAATAACCCCGACTTTGTTAAGCCTGCTAGCCGAGCTCGCGAGATGATTTCTTTTTTAGATCAGGGATTAAACGACATTTCTATTTCCCGTTCTCGTCAGAATATTGGCTGGGGAATTCCGGTTCCTGATGATTCCGATCAAGTTTTATATGTTTGGTTTGAGGCCTTGATTAATTATTTAACCGGGGCTCCGAAAGGATTTTGGCCGGCTGATCTCCACCTTTTAGGCAAAGACAATACTCGCTTTCATGCCCTGCTTTGGCCGGCCATGCTGAAGTCGGCTGGTTTTCCCCTGCCTAAAACAGTTTATTCTCACGGATTTTTAACTTTTAACAATCAAAAGATCAGTAAGAGTTTAGGCAATATTATTCGCCCTAAAGAATTGGTTGAAAAATTTGGTACCGATGGTGCTCGTTATTTATTAGCTACTGCAAAAAATTTAGCGGGCGATGGTGATATTTCTTGGAAAAAAATGACCCAAAAATATAATAGCGATTTGGCTAACGGTTTGGGTAATTTGGTTGCTCGGCTTTCTAGGCTTTGTCAACTGTCGGAACAAAATTTTAATGGTAAATGTCCTCAAGATTTCAAATTATTTAAGGGAGAAATTGGTCGACTAATGAAAGATTATCAGGTTAGCACTGCCTTGGATTTAATTTGGAAAAAAATCCATACAATTGATCGAAATCTTGATGAGACCAAGCCCTGGCAGATTAAGGATAAAAGTAAATTAGGAGATGTCTTGGTTGACCCGGTCGATCAAATTTTGACTGTGGCTGTTTTATTAACTCCTTTTTTACCAGAAACTGCCCGGATTATTAGCCAGGTTTTTTCCCGAAAAAAAATCAAGCCACCCGAACAACTATTTATTAGAAAGGAATAATTTTAATGAATTTTTTTGAGAAACACCGCCAGCTGGTTATGCGTCTTCTGGAGATTCTACCCGGATTTGTTTCCTGGAATCTAATTTTGTTTCCGTTTTGGGGTTCATTTTTTTTTCCTTTGGCAGTGGCCTATTTTATTCTTTTTTATGATATTTATTGGTTGTATCAATCAGCGGTGTTTGGTATCGGGTCGGTTATGGGTCACTACAAGATGGAGGCTTCTAAAATAACCGATTGGTTGGGGGAGGTTAAGGGCTTTGGTGATTGGAAAAAAGTTCATCATATTATAGTAATTGTTACTTATAAAGAACCCCTTCATATTTTACAAAGGACAATTCAGGCGATTGCCGATCAGGATTTTCCCCGAAAAAACTTAGCGGTAGTTTTGGCGACCGAGGCCAAAGAAGTGGCAGAAGAAAGAGAAAGAAAGGCCTTAGCCTTAAGAAAACAGTTTGGTAATATTTTTGGTCATTTTTTGGTTACCGTCCATCAGCTTTCTCCTGGTGAAGTGGCCGGAAAATCTTCCAACGAACGCTATGCCGCCCTAGAGGCTAAAAAATATTTAGTTGATCAATTGGGCCACGACATTGATTATTTAACCATTTCCAGTTGTGACGCTGACCATGTCTATCATTCAAAATATTTTTCGGCCCTGGCTTATCACTTTCTGGATAATCCAAAGCGCTATCTACGCTTTTGGCAGCCGGTAGTTTTGTTTTACAATAATTTCTGGAGTTTACCAGCTTTAACCAGGATTTCCAACACCTTTGGTTCTATTAGACACATTTCTTTAACGGTTCATCCTTATCGGATGATTAGTTGCGCCAACTATTCGACTTCATTAAAATTAGTTGACGAGGTGGGTTACTGGGATCCGGATGTCATTCCAGAAGATTATCGAATTTTTTTCAAAGCTTTTTTTGCTAAAGACGGCCAGGTTGAAGTTGACCCAATTGCTCTACCGGTTTTAGTTGATGCTGCTGAATCAACTTCCACCTGGAAAACGCTAATTAACCAATATGAACAATATAAGCGTTGGGCTTGGGGAGCAGTTGATGACGCTTACATTATCTATCGTTATTTAACTTCCGGGTCAATTTCTTTTTGGAATAAGACTATTCGAGTGCTTCATGTTTTACGAGATCACTTTTTGTGGCCGGTCCATTGGTTTATCATTACCCTTGGGGTTAATATTCCTGCCTTGGTTAATCCGCAATTTACTAAGTCATCAATGGGCTATATGATGGCCAATTTTTCCTCGGTTATCCTTTCTTTAACTTTAATATCTTTAGTGGCGGCTCTTTGGGTGAATGGTAAACAGCGGCCCAAGAGACCAAAAGAGGTGTCTCGTTTACGAGCCTTATTGGTGCCTTTTGAATTTTTCTTGATGCCTATCTCGGGATTTCTTTTTGGGTCTTTGCCCGGGATTGATGCTCACACCCGATTAATGTTGGGTAAGTATTTGGAATACCGAGTAACAGAGAAAGTTTAATTTACTCTATATAATAGTCTTTTTTTAAATAGATTTTAAATTAATAGAATTTAAAAACCCATAACTTTCTAACCTTTCTTGACCCTAATGTCTTTTTATGGTTTAACAAGATTACTCTATGAGCAAATTTTCTTTGTTGTTTTCAAAACTAGAAGAAAGGACCAAAAATCTTCCTGCCTTTTTAATTATTTTGTTATTTGTTTTATTATTTTTTAGGCTTCCCTCTCTTTTTGAACCTTTCTGGTATGGCGACGAGGGGATTTATTTAACTCTTGGCCAGTCAATTCGCCAGGGTCAGGTTTTATATCGGGATATTCATGATAATAAACCACCCCTGCTTTACTGGCTGGCAGATTTGAGTGGAACAGTGTTTTGGTTTCGGTTTATTTTATTGGTTTGGATGATGGGAACAACGGTAGCTTTTTTTAAGTTGACCGAAAAGCTTTTTAAGCAGAAAAAATTGGTTTTGTTTTTGACAACAATTTTTGTGTTATTGA
>JAQVFF010000052.1 GCA_028697345.1 Candidatus Shapirobacteria bacterium
CAACCATCTTTGTTCAATCCCACAACCCCGACCATACCAGCCTAACCTGGATTTTAAATTGTCTTGCCTCAATGGGCCAATTGGAACGGATGACTCAATACAAAACTAAAACAAGCCAGGCCGATGGTGGAGCTGGTCTTTTTAACTACCCGGTTCTGATGGCGGCCGATATCCTTCTTTATCAAACCGATATTGTTCCGGTTGGCGAAGATCAAAGGCAACATCTGGAATTGACCAGAGACTTAGCTGAAAAATTTAATACTCGTTTTGGCTCAACTTTTAAGTTGCCTAAAACAAAAATGCTTTCAACCGGTGCCCGAATAATGTCACTTAAAGACCCTCAACAAAAAATGAGCAAGTCATCTTTGGATCAGAGGGGCACTATCGACCTAGTGGATTCACCCAGGGTAATTAGAGAAAAGATTCTGGCTTCAGTCACCGATTCCGGCCAAGAAATCATCGCCAGTCCCCAAAAGCCAGGAATTACCAATTTGCTAAACATTTATTCGGCAATTACCGGTAATACTATTAAACAGTTAGAAAAACAATATCAAGGAAAAAACTATAGTCAATTTAAAATGGATTTGGCCAACACTTTAGTTAAATTCTTGGAGCCAATTCAAGCCCGATATCAAAAAATTTATCAAAACGAGTCTCGGCTGGAAAAAATCCTTCAAGGTGGGGCTCAAAAAGCCAAATCAATTTCCCAAAAAACACTACAGTCTGTTTATCAAAAAACGGGCTTAAGGTAAAAAAACTTAGTGGAAAAAGTAACGCTTCTTGGGTTATCTTTCAAAGATTAACGATCATCGCCATCACCATGTAGACGGTTTCTCTTTTGACGAGAAGCAAGTTTGGCCAAATTAACCTTGGCCACTTCTTCTAAAGACAAATTTAGCTCACAGGCCAAATTAGCCAGATACCAAAGAACATCTCCTAATTCTTTGTTTATTTCTCGTCTGATTTTCTGACTAACCACTCCATTATTATCACGAATAACCTTTTTAACCTTTTCGGCCACTTCGCCGGCTTCACCCACCAAACCAAGAGTGGGATAGACAAGACTTCTCCCCCGATCGGGATAAATGGCTGTTCGACTGGCCCTCCTTTGATAATCGTTAAAATCCATCTTTTTCAATACTAACCAATTAAAGTCAATAAGTAAACTATCTTTTTTTTATTGTTTTGCGGTAAAATCCTCTTGTGGAAATTGTTAAGCTTAACCAGAATAATCAGGTAGAAATTGTTGATAAGGCAGTAAAAATTATCAAAAGGGGTGGTTTAATAATTTACCCCACCGAAACCTGTTATGGGGCCGGAGTCGACGCTACTAACCAAAAAGCCGTTGATCGACTCTGGCAATATAAACAGGAACGGGGCAATAAGCCGGTCTTAGTTGCCATTGCCAATCAAACCATGGCTCAAAAATATGGCCAGCTTACTCCCTTAGCGAAAAAAGTTTTTAATCAATACTTGCCCGGGCCAGTTTCCATTATTGTTGTCAGCCGAGGCTTGGTCGACAGTCGAGTTGAATCATCATCGGGAACTTTGGGAATTAGAATGCCAAACCACTCTCTAGTTCTTGACCTAGTCAAAAAATTAAACCGACCCCTAACTTCAACTTCAGCCAATGTTTCCAATACCCCCAACCCCTATTCGATCATCAATGTTTTAAGTCAAGCCGACACAAGCCTAATTGACCTTATTATTGACCAGGGACCAATTTCCCCCAACCCCCCCTCAACCCTAGTCGACACCACCGGAAAAGAACTTCAGGTTTTACGCCAAGGACAAGTAAGGATCATTTTGGCAACAAACCGGTCTTGAGAGCGTCAATTTATCTTGCTATAATAAGCTCATATGATTCTATACGACCAGTACTTAAAAATTCTGGCCGAAAAAGAACAAGACCTAAAAAACAATCAACACTGCTCCTTTCTAACCGTTTATTTTGC
This sequence comes from Candidatus Shapirobacteria bacterium, assembly GCA_028697345.1. Lineage (GTDB taxonomy): Bacteria > Patescibacteriota > Microgenomatia > 0-14-0-10-38-17 > 0-14-0-10-38-17 > JAQVFF01. The sequence continues at coordinate 1,956 of JAQVFF010000052.1, forward strand.
CACCAATAACTACCATAAAAACCGTCTTAAACAGGAGTTAAGGTCTTTTATCTTAACTGGCTTAAAAAATGAACAAAAAGCTCCCCCCAAGGTTGGAAAAATAATCATTGATAAAATAGAAGAAACTATTGACGGTCTAAAATCGCCGCCTAGAGGCTTATCATTTTTTGCTAAATTTGATCCCCAAGAACAGGTTGGTAAAAAAAAGAAAATCGTTACTGAGGAAAACTTTATTTTCATCCCTTTGGAAAAAACTCCTCAAAAGGAACTTCTTATTGGCTCCCGCTTTGACCTTGATCAGTTAGTTTGGCTATCCGATAAGGGCATTGACGGACTAGTTTTTCAGATCAATCAAAAAGAAGCTAATCTCTATGTCTTTGACGATCGCAAACTTTTTTTAATTACTCGCCAGGAAAACCCCTTTACCCAAGGAGAGGAGAAGCATTATTTAGAACAATTTTCTCCTGTTAATTTCCGGGGTATTTTTCATGGTACTGGCGATGACGATGTTATTAGGCGGGAAAGAGAAGAAAACAAGCTCTTCCTAAAAAAACTACAATCGTTTGTCAAGGATAATGCTAATTTAACCGAACCCTTTGATTATCTGGTTATTAATTGGTCAACCAGATTTATCAGACTTAATACTAATTTTGCTCGAGATTTATCGGCCTTCTTTCCTAAAACTAGTTTAGTCCTGATTGATAAAAATATTACTGATCCAAAACAATTGGAAAAGTTAGTAATTGAAAAAACTGATCAGGAAAAAACCAAAACTATCAACCAACAACTAAAAGAGGCTCAAGAAGAATTTGACCGTTATCGAGAAGAATGGCAATCGATTTTAACTGCCGCCAATCAAAATCGAATTCAAAAACTTTTTATCAAACCAGTAATTAAAAAAAGGGGCTATGTTACTCTGAATAATCAAATTTATAATTATCCTGTCCAAGGTTCGCGATTAGTTAATAACATTGCTCCTTGGTTAATTCATCAGGTTTTAACTGCCAATGGCCAAATTATTATCCTGGATCAAAAAGTAAAAAATAACACTCTTGAGGCGGCCGCTTTATTGCGTTACTAAAAACATGAAACTAATTATTACCGGAGACAAACTGTCAATTAACACTAAAATCAAGGAGCTGGCCGATAAGCATCTTGGTCAAAA
>JAQVFF010000053.1 GCA_028697345.1 Candidatus Shapirobacteria bacterium
AAACAACATTTTTTTTATCACTAATAATCAGGCCATCTTTGATGGTAACAAGTCGCTGGGCAAAACGAGCGACTTGAAGATCGTGAGTTACCAAAATAATTGTTCTGCCTTGCTGGTGAAGATTCTTAAAAATGGCCATTACCTCATTGCCAGATTTACTGTCTAAATTACCAGTTGGTTCATCAGCCAAAATTACCGCCGGATCATTAATTAAAGCCCGGGCAATAGCCACTCGTTGCTGCTGACCGCCTGATAATTCAGTTGGTAAGTGATTAACCCGATCAGCTAATCAAAGGGAAGTTAATTTTTCTCTGGCCTGTTCTAATCTATCTTGATAAGAAACGCGATTATAAATTAAGGGCAATTCAACATTTTCCAAGGCCGTTAAGCGCGGTAAAAGATGAAAGGTTTGAAAAACAAAACCAATATTATCTCGTCTTAGGGTCGCTCTTTCGCCTTCAGAAAGGCCAAAAACCTCTTTTCCCTCCAAATACATCTTGCCTGCATCCGGTTGATCAAGAAGACCCAAGACATGCATTAGGGTTGATTTACCAGAACCGGAAGAGCCTACTAAAGCAACAAACTCGCCAGAATTAATCGTCAAGTTTATTTTCTTGAGCGCTTGAATCTGAACTTGACCATTCTGGTAATATCTTTTAAGATTTTCCAACCGGTAAACCGGTTCGCGACCCGAAGAATCAGATTTTTTGACCATCACTAATTTTGCTAACCCCTGAAGAAACGACAATATCGCCTTCTAGTAAACCCTCGACAACCTCTACACCCTTATCAGTTATTAAGCCGATGGTTATTGTCTGTTTCTGAACCCGATCGCCGACTACCTTAAGAACCGAATAATTATCGCCTCTCTTAATTAAAGCTGTCTCTGGAATCACCAGAATCTGATCTTTTTTCTCAATCATAATTTCTCCGTCACCGCTCATACCAACCCGAAAAGCAGATTCACTTTCTAAAAAAGAAATAATTACTTGATAATAGGTACCCTGACCGGAAAGGGGAGTAAAGCCGATTGTGTCAACTTTTCCGGTAAAAACCCGATCAGGAAAAGCATCAAGACGGATATTAGCCTCCTGACCCTCTATCAGATCAACCACTTCGGTTTCATTAACTTTTAAATAAAATGCTAAAGAATCAGGATTAACAATAATAAAAGTGGCTTGAGCTGGAGTAATATTAACTCCAGGCAGTGGAGAATCAATTTCAGTGACAATACCATCAATAGGAGAATAAATGGTGGCATATTTCAAGGCCAGATCGGCCAATTCAAAATCAATAACCTGATTACTTAAAGTAAATTGAGCTTTATCTAAAATTCGCTCAATCTCCTTGGTGATGACAGCATTATCTTTTTCCTCCTGATAATCATCATGAGTTTGGTCAAAGGTCCATTTTTGGCTCATAAATTCATTGAGCTGTTTCTCTAGTTTTTTTTCTAATTCCCGCTTATCAAGAGAAGCCAGAGCCTGCCACTTTCTAACCCGATCACCATTGGCTACTCCCACCCAAACTAATTGTCCCGAAGTTTGAAACCTAACCTGAGCCTTCTCCCGAGCCTCAATTTGACCAGAAGCCGATACTATCAAAGACAAACTGTCCTTTTTGACCATAGTGGTCTTAATGGTTTCCTTCTGGTCATTTCCCTTGGCAGAAAAATTAAACCAAATCCCGCCACCAACCAATACTACCAATGAAATAAAAATTATAACGATCTTTTTGTTTTTAAGAATCTTCCTCATTTTTTTTCTCGTTTGATCAAAATAAACTACTTTTCAGCCCGACCAATTAAATAGTCAATTATTGCCCGGGCAGTATCAATGCCTGTTGCCTGCGAAAAACCAATAAATTGAGGAGCGTTATTAACCTCTAAAATAAACGGTTTTTTCTGACGATCCAAAACTACATCAACTCCGGCAATATCAATCTGACAGGAATGAGCCGCTTTAATAGCCATCTTAATAACATTGGCCGGTAAAGAAGCCGCCTCCACCACAGCACCCAAAGAAACATTATTACGAAACTCCCCTTCGGTTTGTCTTGTCTTCTTGATCGTTCCCAAAACCCGATTTCCTAAAATAAAAACCCGATAATCACCATCGTTGTCAACAAATTCTTGAGCCAAAAAAGAAAAGGGTTTAAAATAACCTCCGCCAACAGTAAACCGATTACACAACAACCTCAGTTCATTTTTATTACCAACCAAAAACACCTGACGACCCTGCTTGCCATGAATTCCTTTTAAAATTAAAGGAAAGCCCAAGGTGTGTCCCCAAAGATTAATAAATTCTGCTGAACCATAAATGAATTTGGGCACCGGCAGGCCATGATCGGCTAAAAGTCGATATTGAAAAATTTTAGATGAATCATGATGATAGACAGTCCAGAAGCGATCAATAATGATTGTTTTTTTATCTTTAAGGTAATCCGTTAGGAGGTGGGCAAGATCAATGTTTTTCCCAACCACCCTAAGGTAAATTAGGGAAAAATCGGCCATGTCAATTCTTTTATTGCCATTTATCAGAAAAACCCGATTTAACTTTTTTGAAATAGAAACCTTATTCCAAGTACTAAAAACAACTTTTCCCGATAAATCTTGGGACGATAAAATAAACGGCTCTAGGCTTTTTTTAATTCCAGCTATAATTAGTATTGGTCTCATCTTGATCAAGGTCTAATAACAAAACCAGTCAAATCCCGGGCACCAACTAAAAATTTTGTTCTTAATTTGCTTCGGTCAGTCACGCTAACCATACTGTTGATTTTCTGGCCAGCCAAATAGTATTCTAAAGCAATTATCGGTCGCCGACTTTTGCCAAGGGCACTACGATAACGAGCATGGTAAATAATATTATCCTTTGACAATAAACCCAGCTTTCTGGCCAAGTCCTCATCAATAGCGCTACGATCAGCACCAGTATCAACTTTAGTAGCCACCGATACCCGGGTTTTATCCTGGGCGACAATTTTAACCTCTTCAGTTAAATTAACTATTTTAGGCTCGTTTGTACTATCCACCCGCTCAGCAAAACTGGCTCAAAACAAGGCTTTGGCTATCTTAACACCATGTTCAAAGCTGCGAACCTCCAGTCTTTCCACTC
>JAQVFF010000017.1 GCA_028697345.1 Candidatus Shapirobacteria bacterium
TTAAAAGCGAAAGTAGTTTTTTCTTTTCATAATACCCCGAACCCCCCTTATCGAATATGCGGTTATTTCGAAAACTTTAATCTAGATAAATATTTTTGTCAAAGAATACTAAAGGAAAACAGTTTCGATTTATTAATTGCGGGAAGTAAATACTATTTCGATAGTGCTCTTGAACTAGGTTTAAGCCGCGACAAGGCAGAACTTATTTATTTGGGAATTGATTGCGAATTTTTTAAACCAATGACTAGACGAAAAAGACTTGGAGCAAGAAAAATTTACGATTTGCCCGAAGAGGCTTTAATTATCACGTTACCTTCACGAATTATCAGGAGAAAAGGTATTTTAGAGGCAGTGAAGGCGACAGAAATTATTAGGAAGAAACATTCGAAAGTGTTACTTTTTTTACCTGCTTTTTTCAACCCATTTGATAGAAATTATGCTACTGAAATAAAGGATTATATTTCGAAAAAAAATCTTTCTGAGCAGATTATTTTTCCTAAAAAACAGATAGATCATAAAAATATGAATAACGTATATGCTGCTAGTAATTTGGTTTTAGCACCGTCTTATTATGAGGGTCTTGGGTTGACTGTTCTTGAGGCGATGGGTATGGGAATACCAGTAGTTGCTTGTCGAGTTCATGGTATAAGGGAAAGCATTAGAAGTGGCTATAATGGAATTTTGGTTAAACAAAAAGATGAAGTGCAATTAGCCAGGGCGATAGAAAAGATTTTTTTGGACAAAGATCTGCGTGACAAAATAATAAAAAATGGTCGAAAAACCGTGATGTCAAAGTTTAACATTAAACAAAATATTTCAAGAACAGAAAATGTTTATCATCGATTGTTAGGTTAAATAATATGCAAAACATTGAGCGTGTAAGTGGGTTTGTGCCGGTTGGAGGCAAGGGGAAAAGGCTTCAACCATTGACTAATAGATGGGCTAAGCCGGCTCTATTGATGGGTTCTGGTGATAGTAGAATCATGGACTACTCCCTGGAAGTGTTGAAAGGAACGGCTAGTACTTTTGTAAGCCTATACACTCATTCGGAAATAATTAGGCATTGTCTCGGTGAGAAAGAAAGGAATAAAAGATTAATAATACTAGAAGATTCTTATTTGGGGAATATTGGTGGTTCGCTTTTACAGCACCATGAGATTATTGCACAACAAGCAAGTGACTACATTTTGATTATTCCAGGAGATCATGTAATTGAGGGGCTTGATATTAGTGGGCTTGTTGGTGATGCAATAGAGAAAAGGGCTTCAATTACTGTAGTTTTGGATCCCAGGGCAACGTATGGTGAATATTTGCATTATCGACCTCAGGATAATCTTGTGGACAGGGTTGTTAGACACAGGGGACCGAACGAAATTGCCTATACGGGAATTTCATTGTTTCGATCAAATTTTTTGCTTTCGAGAATCAAAAAAGAATTAACAACAAGTGGTGATTTGGCCGTTCTTGATGTAACAAACCAAATAATATTTCCCAAGATCGAGAATGATCAAGTTTTCGCTTATGTTTTACCTACAGAGTCACATTGGGATGATACTGGAACAATCGATCGTTACTATTTGAATAATATTCGTTTCAGTAAAGGTAAAAATGTTGTTGCTCAAAATGCTGGGGTTGGTCAAGGTGTTAAAATAGAAAAAACGATTGTGTTAGACAATGCTCGGCTTGAAGGAGATTGCCATATTGTTAATGCAATAATAGCGCCAGGGACAAGGGTTAGAAATTTAAAAAAGACTGATTCGAGGATATCGGTTATATGGTCGCAAGAAAAATGAATAAAACCCTATGGAAGACAATTAGGGTTGATCGTTGCTTTGACAATAAGTGGATAAAAGTTGATAAAGAAACTGTTTTGTTACCAGATAAAAAAAAGATAGATTTTTATATTATTAAAGGACAACCAGTTGTTGCGGTTTTAGGAATAACAAAGGGCAATAAAGTACTTCTTGTTGACCAATATCGTCAGGCTATTAAGAAGAATATGATTGATCTTCCTGGTGGCAGGGTGGAAAAAGAAGAAACACTTAAAGAAGCAGCCAAGAGGGAATTTTTTGAAGAAACAGGCTGGGAAATTAGTAAGCTAAGAAAACTGACCAGTTTTTATTTTGATCCCGGTCGAAGCGACAAGCAAGCAACAATTTTCATTGGTACAGCCAAACCTGGTGATCGGAAGCGGGATGTTGATTCCACAGAAAACACTTCTGTTTATCAAAAAAACTTTCATGATCTTTGGCAGGAAGTAACTGAGGATAAAATAAAAGGAACAACACTAAGATTGGCTATTTTTAGTCTATATTTTTCAAAACATAAATCAGCTTATATTAGATAGCCAGGGAATCGTTCTTCTTATTGTTTTAATAATCTTACAAAAAGACACCGCTTTATATAAGATACTCCCCTTTTAAGCCGATTTTTTTAATAAATTTGGCCTGGACAACACAAGAATGCTATAATATTTGCTGACATTAACCAGGGGTGGCGGAGTGGTCAATCGCACCAGTCTGTAAAACTGGCGGGTTTCCCTACATAGGTTCGAATCCTATCCCCTGGACAAAAGGTGGATAGGTGAGAACTTATCAGGATTTTGATCAACAAGGTGAAAAAAGAGGTTCTTGTCGTCTTCGAATCCTATCCCCCGGACACTTCGACAGGCTCAATATAAGCCAATCACATGAGTTGTTAATTGTTTTAAAAAATGATTGACAATCAGTTAAATTAGCGTTATTCTGAAAAAGAAAATGAAGCTGGTTAATTGGATTAAAAATAATAAACTATCCTCCTTTTTATTGTTAGCGCTCTTGGTTTTGCTGTTTTACTGGGGATTTGGACAAGCCGGTTTTTCCTTATTAAAATACAATTACTATTCTTATCCTAAACCTTCTTCTCTAGAACCCTCTTTTTATGATTCGGTGGGTTTGGAAACTACCCGTTCTTCGATTGGAACCTTACCTCTTCCAGATCAGAAGATACCTTTTTCGGAAAGTCCCGACCGGTTGGTGGTAACAGAAACCAGTTTATCCTTAATGGTTAATGAAGTTAGGGAAACAATAGAGGCAATTATTAATAAGACTGAAAGCGTGGGTGGATTTATGGTTTCTCGCTCTCTCAGTCAACCGGAGGAAGCCCCATATGGTTATATTAGTCTTCGGATACCCCAGCAACAAGTTGAGGAGGTTCTTGAGCATTTTAGAGCTTTAGCGATTAAGGTAGTTTCTGAACAGGTAAATGCCAGCGACATTACCGATCAATATGAAAATATTAGCGAGAAATTGATTACCTTGGAGCAGACTAAAAAGCGGCTTGAAGAAATAATGGTTGAAGCCAGAGAGGTCAATGACATTTTGGCTGTTCAAAGAGAAATAATTAATTTACAAAACCAAATTGATAGCTTAAGGGGCCGGCAGGAATATTTAGAAAAGACCGCTCGATTATCTTTAGTAACCATTCATCTTTCTACCGACGAACTGGCTCTGCCCTATCAGCCGTCAGAAACTTTCCGACCACTGGTAATTTTCAAACAAGCGGTTCGCTCGATGATTTTAACCTTGAGGGGTTTAGCCAGAAACCTAATCTGGCTGGGAGTTTATGGGGTAATTTGGGTACCGGTAATTGTTGGTATTGTTATTGTTAAGCGTCTTCGGAAGAAAAAACGTTGATCCTTTTTCTTCTAAGCTTTTATCTTTTTGGTGGTAAAATATTTTCAACTCTCGAGGTAAGATGGTTTCGGATTTTAAGATTGTTATTTTCTAGCAGGGTTATTGTCCGAGAATGAACAAGAGAGGAAAAACAGGCTTTGGGGTAATCACCAGAAGCTGGCGACTAAAAGCTTGTTTTCCCTCTCTTTTAGAAAAAAGCGTTCTAATCCTGACGAATCGATTGTAACTGTTCTGTTATGAACAGCCGTTCTTCGGAAGGCAGGTTTTTCACTTGGTTAACCTTTCTCTCTGTTTTTTTACAGAGAACGATAATGGCCTTGAGGCCATTATCTGAGCTTCGTTCAGCTCTTTTCCTTTTAGGAAAGGAAATTGATGACTTGTTTATCTGCCAAGCCATTGTGTTAACACAGGAACATATCTGTTCCCAGCGGTGATCACTCACCTTGGCATTGGCAACGCAGTTCAGGAAGTTTTTAAGGATAGTTAAGACCTCTTCCTGAGGAGAAACAGAAAACTCGACTCTTCCGTTTTGACCGGACAAACTCGACCTGGCTCCCCTAGTCCTAGACATGATAGCCCTCCTAGACTACATTAAATCGAGCCCCGATGGCTCGATTACGACTACGGCATATTACGCTCTCTATTACTTACAAAGAACAAAAAAGCCCGCTCATTAACGCTATAATGTTAATTGGCTTTTATTATCGCTAGTAAAGTATAGTATCAATTAAAAGGGTTTTTTTCAAGCCAAATTTAAGGTTTTAATAATTTTTGACTTCTTTCTAGAGCCCGATCAATAAGAGTAGAGTTGATTTCATCGGTCTCAATTAATTTTTCTAGATCTTCAAGGAGGTTCTTTTCCGGTTGGCTGATAATAAATAAATCGGCTCCAGCTCTTAATCCTAAGGCGACACCTTCGGCTTGGGAGTACTTTAGGCCAATAGCCTTCATTGCTAGATCGTCAACGATGATCGGCCCCTGATAATCTAGTCTTTGTCTTAATAGGGCATTGATAAAGACTGGTGAAAGACTAGAGGGAAAATTGGGGTCGATTTGGGGGTAGGCAAGATGAGTAACCATAACTCCATCGGCCAAATTAGTTAATTTTTGAAAAGGAATTAGATCTTTTTCTAGTGTTTCTTGGTCGATGTTAATTTCTGGCAAGCTAAAATGAGGATCCAGACTTGTTCGACCCAAACCCCCCGGGAAATGCTTAATAACTGTTTTAATGCCGGCTTGGCGATAGCCGTTAATCATCGCTTCTCCAAAGCTGGTTACTTGGTCGGGATTATCAGAAAAAGATCGCCCTTCTCTGACAATGTAGCTGTTTTTAAGATAGCCGATATCTAAAACTGGGGCTAAATTGACATTAACCTCGTTTCTTTTGAGCATAATTCCCCTAACCTTAGCTAGGCGAAAAGCTTCGTTTTCATCTTTAATTTCATTTTGGCCAATATTGGGTGATTCTTGAAAACGATTAACTAAGCCTCCTTCCTGATCAACAAAGACAGCTGTTTTATTGTTAAGATTAATTTGGTTGGGATTTAAAATTAACTGCCCGCCGAAATTTGGTTCAGTAGAAATGATTAGTTTTTTTAGTTTTTCCAAAGAGTTTTCGTTTTCGGAATAGGTTATTTTTCCGAAGCCGGAAAGTTTTTCGGTTGCCGGAATTTGGTAAAGAATATTAGCTTCCGAATTATTTTTGCCAAAAGTTTCTATAACCAGACTTTGATTTATTGCTTGTTTGATAAATTGGTAATTGTTTTTTTCTATTTCTCCCATCATTCCGGGCGTGGTTAAAAGATAGTCTATTTTTTGCCACTGGCTTTCTAATTTCCCTTCTCTTATTTGAGGGTCTTTTTCTACTTTAGAAAACCACTCTACCCGACTAAAAACTGGTTGTTGAGAATTGATTTTTAGGTCGGTGTAAAAAAGAGGATCGGTGACTAAAACAACCTCAGGATTAATATTTTTTCTTAGAAAAGAAAGACTATCAAAATGAAGCTGGTTCTTATTGATTAGAAAAACCTGTGGAAACTGGCCGATAAGAAGTAAAATAATTGTTCCGGTGGTAAAAACAATCTTTCTGTTTGCTGGTTGATAGTTTAATTTATTGTTAATTAACTTTAGGGCCAGGGCAATGCTAAGACACCAAAGAACAACCTGAGGAATTAAATAAAAACCCAAGACCACTCCCCCTCGCAGGAGATACCAGGCGAAAAAAATGTTCATAATCAAGAAGGAAAAAGAAAAGATGTTTTTTAGATTGATTAAAAGAACAAACATTGACCATAAACCTAAAGTCGGCAAAATTTTATCAATTTCCAGCCAGCTGGTGATGGCTTTTCTAATATCGCTTTCCAGGTCAAGCAAACTACCTCCTTGCCGACTGCCTTGGAATAAAACTCCCTCTAGCAGGGAAACATGTTGTCTTTGACCGGGCAGCCAAGAGGCCGGCAGTAATTCTAATTTTAAATAAGCTAGAAGTGGGAAAGAAAGAATGACAAAGCCTAAAGAAACAAGCCAAATTAAAATTAAAAAGGGACGAGTTGGGCCGGAAGATTTTTTATAAGTTAAAATAAAAAGACCGGGGACTAACAAAAGACCGGTTTCTTTTGACAGAAACGCTAATCCGGCGGCCAATCCGGAAAGCAAAAAAAGAGGTAGCCTTTTTTTAGCAATTAAAAGCAAATATAGACTGGTTAAAAAGTAGAGAACAGTCAAATTATCTAAAAGAAGTTGTCTTTGATAAGTAATCGCTAGAGGAGAGAAAATAAAAATCAGGCTAGAAAGGATAGCAATAGGTTTGCTTTTAGTGACTTTGAGAACGATTTTAAAAAATAAAAAAGTTGAGATTCCGGTAATTATAGCCATAAATATTCTACCTGAATTAATCGAAAAACCAAAGGCAAATGGTCCGCCGGTTAGTTTTTGCCAAAGACCAATCTGCAACCAGCCAAATGGTGAGTGGTCGTACCAATAGGTGTAGGGTGAAAGCTGGCCATATTCAATTAGCCACCAGCCCTGCGAGGTGTAGATACCTTCGTCGCCCAAGAATTCCGGATAGCCAAAGATATTAATTAGGCGGATCAAGACAGAAAACAACCCTAAAAGTAGGGGTAGGCAGTTTTTCTTTTTAAATAGGTTATCAATAAAGACAAAAATTTTCATATTAGTTTTTTAAGTTAAATTTAAAGCTTTTCGGTGGGCGTTGATGTGTTCGGTTTTTTCCCAAAAACCCAGTCCGGCCAAATGCCTTTTGAGTGCTCTTAAGGTGGACCAGGAAATAGCTAATTGATAAGGAAAGAAAAAAATCAAAAACTTGCCATAAACCAAGGGAGAGAATTTGAGTTGATAATTCTTGTTTAATTGGTAGAGGCCGATTAAAGAAATGCCCAGTTGGACTAGAAAAAAATAACCGGGCAGGTAAGAAAAAAGGGCTAACCCCAAGGGAATTTTAGTGAAGAAAGCTAAAAAGGGGGTAACCAAAAGCCAATAGGAATTGAAGATCTGCATAAAAGGATAGATCATTTGGTAAAGAACAATTGCCTTTTGCCGATTATTCTTTAGGTTTTTCCAGTTGCCTTTTAAGAGAACTTGGAAAAATCCTTGGTGCCAGCGGGTTCGTTGACGAATAAAACCGCCTAAATCGGGTGGGGTTTCCTCTTTAGTGGCCATTTGCTCATCATAAATAACGGCTGTTTTTTTACCCAAAGAAGAGAGGCGAACACCGATTTCGGCGTCTTCGGTTAAGCAGTCTTCGTCCCAGCCGGCGGCCGCTTTAACAATGTTTTTTTTGAAAAAGACCGTGTTGCCCCCCAGGGGATTAGCTCCCCAAGAAGAAAAGAACGGTAAAACCGACTTAAACCAAAAGTAATATTCTAGGCAATTATGAGGAGAATACCAGTGGGAATCAACGTTAACCAGCTGAACTCCCGATTGAACAATATCAACTTTCTTTTCTTGAAAAGTGGTATTGACGGCAGATAAAATATCAGGATGGGGTTCGTCTTCAGCGTCGAAAATGCCGACGATATCCCCTTGGGCGTATTTTAGGGCGGCATTTAACCCTTGAGGTTTGGAGTTGGGGAAGTTTTCCCAAACCAACAGGTTGAAGGTAGGTGGTAAATGGTTTAATGATTCTAAAATCTTGCCGACGGTTTCGGTATCATCATCGCGAGCAGTGATTAGGATTTCATATTTTTCTTTTGGGTAGTTAATTTTTTTCATTGCTTTTAAAGTTTGGGCAATCACTTTTTCTTCGTTTCTGACCGGGATAATTAGAGAGAAAAATAACTGATTTTGAGAGAAGCTTTTCGGTGGAGCAATCCTTTTTAGGTTCTCGGGTTTTAACCAGGAAGAAAGCATGGAATAAGTAGCAAAGGAGCCCTGACAAAGTAAAAGAATAGTAACTGAAAATAAGAACCCGGAAAGAAGACTGCAAGTGTTAGCCAGCCAAAAAGAGAAAATAGCCGGCAAAGCAATTAAGGTGATTATAATGAATTTTTTCATAAAACATTTTTTATTTTTTGATTAATAGTAAGGGCGAGGGGGAGCAGAAAGCAAAAGCTTTCAAGAAAGAAAGTCATCGGTAAACGATGAAGTCTTTTTTGAAAAGCTAACGCTTCCTGCTTGATCCCCCTCTCCTTGGGCCGAAAGAAAAATGTGCTAACGCTGGAGAAGAATGGGAAATTCCCAGCCTTCTTCGAGTTTTTCATCGTCATGCTCGTAGAGCACGGCGATGACATCGGTGTTGGGGCTGTCCTCGGTAAGGCAGAAAAACCAAGCCGCTTTGGCTTGATCGTTCCACCAATCTCGTGGGCGGCCGCCATACTCGTCTTGTAACGAGTAGAAACGTGAACCTGGGCCTCGGTTGCAGATTAAGAGATAGTCTCTTGTTGCCCCCTTTTCCCAGGAAACCCCATTGGCTTCTTGCCAGGTCTGGTCGCGCTCGAAAATAGCGCACCAACCCTCAGCCAGAAGCAGTCCGGATGCGTTGCTCCAGATGCCCTCGGGGGCGTCTTTTTCCAGGTCGATGTAGATGGTTTGGCATCCGGCACAGTCTGTCTCGATCGGGACCTCGACGATCCTTTCGACCTCGACTTCGACCTCGACGATCCTTTCGACCTCGACCGGGACCTCGACCCTTTTCTCGACCGGCCAGAAGTACCGAACGCCAAGGGCGACGATGACGATGATCGCGATCCAAACGAACGCTCCCAAGACCCAATGCCACCATGGACGCTGTCTGTACATTTTTCTCCTTTCATAATTCTTTCGGCCCCAAAAATAGTCAAAGGTATTAACTACTTATCGGGACGAAAGAATTTTTGAAAAAGAAAAAAAATTTCCTTTCGGCTTATCAAAGTGCTACCAAAAACAACAATTTTCCACTGAAAGGAAAACGGCTTTTGATATCAGCTCATTTTATCAAAAAGCTTCCTAATAATCAATATTATGGGGCGAATCGGTTTAATCTATTAAAGCGGATTTTATTCTAAGTAAATATTATCAATCCAGAAGATTGAAGGCTGGCCGGAAGCATCTTTGACATTTAGGCCAATGGCTTTTTCATTTTTGTTAATAAGAACCGAAGTGGGAAGCGCAACCTGATACCAATCTCCCAAAATATTTTTAGCAAAAGAACTTAAATTTACTTCATTAGATTGATTATTGTTATCTTTTACTAAATTGATTCGATAAATGTTTGGATTCTTGGTTTTAATGTTAAATTTGAGCCAGGAAACATTTTCTGTTTCAATTGGTAAATAAGAGGCAAGGTAAAGCGCCCCCCAACCTTTATTAATTTTTACTTTGATTGACTTTTGGCCGGAGGAAGACTGTTCTTGGTTAACCAAATCAACTTCAGCGTCCCAGGAAAGATCACGAAAATTGTTTTCTAAATGATCGGAATAAATAATTAACTTTTTATCAGGGGTATATTTTGGTTCTAATTCATCTTGACCGATTGTCAGCGGTAGTTCCAAAGCACTTTTGACGATTTGGCCATAGACTGATGGTTGATATGTTTGATAATCGGCCAAAAGACACGGACAACCAACCGAGTGAAAATTCCAAGCGGTCCAACCTAAGGAAAATTGATCGGCTAGCGATAATAATTCGCTGACCGATTCTCGGCTCATCGGCGGATAGCCGTCGGCACCAAACTCACCAATGAAGACTGGGTAAAAACGGGCAATTTGGCCAAAAATTGCCTCAAATTCACCAGCTTTATTATAGGGATTGGTCCGATAGACGATATTTTCATAAGGCAAAGGATTATTTAAATAAGAATTAATTTCCCTCCCCCAGCCAACGCCGGTGACCATAATTAAACTTTTAGGATGAACTTGACGAATGGCTCCAATCAGTTTTTGATTAGCTTCCCAAACTTGGGTTCGGCCAATATCGTGGGGCTCGGCTAAAATATCATAAATAATAGTGGGATCGCTTTGATAATGGCGAGCAATTTCTTGCCAGAAAATAATAGTTTGCTCGTTGGGCAGGGAGTCATTATTACCAATCCAGGGATTAAGGATAACATAAATATTATATTCTCTGGCCGGACCAATAATAGTTTCTTCTATGAGTCTAAAAAAGTTTTCCGGATCGTTAAAATAATCATCTTGGTAAACCCTGGTGCGAATGACATTGACCCCCCAGTCTTTGGCGGCAACCTCAACTGCTTTCGGGAACCAATCATGGTATCCCCAAGAAACACTGGCAAGATTAACTCCTCGCAAAATAACCGGCTTTCCCTCTTCATCAACGATAAACCGGCCAGAAGCTGACAGCCAAGATGGCCGTTTTTCTTTATCTTGGAAATCATGGTAATCTGATTTTTCAAGAACCGTTAGCCAGCTTATCTTGGGAAAATTAGTTTTAGTTATACAAAAAATAATTAAAATTAACGGCAGGAAATATAGAATCAGCCAGACAAGTCTTTTACAACCAAAAGGAAGCTTTGGTTTTTTAACAAAATTGTTAATAACGGATTGTTTGAAAGACAACATAATATCCGATAGTGGTAATTATGACGATATTATACTATATCGAAGTAAATTCTTTTACTTTTTTTTGCCGAAGCGTTGTTGGGAAACCTTGATAACCTTGTCTTTGCCTTGGTTGGTACAGCTTGGTAGAGGCAGGGTGTAGGCTAAAAACGGCTTTGAGGTCCGGCCATTAATGGCCAATTTGGTTAAAATTTGGAACCGATCCAAAGAAATTAAATCGTTTTCATCGTATTCGTCAGCGACTTCTCGGGCTAAAATTTGGGCATCTTGGTTGCCAATAATAAAGGAGGCCAATGAACCAATGTTGCCGAAAATAGCGCTTTGTACTCCCTCGTCGAGCTGGGCCATGTATTGATTGGTCAAGATTAGGCAGAGACGATATTTTCTGGCTTCGGACAGGATTTTAATAAACGAGGTGGTGGCAAAGTTTTGGAATTCGTCAACGAAAAGATAAAAATCGCGGCGTGATTCTTCGGGGATATTGACCCGATTCATAGCCGCTAATTGAATTTGAGTGATTAGCATTGCTCCCAAGAGGGCCGAATTATCTTCGCCTAATTTTCCCTGCGATAAATCAGCCAGCAAAATTTTTCCCTCGTTCATAATTTCTTCTAAATTGATTTTTGATTGTGGCCAGCGAATAATTTCCCGGATTGAGGGAGAGGAAACGAATTGGCCAACCTTGTTGAGAATTGGAGAGATGGCTTCTTGCTGGAGACGTTCGGGCATTTTTTCGTATTCGTTTTGCCAAAAAGAAACCAGGGAGGGATTGTTTAAACTCTTGATAATATTGTTCCGGTAATCTTTTTTGGTAAGGATATCAACAACATTAACCAGAGTGGTGTTAGGGATTTCCACCAAAGTTAATAAGGTATTTCTAAAAATATGTTCCAGCCTTGGACCCCAGGAATAACTATAGAGTTTATGAAAGATTGCCAAGATTGATGAGGCGACTAATTCTTTTTGTTCTTTATTAGTTATTTCAAGGGGGTTTAGAGGATAGGTGTAGTCTTTGTCGGCCGGGTTGAAATAACAAACGTCGTTAATACGATGGGAGGGAATATAGTTTAACAGAATATCAATCAGGTCGCCGTGAGGGTCAATTACCGCTACTCCCCGCCCCTTTCTAATATCGGAAATGGCCATGTTGGCAATGAGGGTTGATTTACCGGTACCGGTTTTACCAATAGTGTAGAAATGCAGTCTTCGATCAGCCTTTTTAATGCCGAAATTAGCAATTCGGTTTTTATATTCTGTTCGAGCAAAGAAACAAACATGCTCTTTTTCTTCTTCAGTTAAGTTTTGGGTAACCGGTAAATCATCCGGAGCCTCGGTGGTAATGATTCGCCCCCAGGCAATATTGGGCAAACTAATTTTTTCCGTTGGCAAATGCCAAAGAGCGGCCGTCTCTGCCAGATTAAGGATGGTTTTGTGGTCTGGCTGGTGATTAATAATTGATTGGTAAATTCTTTTTTTATTTAAAAGGTTGGGTTTTTTATCGGTTAAATTATTGCCTTTAGGGTCAGCAAAAACACCGAAACTGCCCACAAGCTCATTAAGAATTGACTCATCGGAGGCAATTAAGTTAACCGAAGCGGTTAACAGGTTTTTGGTGATTTTTCTTTCAAATAGGGATTGGTCAGGGTGGGGGTGGTGATTACCGTCCTCGTCTTTAATTCCCGTTAAAATTTTTGAATTAATTTTTTTGATGGCCCCTTTAGCGTCGCCGGCAATGATTAACTGGTAACCGGCCCAAGCTTTGGGATCTTTAATTTTAGCCAAAGTTGCTAATATAGAAGATAAAGGATCGGTGTCGGTAAAATTTTCAGCTGTTTTAAGAGGATAGTAATATGAGTTGGTCAAAACCAGTCGACAGAAGAGAGCCTTGTCAATTTTGGGTAAAGACAGTAGGGGATTTTTACTGGGATTGATTATTGCGTCGGGATATTGAGCCAAAACTTGGCTTTGAGTGAAATTAACTTTTTCTTGAGGAATACCCAAAAAGAAATTAATTTTTTGTTGTTGGGAGATAATATTAAGACTGACAGTGGTTTGAGGTTTAGAAAACAGACCGCCCTTGTTCGATTTAATCAGATTAGACAATAAAGTCTCCATCTGTTCGGTGGTATAAGAATTTTCTTTGGGAATTCTGATTTCTAAAAAAGTCAACTCCTGTTGGTCATATTATTGTCTTTTAAACAGTTGAGCAATCTTTTTTAAATTTTTTTT
>JAQVFF010000018.1 GCA_028697345.1 Candidatus Shapirobacteria bacterium
ACTTGGGCGAGAATGAGGAGGCTTGGGGTGTGGCTGGTTTAATTCACGATTTAGATTATAATAGTAATACCAGCGCCGAAGAACACGGTCTTAAAACAAGGGAAATTTTGGAAGAAGAAGGTTGTTACTTATCTGAGGATATTTTTCAGGCAGTAGCGGCTCATAATTGGTCTGACAATAAAGTTGAGCCTAAAAAACCAGCCGATTGGGCCCTGTTTTCCGGTGACTCATTAACAGGCTTAATTGTTGCTTGTGCCTTGGTCAGTCCGGACAAAAAACTGTCATCACTAACGACGGATTCAATTTTGAAAAAGTTTCCTCAAAAGCGGTTTGCCGCTGGAACTAGACGAGAGGATATCAAGATGTGCCAGGAAAAACTGGGTATCTCTTTAGAGAAGTTTGTTGAAGTTGGCTTAAAATCAATGCAAGAAATTAGCGAAGAGCTGGGATTATAGGTTAAATTAAAAGTTAAAAATTTTTTAAGGTGCTAGATATTAATTTTATTCGTGATAACCTAGAGTTAGTCAAGAAAGCGGCCCATAATAAACAGATAGATGAGGGTTTAATTGATCGGCTTATTTTGATTGATGATCGGCGTCGGGAGTTGGTTTCAATTTTTGATGATCTTCGATCCCAAAGAAATCGAGCCGCCAAGAAAAGAGATGTTCCTTTAGGTAAGGAAATTAAAATAAAACTCCAAGAGTTAGAACCTCAGTTAAAAAATGTTCAAAAAGAGTATCAACAATTGATGCTTCAAGTGCCCAATTTACCCTCCAAAGATACTCCAATTGGCGAGACCGATCAGGACAATCGGCTAGTGGAATCGTGGGGTCAACCAAGAAATTTTGACTTTACTCCCCAGGACCATATTGCTTTGGGTAAAAAACTAGATTTGATTGATTTGGAAAAGGGAGCGGTTACTTCAGGTTTTCGGGGCTATTACCTTAAAAACTCTGCCGCCAAACTTCATTTTGCGGTTCTTTTTTATGCTTGGCAGAAAATTATTGAAGCGGGATTTACTCCCATGGTGCCTCCGACAATATTGCGGGAATTTGCTTTAGTCGGTAGTGGCCATTTTCCCTTTTTTAAGGAAGATGTTTATCAAATTGCTAATCCCGGTTATTTGGTTGATGAAAAAGAGACTGGCGAATCGGAGTATTTGGCCGGCACTGCCGAACCGTCACTATTGGCTTATTTTGCCAACACTACCCTAAAGGAAGCCGATTTGCCGATTAGGGTAGCTGGCTGGACATCTTGTTATCGGTCTGAGGCGGGTAGTTACGGCAGAGACACGCAAGGAATTTATCGAGTTCATGAGTTTGCCAAAGTTGAACAGGTGGTTCTTTGTCAAAATGATTACCAGATATCTGATCAGTGGTTAGAAAAAATGAAAGATATCTCTACTCAAATTTTAAAAGACCTGGAGCTGCCTTATCAGGTAGTTCAGGTTTGTACTGGCGATATGGGGGCGGGGAAAAGAAAAATGTATGATATTAATACCTGGATGCCATCGCGAAATAGTTATAGCGAAACTCACTCTGATTCTAACCTAACTGACTGGCAGTCGCGGCGCTTAAATATTCGTTATCAAAACAAGCAAGGAGAAAGAGTTTTTGTTCACGCTTTAAATAATACTGTCTTGGCCTCTCCAAGAATATTGATTGCAATTTTGGAAAATTTTCAAGAAAAAGACGGCTCTATTATTATTCCCCAAGTTTTGAAAAACTTAGTTGGTGCCGACAAGATCAGCGCTTAAACCATTTTCTTTTCGGCCGGTTATTTTAACTAAGACAATTTTACCCAAAACGTCTTTTTTATAAATTCCCGAGGAGATATTAATAGGCCAGTAATTATCAGATAGTCCCCACCAGCCGGTGGTTGTTTTCTTTAAAACAAGAACATTTTTGGTCTTATTGATCATATTTTTTGTTTTTTTCTTCTTGATTTGATCAGTGATTTGGACAAATTTTTCTCGACGCATCTTTTTAACAGAAGGTTCAACTATTTGCCATTTTTTTTGCTTAATCATTTGCTCGGCGAATGTTCCTGGTCGAGGTGAATAAGGAAAAAGATGAACGAAGGCAATTTCTGCCTCTTTGATGAACTTAATTGTTTCTTGAAACTCCAGCTTAGTTTCTCCGGGAAAACCAACCATAATATCGGCCCGAAAATTGATATCGGGAATGATTTCTTTAATAGATTGAAGCGATTTTTTTAACTTTTTTAAGTTGGTGGTTCGTTTCATTCTCTCTAAAACCGTTGGCGAAGCCGACTGAAGAGCCAGGTGTAAATATGTTGATAAGCGTTGATTTTTAGCCTGATCTTGGGCAAAAATTTTAATCAACTCTTGATTGATTAGTTCCGGACTAAGTGAGCTTAGCGATAAACGGGCGATATTTGTTTCTTTCAAGATCTTTTTGATTAATTGGTTTAAGAGATTTGAAGAGGTCTGATTTTGGCCATATAAAGAAAGATTAATTCCGGAAAGAACCACTTCTTTAACTTCTTTTTTGACCAGCTGGTTAATTTCTTCAATGATTTTTTCTGGTTTCTGGCTAACAAGTCTGGTTCTTAAATAAGGAACAATGCAATAACTGCAGAAATGATTACAACCGTCTTGAATTTTAACAAATGAGCGAAAGCCGGGCTTGGGTTTTGAAAAAGCTAAGTTTTCATTTTTGTCTTTGCCGGATTTGGAGTTTGGCCAAAATAAAGAGAGATGTTTGGCGATGATTTTCGGAATAGTGTGTTTTTTTTCGTTGGTGATAAAAAGACTATCTGACGGCAATTGATTTTTATTTTGTTGTTGGGTATTTAACCAAAGGTTGGCGGCGCAACCGGTAATAATAAAGAAACTACTGGGAAATTTCCTTTTTAAATGGCGAATGGTTTTAGCACTTTCCCGTTCACCCTTTTGGGTGACAACACAGGTGTTGATAATAATAATATCGGGCAGTTGTTTATCTTGGATTGGTTGGTATCCCAGGGTGATTAGTTTATTAGTCAACTGGTCGGTTTCGGCCTGATTAACTCGACAACCAAGAGTTTTGGTTGAGAAAGTAATTTGTTTCATGGGTTCTAATTATATCTTAAAAAAAGGAAGCTAAAGAACCAAGAGCGATCAAAAGACTAGAATTCAAAAATAAAAATCTTCTTTGTTGAGTCGATATTTAGATTTAATATTTACCGGCTTGATTGATATAATCAAATTAGTATGGTTAATTTTTTGAGTAGATTATTTGACAACCAGGAAAGAAAAACTGCCTACCTAAGGGGATTGGTTGATCAGATTAATGGCTGGGAGAAAAAAGTTGGTCGTTTAACTGATAATCAAATCAAAAACCAAAGTCAGAAATTAAAGATAAGGCTATCCAAGGAAGGAATGGAGGCTCTATTGCCCGAGGCTTTTTCTTTAGTGCGAGAGGCGGCTCAAAGAACAATCGGCCAAAGACACTATGATGCTCAAATGATGGCGGCTATTGCTCTGTTTGAAGGTAAAGCTATTGAGCAAAAAACCGGAGAGGGAAAAACCTTAGCCGCTACTCCGGCTCTTTTTTTGCGGGCGTTAGCAGGTAAGGGGGCTCACCTGGTGACGGTTAATGATTATTTGGCTAGGCGTGATGCTGGCTGGATGGGACAAATTTTTGCTTTTTTAGGTTTGTCAACAGGCGGGATTATTCACGATCAGGCCTTTGTTTATGATTCTGGTTTTAGTCAACAAGCCGATGATAATCGTCTAAAACACCTTCGCCCGGCGGAAAGAAAGGATGCCTATCAGGCCGATATTACTTACGGAACCAACAATGAATTTGGTTTTGACTATCTTCGGGACAATATGGTCCATAATTTGGTTGACAAAGTTCAACGGCCCCATTATTTTGCTATTGTTGATGAAGTTGATTTTGCCTTAATTGATGAAGCGCGAACTCCGTTGATTATTTCCTCTCCGGAAGCAGAGCCGACTAAAAAATACTATCAATTTGCCCAGATGGTTGGTCCGTTGTCGCCTCAAATTGATTATTTACTTGATGAAGAGTCCCGGACAGTGTCTTTAACTGATCACGGCATTACTAAAGTAGAAAAATCTTTAGGAATTAACAATCTTTACGAGAAAGATTTCGAGACCATTCATCATCTTGAAAATGCTCTTAAAGCCAAAGAGTTGTTTCGACTTGACCGGGATTATGTTATTAAGGACGGCGAGATTGTTATTGTTGATGAATTTACTGGTCGATTAATGTTTGGCCGGCGTTGGTCGGCTGGTTTACATCAGGCGGTTGAAGCAAAAGAAGGAGTGGAGATAAAACAGGAATCAAAAACCTTGGCGACCATTTCTTTTCAAAATTATTTCCGCCTTTATCAACATCTTTCTGGTATGACCGGCACTGCTCTAACCTCAGCTGAGGAATTTAGAAAAATTTATAATCTGGACACTTTGGCGATTCCTACTAATCGACCAGTAGTCAGGAAAGATTATGAAGACGCTATTTTTAAAAATCAACGAGCCAAGTATACTGCGGTGGCTAATGAGGTGGTTGAACATTATCAGCGGGGTCAACCGGTTTTGGTGGGGACGACTTCAATTGAAAAAAACGAGATTATCTCTCGATTATTAAAACATAAAAAAATCCCCCATCAGGTTCTGAATGCTAAAAACCATGAGAAAGAAGCGTCGATTTTGGCTCAAGCAGGCGCGAAGGGAAGCGTTACTGTAGCCACCAATATGGCTGGTCGAGGGGTAGATATTGTTTTGGGCGGAGAAGAGCCAAAGCAAGCTAAAAATTCGAAGCTAAAAGTTAAAAGTAGTTATGAAAAGGCTCATGGGTCTTGGCAGGAAAAACATAACCAAGTGGTAGCTCTGGGAGGTTTACATGTTGTTGGTACCGAAAGACATGAGGCTAGAAGAATTGACGACCAGTTAAGGGGTCGAGCTGGTCGTCAAGGCGATCCGGGATCAAGTCGGTTTTTTATTGCTTTAGATGATGACATGATGAGAGTTTTTGGCGGCGAGCAAATTGCCTCGATTATGACTCGGTTTAATTTTCCCGATAACATTCCAATTGAAAATCGATTAATTAGCCGTTCAATTGAACAGATTCAGTCTAAGGTAGAAGGGGTTCACTTTGATGCTCGAAGAAGACTGGTCGAATATGACGATGTGATGAACAAACAGCGGGAAATTGTTTACCAGGTTCGAGATCGGGTTTTGGCTTGGGCCGATCAGGAAGATTTTGTTTCTTTAAAGAATAATTTGTTAACCAGAATTGATCAAGAAATTAATGCTTTAGTCGAAGCCAATTTTGTTTCTAATTCAGATATGGAAGCAAAAGAGACTAATTATCAGGCAATAATTAAGGAATTTGCTGAAATTTTACCCCTAGATAATAATTCTTGGCCAAAATTAGAGACAAAACTGAGAGGAAAGAGCAGGAGTGATTTAGAAAAACACCTGAAAAATCTGGTTGAAAACCTTTATCGCGATCTAACTGAAAAATTAGGCGAAAAAAGACTGTTGGATATTAGCAAGCTGGTTCTTTTGGGCACTATCGATCGTTTATGGGTTGATCATTTGGATCAGATGGAGGAGCTTCGGGAGGGAGTAGCGATTCGTTCTTACGGTCAACAAGATCCGTTATCAATTTATCAAAATGAGGCCTTTGATCAATTCGAACAATTAATGGCCCAGATTGACTATCAAGTGGCCAGGCGAATTTTTAGAATTCAGTTTGTTGATCAGGCTAATTTAGCCAGTCGGGATAGTGTTTTGACTAATATCGATACTCATGACGGCATGGGTTTGGTCGGTCAAGACAACTCCTTTCGACAACAGCCAAGACAAGTGGTTAAAACAGTGATCAACCAAGATAACAGGCCGGGGCGCAATGATCCCTGTCCTTGTGGAAGCGGCAAAAAGTACAAGAGGTGCTGTTATCCAAAATATGGTTGATTTAACCGGGAGAAATTCATAGACAACACCCATTTTGACAGTCTTATTAAAATAAGGGCCAAAACACAATCATCGTCAGTCGAGAAGGATAGGCCCTAACTCTTTTTATGCTATAATTTAGTCTCATTTAACGGCTTCTTTATTTTCAAGAGACGGTCTTTTTGATTATATTAGTGGGCTGTCTTGGGTTTTTAAAAGGTCAAGCTTTTTTTGAATAATTAGATTTAACCTAAAAATGAAAACATTTTCTTTGTTCTTTCAGTTTTTGTGGCGCTACAAGTACCTTTTTATCGTTTTTGTTTTTATTTTATTATTTCAGTCAATTTCCTCGGCGATTCAGCCTTATTTTTATAAACTTATTGTCAATAACCTGGTTTCGGCTGACTATTGGTTATTAGTAAGAATTTTACTTCTTTATGTTGGGGTTAGGATATTTGAAAACTTGATTTCGGTAGCTACTTATTATTTGGGTGATAGGATTCTAATTCCAGCCTCCAGAGATGCTCGAGTTAAAGTGTTTGCTCAGGTTCAAGATTTAGATTTTGCTTATCATACTGAAAAAAACACCGGCTCCCTTATTAGTGCTTTTAAAAGAGGCGATAATGCCTTTTTTGAGACCTTCCATAATTTTATTGATCTTTTTAGAATTGGGATAACTTTCATAGTAATGTTTTTGTTTTTCGTTGACGTTGACTGGTGGGTTACTTTGCCGTTGCTTTTTGTTTTAATTGTTAACGTTTTTTTGATTCGTTGCTTAATTTTGGTTAATATGACCCGGAGAAAAGAGTTTAATAATGCCGAAGATGAAATTTCAGCAATTATTACCGACAATTTAATTAATTTTGAAACGGTTAAGTTTTTCGCCAAAGAGGTCTGGGAGCGATTACGTTTGAAAAAATCTTTTGACAATTGGAGCGATAAACTATGGCGATTTTCTAATTCGTTTCGATTGATGGATATTTCTTTGGGAACGGTTTCTAATTTTGGGGTTGGGATGATTTTGTTTATTGCCTTACAACGGTTAGTGACCGGAAAAATCGATTCTGGTGATTTTGTTTTGGTGTTAGGGTTTATTGCTGGTTTTTTTCCCCGTCTGTTTGATATGTTCTTTAATTTGAGAAGCTTGGCCACAAGACATGTCGACCTAAGGCGTTATTTTCAGGTTTTGGAAGAATCGGTATTGGTAGAAGATCCCAAATCCCCTGTTCGGCCAGTGTCAATTAGGGGGAAAATTGTTTTTGACGATGTTGATTTTTCTTATCCGGGCGGCAAGGAAGGGGCGATTGCCGATCTTGGCTTGACAATCAAACCGGGAGAGACAGTAGCCTTTGTTGGTTCTTCCGGAGCCGGCAAATCAACCATAGTTAAATTATTATTGCGTTTTTATGATGTTGATCGAGGCCGGATATTAATTGATGATGTTGATATTAAACGGTTTACTAAGAGCGATTTGCGCTCTTTTATAGGAATTGTTCCCCAAGAGCCGGTTCTTTTCAACGATATTATTGCTTATAATATTGGTTATGGCTTAGATTGTCTTAATCAAAAGAAAATTGCCGCCGCCGCTAAAATGGCTAACTTAAGCGACTTTATTGAGTTATTGCCTGAAAAATATCAAACTATGGTTGGTGAGCGAGGAGTGAAATTGTCTGGTGGTCAAAAACAACGGTTGGCGATTGCCCGAATGATTTTAACCAATCCACAGATTATTGTTTTTGATGAGGCTACTTCACAACTTGATTCGGAATCGGAAAAATTAATTCAAGAATCGTTTTGGCGGGCCAAAAAAAACAAAACAGCGATTATTATTGCCCATCGACTGTCAACGGTTAGACGAGCAGATAGGATTGTGGTTTTATCAGACGGTCGGGTTGTTGAGGTGGGCAATCATCAAAATCTGCTCCGTCAAAAAAAGGGAATTTATCGGCGGTTGTGGCGACTTCAAACTCGGGTTGATAAAAACTAAACCGTGTAGTTATTTTTTTTTGGCACTTCGGTTATTGTATAATGAAGTTGTGTTTAATATGGGAGTAAAAAAGTTGTTTATTTTGGCGATTTTAATAGGGGCGATAATCAGTGTTATTGGTTTTGATAGAATCAAAAACTGGCTTTCCCATTCTCAGGTTTTAGGAGAAAAAATAACACCAGTGATTAATGGGGCGATGTTTAAACCAGCCCAGGAAATTATTGGTCAGAATATTCGTTGGCCTCAAAAAAAAGATTTTCAATTGTCATCTCAGGCCGTTTTGGGTGAAGAAGACCAGGCAGTATCTCCAAAAGATTCAGAAGATTTTAATCGATCTTTGGAATCATTAACAGAGGAAATTAAAAACCTTCCCCAACAACAGTTAGTTAAGGTAAAAGAACAACTTATTAAGGAAATATTTCCCGATTGTCAATGTGATTGTCAATAAGGCTATTCCAAGAATAATAAGAACCGCCTGTAAATATCTGTAACTAGCAATATGAATAAAGAAGAACTGGAAAAAAAACTGACGGTTATTTGTCAAAAATTAGATGTTGATCAGAAAAACCAAAAATTGGCTCAGCTTAAAGAAAAAATTAAAGATCAGGATTTTTGGCGCGATCATCACAGCGCTGGTCGGGTCATGAAGGAAGTTGCCGAACTGGAGGCTCAGGTTGACCAAGTAGTTATGGTTCAGCTTTTGATTGGGGAAAATAAGCTGAAAGAGGCGGCTGAAATAATTAAAGAACTGGAAAAAGAACTTTATTTTTCCGGACCATACGATCGCGGTGAAGCAATTTTTTCTATTCAGGCCGGGCAAGGGGGTATTGAAGCGATGGATTGGGCCGGAATGTTGGAGCGGATGTATCAGAGGTTTTTTGAAAGAAAAAGCTGGTCCTATCAAACCATAGATCGTTCTGTTGGTGATGAGGCCGGTATTAAGAGTGTTACTATGAAAGTAACCGGAATCAATGCTTATGGCATGTTGAAGCATGAACAGGGGGCTCACCGTTTGGTTCGCCAATCTCCTTTTAATGCTGATAATCTTCGTCAAACCTCTTTTGCTCGGATTGAAGTAATGCCGGTCTTGTCGGAGATGGATTTGGAAATTAATGAAGATGAGGTTGAATTTGAAGCTTTTCGAGCCGGTGGTCATGGTGGCCAAAATGTCAATAAGGTAGCCACAGCGGTTAGGCTTCGTCATAAACCGACCGGAATTGTTGTCACTGCTCAATCAGAAAGGACCCAAACACGGAACCGTAAAGTTGCTTTGGATTTATTAAGAAACAAGCTTTGGGTTAAAATTCAGGAAGAAAGAGAAAAGAAAGAAGCCCAATTAAGGGGAAAATATATTGCTCCGTCTTGGGGTAATCAAATCCGTTCTTACATTTTACATCCCTATAAAATGATTAAAGATTTGAGAACCGAATACAAAACCAGTGATGTTGAGGCGGTTTTGGACGGTGATCTGAACGGCTTTATGGAGGCTAATATTAGCCTCTTGGCAAAGCCTTAAATTTTGTGGTATAGTGATTTTAGCCTTTAATTAATCATGATCGAGGAAATCAGTCTCAATAACCAGTCGGGTTCGGAAGCAAGGCTTAAACCAAAAAAATCCAAAAGCTTAAGCTTGGGTGAGTTATTAGCCGGTAAAAATTTAATGGTAGTATTGGGAATAGTGCTGATAATGAGTTTGGGAGTTTTTTCGGGTTGGTTGTTGGCTAAAACAAGGTCTTCTTCTAAACAACCGCTTCAAACGGAACTGGCTGAAGGCCAAAGACCACAGAAGGGTGAGGAATTTGGCCTTCAAGATAAAGAATCTTTTCCTGATCATGTCATTGGTGAGGTGGCTGAGGGTGGAATTAATGGTGAAGGAACTCATCATCTTTTAAGAGAGGGTGGTCCTTCCCAGACGGTGTTTTTGTTTTCTTCTGTTTTAGATTTGGAGTCTTTCGTTGGTCGGAAAGTGGAGATTTGGGGAGAAACTTTTAGCGCTGAAAAAGCCGGCTGGTTAATGGACGTTGGCAAGTTAAAGTTGTTAGACTAAAATGATTTTTGTCTATGGTAAAAACGGAACCCATTCTTTCTCTAAAAGAAGTTGCTAAATGGTTTGGTGACGAAGTTGTTTTAGATTCAATTAGTTTTGATTTGAATCAGGGTGAGTTTGTTTTTTTGGTTGGTCCTTCCGGTTCAGGTAAAACTACCATTTTTCGCTTACTATCACGAGAGATTTTACCAACTTCGGGCGTGATTACGTTTTTAAATGAAGAAATTTCCAGTCGATTGTCCGGTCGCAAAGTAGTAGAATTGAGGCGCCAAATTGGCCGCGTTTTCCAGGACTTAAAATTAATCAGTGACCGGACTATTAAAGAAAATATCGAGATTGCTTTCGATATTTTTGAATCTTCTCACCAAAGACTTGAATAAGTTCTTAGTTTGGTTGGTTTGGAAAACAAGGCTCATCTATTTCCAGCCCAATTATCGGAAGGAGAAAAACAGCGAGCTGGTATCGCTCGAGCTTTAATTTATCAGCCTAAAGTTTTATTAGTTGATGAGCCAACCAGCAATCTTGATCCGGCTAATTCTTGGCAGATAATGAAACTCTTGAAAAAAGTTAACCAGGAAGGCACTGCTTTAATTTTGGCCACTCACGATGAAGATATTGTTAATTCCTTAAAGGTTAGGGTGATTGAAATTGATCAGGGTAAGATAAGTCGTGACGAAGACCAATCCCAATATCAAAAAAGATTTGATAAAAATAAAGATAAATGAAAACACTGAGAGTCGCTTTTAGTCATATTCGCCGATCGCCGTATCAGTCGCTATTAGTGGTTATGGTTTTGAGTTTTGCCTTTTTCTTGATGTCTTCTTTTGCTACTCTGTCTTTTGTTTCTCAACGAGTGTTGATTTTTTTTGAAAGCCAGCCTCAAGTTATTGCCTACTTAAAAGATTCAGCCCAACAAGAGGAAATCGACAGCCTAATAACCGAACTTGAAAACACTGGGAAAATAGAGAAAATTACTTACATTTCTAAAGAAGAAGCTTTAAAAATTTATCAGGAAGCCAATAAAGACAATCCCCTGCTTTTAGAAATGGTTACTGCTGATATTTTACCGGCCAGCATTGAGGTTTCAGCCATTAAGATCGATAACTTAAAGGAAATTGCTGATATTTTGGAGGAGAAGGCGATTATTTCTGTTTCGGAAGGAGGCAGGAAAGAGATTGATTTTGCCGAGAATATTGCCGAGTCGTTAAAACAATGGACGCTGGCAATTCGTCGGGTTGGTTTGGGTGGAGGAATATTATTGGTTTTCCAAAGTTTATTATTAATGATTATTATTACTTCAATGAAGATTGCCTTAAGGAAAGACGAAGTAGAAATTTTGAGGCTTTTGGGAGCCTCTTCCTGGCAGGCACGATCTTCTTTTTTGGTCGAGGGGGTAATTTATGGGATTTGGGGGGCGGTCTTGGGTTTTGGCGGCATGTATTTGGCTTTGACTCAGTTGGGTTCGGCTCTGATTGGTTTTTCTTTTTTTGCTGATATTGGTGTTTTCCCAATTTCTCGGGACTTTTTATTATTACTTTTGGGAGCCGTTACCCTCTTTTCTTCATTAATTTGTGGATTAGGCAGCTATATTGCCACTCGCCGTTATTTAAGATAATTTGTCAAAAATAATGAAAAAAATACTGGTTCTTTTACCGGTTGTGTTGTTGTTTTTTTGGGCCGTTTTTAGTTACCACCCGTTTACCCAGGCAGTTTCCAACGAAGATTTGGAAAAAATCCAAAAGGAAATTAAAGATTTGGAAGAAAAAGTGGCTCAGACTCGGGAGCAGAAACAAACTCTTGCTTCTCAAATTAACCAAATGAACCAAAAAATTCAATTGGCAACTTTAAGGATTGCTCAAACTGAAGCCACAATTGACATCTTGGAAGAAGAGATTACTTCTTTATCGGAAAAAATTGGCAAATTAGATTTATCTTTAGATAAGATTTCTGAGGTGTTGTTTCGTCGAATTGTGGCTACTTATAAGGGGGGACAAGTTGATCCGACTCTTTTTTGGCTGACCACCGACAGTGCCGAGGATTTTATTAGGAATCAGCAGTATCTTAGGGTAGCTCAAAAGCACGACAAAATGTTAATGATTGCCATTGAAGAGGCTCGACAAGACTTTGATCGTCAAAAGACTCTCAAGGAAGAAAAGCAGGCCGCTCTAGAAGCATTAAAAGTTCAACTAAAAGAACAAAATATCGCTCTTGACTTGCAAAAGCAAGAAAAAGAACGTCTTTTAGAGGTAACTAAAAACGATGAAGTTCGTTATCAACAGTTGCTTACTCAGGCTCAAAGAGAGTTAGCTAGTTTGCTTTCTTTTACCAGGACTAGGGTTGGGGTGGCTGGCTCAACTTGTGCTGGCGAATTTTCTTCTGGAGAAACAGGTTGGTTTTTCAGCCAAAGAGATTCTCGTTGGTGTAATAGTTTAATTGGCCATTCTGATATGACTATCGGACAGGTGGGTTGTCTTATAAACAGTGTGGCCATGGTTAATAAGAGTAAGGGGGCTGATATTACCCCTCTTGGAATAGCCAACAACCCTTCTTTTTTCTTCTCAAATACAGCCTATATGCTTTGGCCCTTTCCTTCTTTTATTGATAAGTCGTTTGTAGCAATATCAAAGGATGCAATTGACGGCGAGCTGGCAAAGAACAATCCGGTTGTTGTTCATCTTACCTTAAGCGGTGATGGCCATTGGATTGTTTTGGTTAAAAAAGATGGCGATGATTATATTATTAATGATCCCTGGTATGGTCCCGACAAGAAATTAACTGATTATTACAATTGGGGATTAGTGCAAAGACCGTATATCTTAAATTAAGATGAAAAAGGAAAAAGAGTAATCTTCTCCATGTTTTTTATCTTCTTCATTTT
>JAQVFF010000054.1 GCA_028697345.1 Candidatus Shapirobacteria bacterium
AAAAAAGGAGGTGACTATGTTTAAAAACGTTATTGCCCCAGTTCAGGCTTGGTTATTGTCTCAAGGGCGCTGTGTTGGTTGTGGTACGCCCCTGGAAAAAGGTAATCATGAAAAAAGAAAAGACGGAACCGAAAAGGTGACTTGTCAATGTGGTCGAATCTTTATTTATGACTCCAGAAGTAAAAAATATCGTCGGGCCCTTTTTAAGGAAGTTTAGAATAAAAAAAATTATGTCTAAACAGGTTAAGAATTTTTTCAACCGGCGATTTTTTGTTTTAAACTTTTTATTGTTTTTTTTAGTAGTGGTTGTTTTTGGTTTTTCTTTTGGTTATTTTAATTTGAGGCCAGTTAGTTCTGGTGATTCTCAAGAGAAAATGTTTGTTGTTTCACCTGGAGAAAATTTACAATCAGTGGCCAATCGGTTAGAACAGGCCAATTTAATTAGAAACTCTTGGGTTTTTATGTTGCTGGTTTACCAACAAGGTTTGAATCAAAAAATTCAAGCTGGTGATTTTCGCTTATCTTCTTCAATGAATGCCAGGGAAATTGCCCAGAGTTTAACCTTTGGTTCTTTAGACGTTTGGGTAACCATTATTCCTGGTACTCGAGCAGAGGAGGTTGCCTTAGTTTTAAAAGATAAATTAGCCGCTTTTGATTCAGAATGGTTTGAAAATTTAAAAAAGAACGAGGGCTACTTAATGCCTGATTCCTATTTAATTCCCAGAAATGCCAGTTGGGATAATTTTTGGCAGATTGTTAATAAAAATTATCAAGCTAAGGTTACTCCAGAGATTTTGACCGGAGCCCAGAGTCGAGGACTTAGTGAAAAGCAATTAATTATTTTAGCCTCTTTAATTGAAAGAGAGGCTAAGAATTTTGTCGATCAACAAGCGGTAGCCGGGGTATTGTTAAACCGTATTAGTGATCGCTGGCCGCTTCAAGTAGACGCCAGCGTTCAGTATGTTTTGGCTAATCAGCGTTGTCCAGTTAATGTTCCCAGTTCATGTACTTGGTGGCCCAAAGCCACCCCAGAGGATCTTAGGACAGCCGTTTCCGACTACAATACTTATCAAACAAATTCTTTTCCACCTGGGCCGATTTGTAATCCTTCTCCGGGAGCAATTAGGGCGGTGGCTAATGCACCACAAGATTCGCCGTTTTGGTATTATATTTCTGATTCTTCCGGCACACTGCACTTGGCCAAAACCTTAGCAGAACATGAAGAAAACATCAATCGCTATTTAAGATAGGATAATTTAATATAATAAAGAATGATAACTCCTCTAATTTAATTTGTTAACTGACAGACAAAACAAACCAAAAAACAAAAACCAATTGTTAAATTGTTACATTATTCGTATTGTTTTTTTAGACCTTTTTTAAAAACTGAAATGTTATCAACAATCTAGTAATACAGCAATTTAGTAATTATTCTTTTTTTCTTGCATTTTTTTTTAGCCTATGTTATATTAATGCCATCGCTTCTTTTTGGGGTAAATTTAAATTTAAATCAGTTGATTTCAAAAATTAGTGCCAGTAGGGTTGGTTAGTAATTAAATATCCCCACTTTACCAGGGGATATTTTTTAGTGGCCTCTTTTTTGAAAAATTGTAACCATTTTTTTGGTGAGAAGTTAGCAAAAACGGTTCTAATTTTATGGAGGTTTGTAAAGAAAAACAACGCGTTATTTTAGGAAAAAAATATTCTCGTCTTCCCAAGTTAGATCTTTTGGCGGTTCAAAGAGAATCTTGGCAAAAATTTTTAAAAGATGGTATTGCTGACGGTTTAAAAGGAATTTCTCCGGTTAAAGATCAAACCGGGGAACGTTGGCAGTTAATTTTAGGTGATTATCATATTTCTTCAGCTAACGTTGTTCCGCAGGAGGCTATTCGCCGGGGCATTTCTTATAGTGTTTCAGTAGAGTGTGATATTACCTTAAAAAGTCTTCAAACTGGTCGGACTTGGCAAAAACGAACCTTTCTTTTTGATTTACCTCAAATGACCCAGCGAGGCACTTTTATTATTAATGGTGTTGAACGGTGTATTGTTTCTCAGGTGACCCGATCGCCGGGAGTTTATTTTACTCAAAATCTTGATAAGCGAACCGGAAAGATTCTTTACGAGGCTGAGATAAGACCGCTTTATGGTTCCTGGTTGGAGTTTGTTAGTAATAACAATAATGTTATTTCGGCCCGGATTGACCGAAGGCGTAAATTTACTGCCACCTTAATTTTAAAAGCATTGGGAATGACCAGCAAGGAAATTATTGATCGTTTTGGTGAAACAATTATTCCCACTCTTGACAGTGATACTACCGAAACTCGCCAGGAGGCCTTAATTGAAATTTATCAAAAAATGCGTCCCGGGGAGCCGGCTATTATTGAAAACGCTGAAGAATTCTTCCAGAACGCTTTTTTTAATTCTCGTCGTTACAATCTTAGTTCGGTTGGTCGTTATAAGATTAATAAAAGACTGGGTCTAAAAATTAAAAACGATTCTGATGGTTTGGTCTTAAGGAAAAGCGATTTTATTGCCACCTTGTCTTATTTAGTTGGTTTGCTTAATGGTGAAGGCAGGGTTGACGATATCGATCATTTATCAAACCGTCATCTTCGTTGTGTTGGCGAACTGATTTCTCAGGTTCCTTTTAGAATTGGTTTGTCTCGTTTTGAAAGAATGATTCGAGATCGGATGGTGTTGCTTTCTCGTGATCAAGATGTTAACTTATCGTCCCTGATTAATAGTCAGCCGATTATTGCCGCTATTAATGAGTTTTTTCGAACTAATCGTTTATCGACTATTCTTGATCAAACTAATCCCTTGTCGGAATTGGATAATTTACGTCGACTATCGGTAATGGGTCCGGGAGGTCTAACCAGAGAAAGAGCTCCT
>JAQVFF010000019.1 GCA_028697345.1 Candidatus Shapirobacteria bacterium
AGCAGTTAAATATTGTTTAGTAGAATCCAAGCCTTTTTGGCCAAAATTTAAAATATGATTATTTCCCAAACAAACAATTCTAATGTTGTGATCAGCCAAAAGCCCAGCCACCTGAGGATCAAAAGTAAAAATAAAATTTTGGGGTGTTCCCGGCATTGTTCCTAAGCTAACTGAAGCATTATCAGTAATTGGTCCTTCCAGGTTGGCAATCACTAAATCATAGTCAAAAAACAATTCTTTTAAATCCGAAAAGACAAAATCATAACCCAAGTTTTGACCAGCAAGACGAATATGTCGATCAAACATCAAATCTCCACCAAAAAGAAGCCTTACCTTAGTTTGATCGTTCTCCAAAGAAACATCATTTTTGGTTATATTTTCTAATTTAGGTTTAATCAAAACCCAAAAGGCAAATACTAACCCAATAAGAAAAAGAGAAACCGAAAACTGAAAAACTTTCTTAGAATTAGTCATTAATCTTTAAAAAGAATCGGTGATGGTTTTACTTCGAAAAGCAATTGCTTCACTCATATGGTTTTCATTAATTTTTGGGGCCGATTCAAGATCGGCAATGGTTTGGGCCACCTTAATAATTCGATAAAAACCCCGAGCCGAAATGATCGATTTTTCCGAGGCCTGAGCCAACACCGACCAAGCCTTATTAGTTACTTGACAATATTTTTTAACTTCCCGACTACCCATTTCAGCATTACAACTTAGACGACTGGCCAAAAAGCGATGTTGTTGTTTTTTGCGAGCCCGTTCTACCCCAACCCTAATTTCTGATGAACTTTTACCCGCCACCATTTGAGTTAATTTTGCCACCGGAACAGCTGGAACTTCAATGTGAATATCAATTCTATCCATTAGCGGCCCAGAAAGACGTTTCTGATAACGATTAATCTCTGCCTGAGAACAACGACAACTCTTTCTAGTATCCCCAAGAAAACCACAGGGACAAGGATTAGAAGCGGTAATTAAGGTAAATTGAGCCGGATAAGAAAACCGACCCCTGGATCGGGCAATAGCAACAAAGCCATCTTCCATTGGTTGACGAAGAGACTCTAATACGTTTCGAGGAAATTCTGGCAATTCATCCAAGAACAATGCTCCCCGATGGGCCAAGGAAACTTCTCCAGGTAAAGGAAAACTGCCTCCGCCAATTAACCCTGCCATAGAAATACTATGATGGGGACTCCGAAACGGACGATAGTTAATCAGCTTGTCTTCTAAATTTCCCGAAATCGAATAAATCTTAGTTACTTCTAAAATTTCCGCTTCACTCATAGAAGGCATAATTCCCGGCAAGGCTCGGGCAAGCATTGTTTTACCGGCTCCAGGTGGACCGTAAAAAAACAAATTATGACCTCCAGCCGCAGCAATTTCCAAACCTCTCTTAGCTTGATTTTGACCATTAATATCCTTAAAATCCAACTCCAATCTTTGTTGGCTTAATAAGACCGCTTCATCAAACTTTAAACAAGCTGTTGGCTTTACTTTATTAAAATGAAGTAATAGTTTTTTAAGACTACTAATTGGATAAATTGTTAGGTCTCTAATAATTGTTAATTCCGGCGAGTTGTCCTGAAGGACAAATATTTGTTCTGCTTTGATTTTTTTAGCATAAAGGGCCGCTGACAAACAGCCATTAACTTGACGAAGACTGCCATCAAGAGATAGCTCGCCTAAAAATAAACCCCTCAATTCGTCTTTCAATTGGCCAGAAGCTTTAAGGATTCCCAAGGCTATCGGTAGATCATAAAAAGTACCCACCTTAGGAATGTTGGCTGGAGCCAGATTGATAATAACCTTATGACGAGGAAAATCAAAGCCGGAGTTTTTGATGGCGCTTTTAACTCTTTCTTTTGCCTCCTCAACAGCCTTATCAGCCAAACCCACAATAATAAAGCTGGGCAAACCCTGACTGGAAACATCAACCTCAATGTCTACTCCCACTGCCTCAAGACCCAAAACAGCCGAAGAAGAAACCTTGGCTAACATAAACCCTAGATTACTCTAACTAAAAGCCCATCGTCAAGAAAGATTTTTTTATTCCCTTTCCCACCTTAGAAATAAAAAAATATTGCATCAAAAACCCTTAAAAGAAAGTAAGCCAGGTTCTGTTTTTGATGGAAATCTTTCTAACGCTCCAAAACTAAAGATTAAGGCGGAAGCGGCCATCTTTTTTAGGATTGCAGCCGGGAGGATTGCCTCACCTGGAACGGTGAATCGCTTTTAGCGACCGTTTCACCTCCACCTTTTCAATTAGAAAAAGCGGAACTCGTCTCTGTGGCTCTAACTATCTTCGCCTAAAACGGCAAAGTCCTCAAACCTTAATTGAGGCACCGTGCTTCCTGCTGCCTGGACTTTCCTCCCAGTCACCTTTTTAAAAAAATGACCAGGTATCCATCCTTCTTTTAAGGGCAAACCAATTATAACAAAAAAGAATGAAAAACTCTAGTTTATCCTTTTGATTCGGGGTAAAATAATTTCCTTGACTAGAACCTTAACGATAAGTATTGTTGGTAAAGCAAAGATTGCCCCAACTGTTCCTGCTAAACGAAAACCAATCAATAGCCCTAATAGGGTAATAACCGGATTAATGCCGGTTACTCCCTGCATAACCTTGGGAGTAATCAAGCCACTTTCCAATTGTTGAATGACAAAAAAAGCCAGCCCCACTAAAAAGCCTACTACTGGATTAACGGTAAACCCTATGACAATTGCCGGGATTGCAGCTAATATTGGACCAATATTAGGTAATATTTCTAATAACCCGGCCAAAAACGCTAACGGCAATGAGTAGGGAAGACGTAAAGCCAAAAGCGCTAGATAGGTCAAAACTGCCACAACCAACATTAATAATAACTGCCCCCAAAGCCAATGACCAACCTCTTTTTCCGCCTTCCTAACTAGTTGTTCAATTTTTTTTGTTCGTTGTTGACCAAAAAAATTACCTAACCGATTAGGTAATTTTTTTCTATCTAAAATCAGATAAAAACTAATTATAAGAACGGAAAAAACCTGAACAATATTATTAAAAATTGTTTGGGTAACCCTGAATATATTTCCCGATAAGGGTAATATGTTTTTTAACGGATCACGAACAACCTCCGATAACCAATCACCAACCCCCACCTGCTCTCCTAATCTGACAATCTGCTGAACCAGCAGGCCGCTTTGCTGTAATAAAGGTCCAGCCAAGAGAAATAAAGCCAAACCAATTAAACCAAAGAATGCCAAATAATTTAACAAGACCGCCATAACCCTTGGTAATCTCCAGCTCTCTAATTTATTAACACCAGGATCCAGGGCTAACATCAGTAAAACACCAACACCAAAAAGCAAGATAATATCCCGAACCAAATAAGCAAGCCATAATAAAATAAAAATAGCTAAAACAAAAAAAACAGTTTTATGAGAAATTTCGACTTTTTTAATCATTATCCTTAATATACCACCGACCAACCGTCTTGGCTACTATTGAAAACAAATCTTTCCTATCTGCTTCAAACCAATTAATTTGTTTGTTTTTTTTAAACCAAGTTATTTGTCTTTGAGCATACTGATATTCGGCGCTTTTCCAACGATCGATAACCTTAATTAATATTTCCTTTCTCTCGCTCTTGGGGATTGCAAAATATTCTTGCCACTGCCGATAGGCAATTGTTTCTCCTAAAACGCTATTATTAAAACCATATTTAACCAATAATCCTTCTATTTCTTTTATTAAACCCTGTTTAAGGCGTTTTGTTACCCTGTAGTTGATTTTTTTACGTATTTTTTCTGGGGACATTTTTAAACCAATCCAAAAGACATCTTTGTTTTTTAAATTTAAAAACTGAAATTGGGCAGGAGTTTTCTTCTTAAATTCGGCAACTTCAATTGCCCTGATTAAACGTCTGGGGTTTTGTCGATCAGAGTAGTTCATTCTATTAAATCGAGAAGGATCAATTTGTTTTATTTTTTTTTGTAACTTACCAATGGTTAAAGGACCAAGTTTTTTACGTAAAGACCAATCGGGGATTATTCCAGCTGTACCAACCCCTTCCATTAAGATTTTAATATAAAAACCGGTGCCACCTACCAGAATAGGCAGTTGTTTTTGTTGCCAAATTCTTTCGATCACCGGAATTGTTACTCCAAGATAATCGACAACATTAAAACGATAATCCGGCTCCACCACATCCAACAACCAAATTGGCACTCCACTAATCAAATAATAGCCAACTTTATAACTTTCATTTTTTATCCCTAATTTTGAATTCTTAATTTTATTAAAACTAGAATTTTGGGGTAAGTCTTTACCGGTGCCAATATTCATTCCTCGATAAACTTGTCGGGAATCGACATTAACTAATTGACCACCAAATTTTTTGGCCAACTTAATCGCCAAAGATGTTTTTCCAGTCGCGGTCGGACCACAAACTATTAATAGTTTTCTCATTTTTCTCTTCCTAACCAACACTCCAAACAAAGTTTTCCTCGGGGTAAACCAATTGCCGTTACCATATCTTCAACAGTCTGGTATTTAAGCGAGCTTGCTCCTAATTCTTGGCCGGTTAAGTCAACCATTTTCTTATAGCTACTGCTTTTACTGTTAAGGTATTCTCCCGCCTCCCGATCAGTTATTTTTCGACCGATAATTTTGGCTAAAATTCTTCTGGCGGCCAACTCCTTTCTAGTCCTAGTCGATAAACAGTATCGACAAGGAAACATCAAGGGAGGGCAGGCAATTCTAACATGAACCTGTCTTGCCCCGTTTTGCCATAACTTATTAATACCCTGATTTTTTAACTGGGTTCCCCTAACAATAGAATCATCACAAATAACAATCCTGTTGTTAACAATAACTTCCTTAACCGCCACCAGCTTCATCTTGGCTACTCTATTTCTGATTTCCTGGGATGGCGGAGTATAGCTTCTGCCATATCCGGCACTGTATTTAACAAGAGGGCGGCGATAGGGGAAGCCTGACTGTCTGGCATAACCTAAGGCGTGAGCAATTCCAGAATCAGGAACTCCGGCAACCAAATCAGCATCAATGTTATCATTTTTAGCTAAATTTTCTCCACATCGTTCCCGAACCAATTCAACCGACTGGTTATTATAGGTAGAGGCTGGAAAACCGGTATAAATCCATAAAAAAGCGCAAATCTTTTCTATTTTTCGACCAATAATTTTTTCCTGTAACCCATTTTTGGTCAATAAAACTATTTCTCCTGGTAATAGTTGTTTAATCGTTTTAAAACCTAAATTAGCAAAAGAGCTATCTTCTGAAGCTACCGCTAATTTATTGCCTCTCTTGGCAATTGTTAACGGTGTCCTACCCAACTTATCCCGAACAGCATAAACCCCCTCTTTAGCTAGAATTAATAAAGAGGCTGACCCAACCATGCTATTAAAAAAATATTCTAGGCCGCTAACAATATTATTACGACTGGCAATTAACTTACCGATCACTTCAACAGCGTTAATTTGGCCAGACGAAACCTCCGAAAAACTTCCTCCCCGAGCCATAACTTTTCGGACAAGTTGGTTCTTATTAACCAAAAATCCATTAAGGGCTAAAGCAAAATTGCCAAAAGAAGCAGAAATAATAATTGGCTGAGGTTCAAGATCGCTGATTACTCCAACTCCCATCCTCCCTTTTAATTCTGATAATTCATCAATAAACTTAGACTTAAATTGAGAAGTGGCAATATTGTGAATACTTCTTTTAAGCCGACTATTAAGAACTGCCAAGCCTGCTTTTTGAGAGCCCAGGTGAGAATGGTAATCGGTGCCGTAAAACAGGGTTTCGGCGCAATTTTCATTAGAAACAACGCCGAAGAGACCGCTCATAGATTTACTTTATCACACATCAGGTTGATTAATTAACTTTTCCAAAACTAACCAGCGCCGTCTCTTTTCCTGCCAAGATACATTATCAATTAATCTTGCCGCCGCCGTTTGAGGTCTTGGGGAATATTTATTAACATAAGCCTTGTTAAATTTAATCTGCTGACAAAGGCTAACAGTATTTTGAAATTGCTTCCTGGTTTCTCCAGGAAAACCAACGATAATGTCGGTACTTACCTTGATACCAGGAACCTCGTTTTTAATCTTTTTTACTAGTTTAATATATTGAAGAGTGGTATATTTCCTGTTCATTGCTCCTAAAATTTGATCATCACCCGATTGAACCGGTAAATGAAGTTGTCGGTCAACCTTCGATAAAACCAAAGCCTTAATAATATCATCATCCAAATCCTGAGGGTTAGATGTTAGAAAAGAAATTTTTTTAATTCCTTCAATCTTATTAATGCTATTAAGTAAGACAGCAAATGGGGTTTTAAACTTACCACGGTCTAAGAATTTTAATTGAGAGTTTTTTAAATCTTTACCATAACTATTAACGTTTTGGCCCAACAACAAAACCTCTCGACCACCAGATTTCACTACCTGTTTTATTTGGCAAATTATTTCTCTGGGTTCTAGGGAGCGTTCTTGACCACGCGCATAAGGAACAACACAATAACTACAGAAATTATTACAACCTTCCATAATAAGAATATTGGCCACGTCAGTCGTCTTCCTCTCGGGTAGTAAAATTTGACCATTCATAGTCGGCCAGTGCTTTGTTGTAAAATCCAACCAAGAAGCAGTTTTAATAAAGAAATCAACTTTACTATCAAATTTAGCCTTAAGGTATTTTTCATTATGATAAAGTACGCACCCGGAAACAACGATTACTGGCCGAGGTTGTTTCTGACTAAATTTGTGAACCAAACCTATTGATCGATCTTCGGCTGATTGGCGAACAGAACAGGAGTTGATAACAACCAATTCGGCCTTCTGGCAATCAGAAACCTGTTTTAGACCAGCCCTATTCAAAAACCCAACGATTCTTTCTGAATCAGCTTTATTAGCTTGACAACCAAATGTTTTAATATAATAGGTTTTTAATTTATTAAGTGTCATCTAAAAAGATTATCAGCTAAATTTTAATTAACAATCAAAAGAATAACTAAAGAAGAAATCATTACACGGTACGGATTTTGTCCGGTTGAAAACTTTGGTCAGAATGAGAAGCTTTCTCTTCGTCGGGGTAACCAATCGGAAAAGTGGCTACTATTCTAAGGTTATCGGAGATGTTAAGTAAATCTCTAATGTATTGCTCGCTGTCCTTTCCCTTAGGAGTCTTCGAGCCGCGATTCTGAACCCAACAAGTCCCCAAGCCTTGATTAGTTGCTTCCAAATAAATATAAGCGCCGACAATCGAAGCATCTTCTAACCATTCCCTAGACAAAGCCTCATCGGCACAAACCACAATCGCCAAAGGGGCTTGAGCAATAAATGAACCCCAAGGAGTAGCCTGGGATAATTGAGTCAAAATCTCTTTATTTTTTACTAGCCAAAACCGCCAAGGGTTTTTATGATTGGCTGAGGGTGCAAACTGGATGGCTCTTAAGATAGTGTTTATTTTCTCCTCCTCAACGGGAATTTTATTAAAAGTCCGGAAGCTTCGCCTTTTTCTAATTGTCTCTAGCATGTTTTTTATTTTAACAAAGAAAAATGATCATAGCAAGACTCTCCTCTGTTCACCACAATCAATCTTTTAAGAGAACCATATTTTTTTTCCCAAAAAAAAACTAATTTTTTCCTACTCTAAACTCAACTACCTCATCGTTGCTAATTTGATAATCCTGCCCCTCAAACCTGGTTTTGCCTAAAGTCCGACACTTGGCCCAGCCGCCAAATTTAACAAAATCGTCAAAATTTGCTACTTCTGCTTTAATAAAGCTCTTCTCAAAATCGCTGTGGATTACTCCCGCCGCTTGAGGCGCCAAAGTGCCATCTTTTACCGTCCAGGCTCGGGCTTCCTTTTCTCCAGCAGTATAGAAACTGATCAGACCCAACTTCTGATAGGCTTGTTTAATTAACTTTTCCAAACCCGATTGTCTAACCCCCAAACCGGCCAGATATTCTTTCCTTTCTTCTAAATTAAGCAGGGATAATTCTTCTTCCGTTTTGGCACAAACAACTACCGGATCAAGATTGGTAAATTTATCAAAAATCTCAGAGCCAGCAACTAAATCCTTCTCACCAACATTTAAAACAATCATTTCCTCCTTTGCTGTTAACAAAAACAGATTATCTAAAACCTCTTTTTCTTCTTTACCAAACTTATAGCTATTAGGTAAAATCCCCCTCTCTAATAAAGAGCTAATTTTGTTAACAATCTGAAAACGTAAAATCTCTTCATCGTTTTTGGGTTTTTTGGTTAAGCTTTTTTCTAATGTTTCTAAATCTTTCAGGCTTAATTCTGTTCTTAAAACAGATAAATCGTCTTCGGGATTAATCGACCCGGCCCGATCAATATTATCATCAGTAAAAAATCGCAAAAGGTAACAAATCAAATCTACCTCTCTAATATGGGCCAAAAATTTATTGCCCAAGCCCTCCCCTTGAGCCGCCCCTTTCACCAGGCCGGCAATATCGACAAACTTGACCACCGCTGGAATAATAGCCTGACTTTTCTCGATTTTGGCCAAAACCGGCAAACGCTCGTCCGGTACTTCTACCACACCGATATTGGGTTCAATGGTGCAAAAAGGATAATTCTCCGCTTTGGCTACCTGGCGGCCAAGAAGAGCATTAAATAAAGTAGATTTGCCGGCATTAGGCAGGCCAACGATCCCGACCGATAAAGACATGCCCTTATTATAACCCCAAACCAATAAGATATAATCTTATATGTGATCTTTGATACCCATTGCCACCTTAATTTTGAAGTTTTTAATAACCAAGAAGAGTCCGTCATTAGTCGAGCCCGAAAGGCCGGTATTAATTATTTCCTAATCCCCGGATCAGATTTACCCACTTCCCAAAAAGCCCTTAACTTAGCTAAAAAAAACCAAAATGTCTTTGCCTCGGCAGGGATTCATCCCCATCATGCTCAAGACCAAGTCGACATTAAAAAATTAGAAAGTCTAATTAAGATGCTAAAAGTTTGCGCAGTTGGTGAAATTGGCCTCGACTACCATCAATACCCAAAAACCAAACACGAAAACTACCAAATAAACAGTCAGTTTAAAGAAGATCAAAAAATTCTATTTATTAAACAAATAAAATTAGCTCAAAAATACCAAAAATCAATCATTTTTCATAATCGTGAAGCCAAAGAAGACTTATTAACAATATTAAAAATATACTGGAATGAAGGCCTGAAAAACCGAACAGTACTTCACTGCTGCGAACCCGACGAGGAACTCTTGGCCTTTGCTAAAAAAAATCATATTTTTATTGGTGTTGATGGCGATGTTACCTGCTGGAATAAAAAGGCTCGTTTTATTAAAAAAGTCCCTCTGGAAATGCTGGTTTTAGAAACTGATAGCCCCTATCTAACACCAGAACCAATCAAAAAAGAAAAATCCTTTCCTAATGAACCCAAAAACCTTATTCTTGTTGCTCGGTTTATTGCCAATCTCAAAAATGTCCCTTTGGAAACCTTAGTTTCTCAAACTACCGTTAATGCTCAAAAAATTTTTAATCTCTAACTTCTACTCGGAAATCAACAAGTAAACAAGGCCAATAAAAAAGCGCTCTAAAATAATGAGCGCTTTTTGTTCCTATTGGCAGGTTTGTTTTATCTTACGGCTCGCTTTAAAGCTTTACCGGGACTAAATCGAGCGGCTCGATGGGCTTTCACCTTGACAACTTCATCGCTACCCGGAACAGCCACTTTCTTCTCTTTAACCATAGTGGTTCGAAAAGTGCCAAATCCAGAAATAACTACTTTAGACTCACCGCGTGCCAAAGATTTTTTTACTTCATCCAAAAACAAATCAATCACTTCTCGAGCATTTTTCTTGGTAGTATTAGCTTTTTTGGCCACTTCCTCAATAATTTGACTTTTAATCAATTTTATTCCACCTCCTTTTTGATATTTAATAATTCCTTAAGCAGATTTTCTTGATAAAAAGATAACGCCCTAAAATAGACAAAAATCAGAATAGCTAATTATTAATACTTTGTCAAGATTAGTCTTCCTCTGTTAAAGGGGCAGTCTTGGTAGCTCTGGTTTCTCGAATTACCGTTACTCTAATCCGACCAGCCCAACGAGCCACTTCTTCTAATTCTTTAGCAATTTCGTGAGCCAAAATAGTTACCTCCTCGTCAGATGTTTTTTCTGGCTCAACTACCACTCGAACCTCCCGACCAGCTTGATAAGCGGCCACATCAACCACCTCGGGGAAAGATCGGGCAATATCTTCAATTTGAGTCATCCTTTCAATATAGTCCTCGTGAGGCTCGTACCGAGCGGCCGGTCGAGAACCAGAAATAGCATCAGCCACCCAAATAATTGCCGATTCAATTGAAGAAAAAGGCTTGTCCTCATGGTGTTCGGCAATGGCGCTAATTACCTTTTCGGGCATATTATATTTTCTGGCAATTTCTACTCCCAGATCAACATGAGACCCCTTACGATCAGTAACCACCTTGCCAACATCATGCAGTAAACAGCCTAGGCGGACAGTATCAATATCAGCCTTTAACTGATTAGCAATTTCAATAGCAATTTTAGTTTCCTCTAAGGTGTGAACCAATAAGTTCTGGCCATAGGAAAAGCGAAATTTAAATTGACCAATCATTTTAACCAACTCTAAGGGTAAATCGTAAACACCAACCGCCTGACACAGACGATTACCTTCTTCCAAAATAATCTTTTCTACTTCTTGTTTAACCTGATCGACCACCTCTTCAATTCGATTAGGCTGAATCCGGCCATCACGAATCAGTTTCTGCAGAGCTCTTTTGGCAATCTCTCTTCTTTGAGAGTCAAAAGAAGAAAGACGAATTTCTCCTTCTTCCTCCAAATCTAAATCCACCCCAGTCGCCCTCTCAAACACCCTAATATTTCTTCCCTCTCGACCGATAATTTTACCCTTAATATCTTCGGAAGGAACCTTAACTGAAGAAACAGTGTATTCTGCGGTAATATCGGTCGCCCCATGTTTCATCGCTTCAACCAAAATTTGTCGAGCACGCTCTTCTGAAACTAGCTTAATTTCCTCTTCGGCTTTGGCAATTTTTTTGGCCACTCTTGCCTTTAACTCCTGATCTAAATCTAAAAGTAATTTCTTTTTTAGAGCTTCATTTTCTTTCTGAAGCTTATTAACTTTTTCAGTTAACTCTTGTAAATCCTTTTTTTCCATAAACATTAACCTTATCCATTTAATTCATTAAAATTGCCAAAAGACCAAGGGCTTCTTTCACAAGCCGAAGACGACTCGAAGATGATCGACTGTTGCTTTCCTGGTCA
Organism: Candidatus Shapirobacteria bacterium; assembly: GCA_028697345.1. GTDB lineage: Bacteria > Patescibacteriota > Microgenomatia > 0-14-0-10-38-17 > 0-14-0-10-38-17 > JAQVFF01. The sequence goes on from JAQVFF010000019.1 coordinate 11,309, forward strand.
TCATAACAACTTTAATTCTAACTTATTGGTACTATTGTAACCCCTTGGGCCTTTTTAGTCAAAAATCAAACTCTTCCAACCCCGCTTTAATTACCTGCCAAGAAAAACCTCGACGTTTTAAATAACCAATTAGCTTTTCTCGTGATTTTCCCAAATCGCTCCCCTCCATCCCAAACTGTTTCCTGGCAATCAACTCTTTAACTAGCCGTTGTTCATCAATACCTGATAAAACCCTGCTAATAATTTCCTCACTAATACCCTTTTGGACCAACTCTATTTTCAGAGCAAAACGGCTCCGGGGACGAAATCGATTACGCTGTTCTAACCACCATTTAGCGAATTCTTCATCATTTAAAAAGTTTCGTTCTTTAAGATAATCAACAATTTTAACCCTCATCGGTTCTTTAACACCCTTTTGATCAAGATAATTATCAACCTCTCTTTCTGATCGCGGTCGGTAAGATAAATAGTGATAAACCTTGGTTAAAAATGTTTCTAGTTTTGCTTTTTCTTTCAAGTCCGCTATCCTCTTTTCAGACAACTCTAGTCCTATCGCCAAACCAAACTGATTAACCAAATCCTGAGTTAAACCAAAAGCAAATCGGTTATCAAGATAAACGTTGATTCGGGCAGAATTTTTTCGTTGTTTTTCTAAAGCGGTAATTTGCGGCACCTTAGTCTTTGTGAGAAGTTTTTTTAATCGCCGAAATAATTTCCTCCATTACTTTAGAATTATTTTCTAAATATTTTTTAGCCGCTTCTCGACCTTGAGCCAAGACTTGACTATTACGCTTATAAAAAGCACCCGACTTTTCGATTAATCCCAAGCCTACTCCCAAGTCTAAAACATCACCGGACAAGGAAATACCATTCTTGTTCATAATGTCAAACTCTGCTTCTCGAAAAGGTGGGGCCACTTTGTTTTTTTTAA
>JAQVFF010000020.1 GCA_028697345.1 Candidatus Shapirobacteria bacterium
TTCCCGATAGGAAGGAATACCCAAAATATTGACTCCGCCAATTTCATATTCTCCCGGGTCAGAAATAATAAACGGTTGGCCACCGATTGATTGACTATTATTATGTAGAGATCCTGATCGGCTGATAGTGACCAGATCAGCTTCCAATCGGGGCATTTTTAAGCCCAGCCTTTCGTCGTAAGGGTCGGTGATAACAATCCCCTTTTTAGTACGGATGCGAAAACTACCAAAACCCAAGTACCAAATTTCCATACTTGTAATTTATCATAAGCCAAGGGTAATAACAATTTTTAAATAGTATCTGGAGATTAACAAATTAAATAATTGAACGTTTTGGGACTAATTTTTTATCACTAAACTATTGGCATGAATTGATAATCGGCTAATTACCAATCATTTTTAGAATGATCTGGGACATTAATTAGCTTTTAAGCCGTTTTCTTTTTAGTTTATTAAAATGTATCAGATAATGTTGACAATAAAGCCAGACCAGGTTATATTAGAAAAAGAAACATGCGCAAAGAGGTTGTTGTTGCGATTATTTTTGGTTTTGGTTTGGGTTTGTTGATTGTTGGTGGGGTTTGGTGGACTAATCAAGCCGGTCAAAAGACCCAAGAAACAAGCCTTTCTGATGGCTATCAAGAAGAAGACGTCTCTGGAACGGCTCAGCAGTCTTCGGAAAAACAATTGTTTTTAAAAATTAATTACCCCGAAGAAGGGGAAATTGTTGATAGTGACGAGATTAAGGTTAGCGGCGAAACGGTTCCTCGGGCGATAGTGGTTTTAATTTATTCTGAAGGAGAGACTATTGTTACTGCCGATAATGAGGGTGATTTTGAGGGGACGGCATCTCTTGTTGGTGGTGCCAATGAAATTAGGGTTGTCTCCTATGACCATCAGGGTAATAAAGAAGAGGCGAACTTGACGATTGTTTACTCAACCGCTAAATTATAATAATGGCTAAAATAGCTGGGCTTAAAAAGATATTACTGGTTTTTTTATTATTTGGTCTTTTTTGGGTGGCACCAATTGGAGCTGTCGAAGAAGAAGCGCTTGTCGTTGACGAAGAAGATCAACAAAAAGCCGACCTTTTAAAAAAAGAGGTTGAGGCTATTTTGGCTGAAACGGATAGTCAAGACAGTGATCGTCTCATGGTTAAAAAAGCTTTTTGCGGCAATCTGATTTCTCACCGGAAAGGCGATCAAGAATTATCAGTTGAGGTTCGTGGTCAAGAAAAAATTGTTCGTTATGATGATGAGACAGTGATAATTGGCATCACGCGGGAAAAAATTACTCCAGAAAATCTTGAGGCGGGAAGTTATTTGATTGCTATGGGTTATATTAATCGTCTTGAGCCCGATCAATTGTTGGTTAAGCGTTTGGTGGTTCAAGAAACCCCCCCGCCGATTAACAGAGAGTCGTTTTTTGGTATAGTTGGCGACATTTCTTCTGAGGAGGAAGTATTTGTTTTAACCCAAAACAATTTGGTTTTTGAGGTTTTAGCTGAAAAAGCCGATTTAAGCTATCGGGATGAAGATGATAAGCTGGCTGCTGGTAAATTTAGTCGTCTTAAAGAGCAGGATAAGGTTGTTGTGGTTGGCCAAAGAAAAGACGATAATGGTCGAGTTGAGGCTAGTAAAATACACATTATCTTTGGCTCTGATTTAGACAACGACTCCCAAAAAGCAGAATAATCCCCTCTTCTGATATTGTTAATGATTAATGGTTCTTTTAAGGGCAGATTTTTGAAAAAAATCTTCCTCTATCTAAAAGTAGCCAGATTTAGTAAAATTGGGTTGATGGCAAAAAAGATAATCGAGCCAATTAAGGGGACTCGGGATTTTTATCCTCAAGATCAAGCTTGGCAAAATTGGCTTTATAATAAGGCCAGAATTGTCAGTCAAAGCTTTGGTTACCAAGAATATGAGGGACCAGTTTTGGAACCTTTTTCTTTGTATGCGGCCAAGTCCTCAGAGGAAATTATTAATAAACAGTCTTTTGTTATTTCGGCTAAAAATAAAACCGTCCAAGATAATCTTATTTTGAGACCGGAATTAACACCGACTTTGGCTAGGATGGTGGCCTCTAAAGAATATCAATTGGTATTTCCGCTTCGCTGGTGGTCTTGGGGACGATTTTTTCGTTACGAAGCACCGCAAAAAGGTCGAGGTCGAGAATTTTACCAATGGAATCTTGATCTTCTAGGTCAAGATTGTCCTAATGCTGATGCTGAAGTGATTACTATCGGTATTCGATTTTTATCTTCGCTGGGTTTTACTAGTAATGAAATTGTTGTTAAAGTTAACGACCGCAAATATTTAGACGAAAAACTTAAGATCATTGGTATCGCTGATCGTAAGAAGCTGGCAGTTTTTCGTCTTATCGATAAAAAAGATAAAGTTTCAACCTCTGATTTTCAAGCAATGCTTTCTGAAGAGGGGTTAACTAAACTTCAAGCTCAAGATCTTTGTTTGGCTTTGAAAGATACTGACTATAGTGGTGAATCGGCTTGGCTAACGGAGCTTTTTTCTTCCCTTTCTGATCTTGGTGTTGATGATTGGGTAGAGTTTGATCAGACTATTGTTCGCGGTTTTGACTATTATACTGATACTGTTTTTGAGGCCCAATCAAAGAACAATCAGGGTCGGGCTTTATTTGGCGGCGGCCGTTACCAAAACTTAGTGGCCAATGTTGGCGGAAGAAGAAATATTGGTGGAGTAGGTTTGGCTGTTGGTGACATGATGATTCGGGAAGCTTTAGCAGATCTTAATTGTTTACCTATTTTATCAAGTTTAACAGCTCAGGTTTTAGTGACTGTTTTTAACGAAGAATTGTTTCGTCATTCGTTATTAGTTGCTGACCAACTTAGGAAGGCGGGGATTAATATTGAAACATATCTGGATTATCAAACACCTCTTGCTAAACAATTAGATTATGCTAATAAAAAGAAAATTACCAAAGTGATTATTATTGGGCCTGAAGAAGCGGTTGTTGACAAGGTGACCATCAAAAACCTTTCGTCTGGTCAACAAAAATTGGTTAAACAAAAAGATTTAATTAGTGAATTAAAAAAATGATCTCTCTTAATTTGTAACATAAGAAAGATTTTAAAGCTCGAATGTTTAATTTATCTTGAGGTTTATGTTAAAATATATTCTGTTATGAAAAAAGTCACTAATAATCGTCCTCAATATTACCCTGACACCCAAGTTGTTTGTGCTTGCGGCAATAGTTTTACAGTCGGGTCGACAAAATCAGAAATTAAAGTTGATATTTGTTCAGCTTGTCACCCCTTTTTTACCGGTCAAATGAAGTATGTCGATGCCGGCGGTCGAGTCAGTCGTTTTGAGAAAAGAATGAGCCGGGCGCAAAAGAGTGCCAGTAAACCAAAAAAGAAAAACAAAAAAGGCCAATCTTCAATTACCTCTGCCAAGACTCTTAAGGAAATGCTGGAACAGGTTAAATAATTTGAATTAACCGACAACAATCAATTTTTTTAAAGCAGTGTCGTCAATTGTTATTGAGGTTCGTTCTGGTACTGGTGGTGATGAAGCTAAAATTTGGCAACAAGACCTATTGCGTATGTATCAGCGGTTTGCCATTCAAAAGGGCTGGATAGTTAGAGTGTTAGATGAGGGTCGGCTTGAGATTACTGGTGAGGGTGCTTATCAGCTGTTGCGGCAAGAGTCTGGAGTTCACCGAGTTCAAAGGATTCCCCAAACGGAAAAACGAGGCCGAGTTCATACTTCGACTGCCTCAGTGGTAATCTTATCTAAGAGCAATTTGAGAGAAATTAGAATTGACCCCGTCGACTTAGAAATAGAGTTTTTCCGGGCCGGTGGTCATGGTGGACAAAACGTTAACAAGCTGTCTACAGCTGTTCGTTTGCGTCATAAACCCACCGGAATTGTGGTTACCTCTCAATCGGAACGTCGTCAATATCAAAATCGGCAGATTGCCGAAGAAAAATTAAGGCTGGAACTAGAAAAACGTCAGGCTAGCCGTAGTAAGGAGGGACAAGATCAGGTTAGACGCCAATCAATTGGAGACGCTGAAAGGGCTGAAAAAATCAGAACCTATAATTTTCCTCAAAATCGGCTCACTGATCATCGAATTGGTAAGTCTTGGCAAAATTTAGATCAAGTTATTGATGGCGATCTAAGGAGAATTGTTAAGGCTTTTCAGAAATCAGAAAAGAAAAAGTGAATAAAATCACGATTACTGGTAACTTTTTAACCGAACCGTAATTTCTTTTGTTTCCTTGTTGCGCCATACTTTAACGGTGATTGTGTCACCGACCTTTTTTTGATTAATAATCTCGGCAACGCTTTCGCCTTCTTCGTTTATTTTTTGACCATCAATTTCTGTAATAATGTCACCAGCCTGGATATCGGTATTGGCTGCCGATGAGCCGGCAACCACCTCAACTACATAAGCCCCTTCGGGAATTTCATTTAAAATAGCGGTTTCTTTGGTAACATTGGAATAACGAATGCCTAAAAATGGCCGGATGAATTCTCCGGTTTGGTAAAAATTATCAAGCATGTTTTTGGCAATGTTGATTGGAATGGCAAAACCAATATTTTGGGCTCCCTGGGCAACAGCTACATTAATGCCGATTACCTGGCCGGAGGAGTTAAGCAACGGCCCGCCGGAATTACCCGGATTAATGGCCGCGTCGGTTTGAATTACATTGTCTAGTTGTTCAACATAACCGGCAAAAGGCGATCCGGCAATTAATCCTCTTCCCAACCCAGAGATAACACCGGTAGTGACGGTATGGCGAAATTCTCCCAGAGCAGTGCCAATGATTAAAGCAAATTGACCAACGCGCAGATGATCGGAGTTGCCCAGCTCAACGGTTGGTAACTTTTGACTATCAATTTTTAGAATAGCCAAATCGTTAGAAGGATCGCGATAAATATTTTGCACTTCATAAGCTTCGTTATCAGCAGTAATAACTCGATATTGGGCGTCAAGATCAGAAACAACATGTTTATTAGTGATAATTAAACCATTAGGATCAACAATAAATCCGGTGCCAATGTCTTGCTCAATTTGCTGTTCTTGGCTCTCAAAAAAAGAAAACGGATCGAACGGGTTAAGAGTTAAAGATCTTTCTAATTTGCTAATACCGATAGTGACCACCGCTGGAGAAGTTTTTTCAACAATATCAATAACCATCGATTCCTCTTGGACAATTTTATTAGTGATACTAGTAGTTGGGGTTATTTTTCTGGGCCACCAGGAGTCAAGTAGCGGATAGCCAACCAAACGGTCGGAAACAGCTCCACCAAGAGCGGTTATCATAAATAAAAAGATTATAATCAGACTGATTAAAATTTTTTTGCCGGAACTCATACTAATAATTATCGCGTTAATGATTGATTAGTTGATCAAGAGCCGCTTGAAGCATTTCATCTTCTTCGGTTTCAAAGTTGTCATCAACTTCGATATCGGGTTCAATTCCTTGTTGGTGGATTTGGGCTCCCGAAGGTAATAGCCAGCGAGCGATAGTAATGTGAATAGAGGCCTCGTCGGCCAAATCTTTTGATTGTTGAATAGTTCCTTTTCCGAAGGTGGTTTGGCCAACGACAACTATTCCTCTTTGTTCTCTTAAGGCTCCCGCGACAATTTCAGCAGCCGAAGCACTGCCTTGATTAACAATAACCACCAATGGATCTTGAGTTAATTTACCTTGACGATTAACCGAAAAAGTTTGTTTGTTTCCCAGGTTGCTTTCTTGATGGACAATCGCTCCTCGAGCAACAAACTCGGAGGCAACATAAACAGCCCCGTCTAAGTATCCTCCAGGATTGTTTCTTAAATCAAGAATTACTCCAGCAAAGTTGTTTTGATTTTTTAGTTGGTTAACTTGTTCGATGATTTCATCCCATTGTTCAATAGTGCTATCGCCAAAACGAGCCAAAACGATATAGGCCACCTTACGATTATTTTCAGTAATGATTTCTAGGGTAACTCGGGGGATAATAATTTCGTCACGGATCAGTTTAATTTCGATTGGTTCATCAGCCCCTTCTCTGATTAGGGTCAAGAAGACCGCTGAACCTTTGGGGCCGCGGATAATTTCCACCGCTTCTACCAAGGATAAATCTAGCGAGTCTTGATCGATTCCTTTTTCTTCGTCTTTAATGTGGGCGATTAAATCACCGGCTCGAACACCGGCCTTTTGAGCTGGGGTTCCTTCCAGGGGGGCAATAACTGCTAGTTGTCTATTTTTGTAACCTAATTCGATGCCAACACCACCAAAGCTTCCGGCCATATCTTCTTTAAACTTTTCGTTATCCTCAGGAGGAAGAAAGACAGTATAGGGATCACCCAAAGAGGCCACCATTCCCTTAATCGATCCATAAAGAAGGTTTTTTTGGTTACCAAGTTGATCTTTTTCTAAATAGAGTTGGTCGAGAAGTTGATAAACTTCAGTAAAAAGACTGGATTTGGTGAAGTCAAGCGGTGCTGACAGTCGGCCATTACCCCACTGATCAGAGTAGGCTTGGCTCAGCCGCCAACCGGCGGTAAAAGACAAAATTAGAAGAGTAAAAATGAGAATTAAGTTACGAACTCTGTTAAGCTTCATTTTTTTAAAACAGCTATTTTTTTTTGTTGGCAATCAATAATGATCGGGTGATTAATAAAATTTTTTAAGGTTTTTATTTGACTTGTGTAGACCTCAACTAAAGTTATATCAGCATTAGGATAATTGATTTTATCATCACTGACCATGGCTAAGGAATCAATTACCTGGGCTTTATTAATTAGGGCCGGTGAGATTTGATTGGTTAAAATTATTTGTTTTTGATATTGACAATCAAAAGAAGTGAGGCTGCCGGAATGGTAGAACAAACGACCAAAAGCATCTTTGCCTTGGCATTTATCGAAATTAAACACTTTTTCAACCGTTATTTTTATAGTTAAACCTTCTTGATCAATTTTTTCTACTTTGCCGGCAAATGGGGTTAATAGGTCACGATTTTTTTCAGCTACTTCTATTGTGAGAAGACCGGTATCTTTATCAAAGGCAAAAATTTGTCCGGTTACCGGCGAAATAAAGGAAGTTTTTTTAAAAAAATTAGTTGCCTTGGCGATCGGATCTCCTTTATTAATTTTTTGACCCAATCCAACTAAGAGGCTTTGTCCGACTCGATCGGAGTTAATTTTAAGCTCTTTGGCTAAATTAATCTGTTGTTTTTTAAGTCGCTTAAAAGTAGCGACTTTTTGACCAGCGTCAAGACTATCTCCTTCTTTGACTAGGAGCTGAGTCTTTTTTGGCAAGGGAAGAAAAAAAGAAAATTCGGCCATTGGCAGTAATTTAATGGATTTGGCTGACAAAAGGAATTAGAGCCAAATGTCTGGCTCTTTTTATTGATTTGGCTAATTTTCTTTGATGTTTGGCACAGACACCAGTATATTCTCGGGGGGCAATTTTTTTTCGTTCAGTAATAAATTTTGACAAGTTATCTATTTCTTTATAATCGGGCTGAGTCTTGCTTTGGCAAAAAAAACATTTTTTAATCAAGGGTCGTTTAGTTCTGGAAAAACTTCTTTTAATCATAATAAAAAATTAAATTTAAAATGGGATATCGCTAGTATCGATTTCCTCTTCAGAGCTATTTTTTGTTTGATTCGGTTGTTGGCTATTTTTTGATTTTTTCTGACTTTCTTCTTGGTCAATTTCCTCAGGTTTTGTTTCTTCTTCACCCTCTTGATCAGGTGAACGGCGGGAATCTAAGATCATCATTTCCGAAATAACCACCTCAGTAATTTGCCGGTTGTTGCCATTTTGTTCTTCCCATTGTCGAGTTTGCAGACGACCCTCAATGTAAATCCGTCGCCCCTTAAATAACAACTGAGAACAGATTTCGGCCAATTTATCCCAAGCTACAATTCGATGAAAAGAAGCATCTTCTTTTTTTTCACCTTGATCGGTGGTCCAGGCACGATTAGTGGCCAAACCAAATGAACAAACAGCCGTGCCCTTGCTAGTATAACGCAGTTCCGGATCCCTGGTTAGGTTACCAATCAACATCACCTTATTAAGAGAACGCATATTCGAATTGCTCACACCCCCTAATCAACAACTACTAACAAATGCCTAATAATATTTTCGTTTAATTTTAAAATATTGTCAAGGCGGCCAACCTTGTTTGGGCCAGCCTTAAAAAGGAACCAGCAATAGTAAGCAGCAGTTTCCTTCTGGATTGGGTAGGCAAGAGTTTTCTTTCCCCAGTTTTCTTCTTTAGTAATTTTACCAATTTCAACAAGAGTTTTTTTGATTTTTTCTAAATTATCCTCACCCTTTTTGGTTTTAGGATTAAGACGGGAAACAATCGTTAATTCATATTGATTTGTCTTGGCCATAACATGATGATGATATCACGAGGGTGCTTGTTTCACAAGGTCGCTAAACCCATCTTTGTTGATTTAATAAGAGAACCGGCCAGTGTTTCTTTTAATTGACCTAATGATTATTTATTATTATGATATCAAGAATGGATAAATTAAAAATTAATCAAGCCGGTCCGGATGATATTCCCATTATTACTAAAATTAAAAAAGCTGTCTGGTTGGATATTTATCCTAACTTAGGCTTGGGGGTAACGAAAAAAGACATTCTGGCTCTTGATTTTGAATTAGAAGAATCAAGACGGCGACAAAACATGACTAAACCAAATTGGCGCTACTGGCTAGCCAGAATCGACAATGAGCCGGTTGGTTATTTGGCGGCTAAAAAGGAAGATAGTCAGGGAATAATTAAATTGGTTCATGTTTTATCTAGTTATCGGGGTAAAGGTATTGGTACTGCCTTATTCAATCAGGCCTTGGAGTGGCTAGCCGGTAAAAGGATCAGGCTACAGGTAGTCGGAAATAACTCGGATGCCATCGAGTTTTATAGAAAATTTGGTTTTTCTTTCATGGGTCGAGGACGGCCGATTAAGATTGCTGGTAAAAAAATTGACGCCATTAAAATGGTTGTTTCGAACACTTGACAATACTATAAGTCAGTGTTATAATTTTGGTTAGATCCTGGGGTTAGCTTTATTAGTTAAAGCAGACTCTGGGATTTTTTTATGGTTAGGATTACTTATTATAGGATTTATAATCTTAAATTAGTTTGTTTATTTATTTAATATTGTTTATAATTTTTTTTAGCAGATGTTTATCAAAAGAGTTTTCTTAATCGGTTTTTTAGTTGTTTGTTTACCTCTAGGGCAACCCAAAATGGTTGCTGCTGCCGGGGCGGCGGAAGCTGGTGCCTCAGCTCAAGTTAGGTCTCAGGAGGACGGTCAGCGGGGCAGCTTGGATACTCGATTCGCCAGATTAGAACTATTTTTAGATTCGAAAAATTCTCCCTTGGTCAATTATGCTGGTGATTTTATTTTTTTTGCTGACCAATTTGCTATTGATTGGCGTCTTTTGCCGGCTATTGCTGGTATCGAGTCGGGTTTTGGTAAAGTTATTCCTTCCGGTTCTTATAATGCTTATGGTTGGGGCAATGGTAGAATTTATTTTTCCGATTGGCCAGAGTCAATCGAAACAGTTAGTCGATCTTTAGCTGAAAAATATTATCAAAAAGGTTTAAATACTCCGGAAAAGATTGGTTCAGTTTATGCTCCTTTCAGTTCTGATTGGGCTGGTAAAATTAGAACGGTTATGGGTCAGATTGACCAAACCAGCCTACCCCTAGAACCGAAGTTTTAATCTTTTTTTGTGTATAATTGTGAATTGATTAGGCTGTCTTTGTCGAAACAGCTTGCCTTAAGACAATGAGCAAAATTAAGTTACAGTTATAAGAGATAACCTTGACATTATAATTTCTTAAGGAACAGCTTGTTGCCGAAGTGGCGGAACTGGCAGACGCGCACGGCTTAGGACCGTGTGGGGCAACCCATGGGAGTTCAAATCTCCCCTTCGGCACTCATTATAAAAAATAGAAGAGGGGGAGATAGAAAATGGGCAAGAATTTGTTAAAATAACATAATCGAACAGGATTTGTTTTTTTGCCCGGGTGTTGGAACTGGCAGACAAGCAGCACTTAAAATGCTGTGGGAGCAATCCCGTGCGGGTTCGATTCCCGCCCCGGGCACTAAAGTTAGTCGTTGGTCGTTGGTTCTTAATTGTTGATTTTTTAAAGCCTTGAAAAAAAGACAGGGTTTTAAAAATTTACAAAGATAATTCTTATTGTTAGAATAAACAGGATGAAGAAAATATTTTTTTGGCTATTGTTATTGTTATATTTAATAGTAGTTCCCTTGACACAAGCTCAAGGCTTATCCCCTGCTCCCACCGGTTCCGAAGGAAGTTTCTTAAATGATACTGGCGATTCTCTGGAAGCAACAGAAACCATTGAAATAATTGCTTCTGGAGAAAGGAGTGAAAAAATTACCGAACCGACCGAGGTGGTTAAGGGTCGGCTAACATTGCTTTTGGAAGGACAAGAGATAGGCGGGATCAATATTGGTAATTTTCTTAAACACGCGATCAGGAAAACAGTTGCTTTGGGCATTCCGGCCAATACGATAGTGTTAGTTTTTTTATTACCCTTAATGGCGACATTAATCACTCTGGTTCGTTATATTTTCGGTGTTTCCGGTTTTGGCATTTTTACTCCGGTGATGATTTCGGTGGCTCTCATTGCTACTGGTTTAACTCAGGGCTTAGTGCTTTTTTTAGTTATTGCCGCTATTGCTATTTTGGCCCGGACACTGCTTAGGAAAATTAGAGTTCATTTTTTACCGCGAATGTCGCTCTTATTGTGGTTTGTGTGTTTGGGGGTTTTTGCTTTACTTTTAGTTGGTCCCCAATTGGGCTTTGCCGATATTGCCGATATTTCTATTTTTCCAATTTTAATTGTGATTCTTTTAGTGGAAAACTTTATTGAGGTTCTGATTGGCAAAAATAGTAAAGAGGCTCTAAGAATGACCGGTCAAACTTTGGTTGTAGCTGTTTTTGGTTATTGGTTTTTAAGCTGGCGAAGTCTTCAGGGCTTTGTTCTTCTTAATCCTGAGATAATTTTTCTTTCTTTGTTGATTGTCAATCTTGTTATTGGCCGATATTCCGGCTTGCGTTGGTTGGAGTATCGACGCTTTCGATCCATTTTTTTAAAAAATTAATGATAACCGATGAAGAAATGGCCAGACATCTTGGGCATGAATGCCCGCAATCATCATTATCTTCGTTATAACACCAAGAAGGGCCGGCAGATTGCCGACTCTAAGTTAGCCACTAAAAAAATTTTAACTAGGCACAACCTTCCCACTCCAGAATTAATTAAAACCTTTATCAATCACAGCAATATTGATGACTTTTCTTGGCTTAGCTTACCGGACAATTTTGTTTTAAAACCTTCTGGGGGTTTTGGTGGAGGAGGGATTTTGGTAATTAGAAAGAAAAGCCGTTTTGCTGGCGAATGGGAGCTAATGAATGGGGAAATTGTTAGTATCCCCGATCTTAAATTCCACGTTCAAGAAATTTTATCGGGTCGTTATAGTCTTCACAATACTCCAGACAAAGCTTTTATTGAAGAGCGGGTTAGGATTATTAAAGTTTTTAGTAAATATGTTAAGGGGGGTACCCCAGACATTAGGGTGATTGTTTTTAATATGGTTCCGGTGATGGCAATGCTAAGATTGCCAACTGAGGAGTCTGATGGTAAGGCTAATCTTCACCAGGGGGCGGTTGGAGTAGGAATTGATTTAGCCACCGGAGTTACCACTTATGGTATTTACCATAATCGGCCGATTAGATATTTACCCGGCACCAAAATAAAAGTTAATGGCTTGAAAGTTCCCAACTGGGAGCAGATTTTACTTCATTCTGTTCGTACTCAAGAAACAATTTCTTCTTTGGGTTATTTAGGAATTGACTTCCTGATTGATAAAAATAAGGGGCCACTGATTGTTGAGTTAAACGCCCGGCCGGGTTTATCAATTCAAGTAGCTAATAAGACTGGTTTAAAGAAGCGGTTGGAAAGAGTGGAAAGACTGGAGGTTCGCAGCTTTGAACATGGTGTTAAGATAGCCAAAGCCTTGTTTGGAGCCAGTTTTTCTGATCGGGTGGATAGTAAAAACGAGCCTAAAATAGTTAATTTAACTGAAGAGGTTAAAATTGTCGCCCAGGATAAAACCCGGGTATCGGTGGCTACTAAAGTTGATACTGGTGCTGATCGTAGCGCTATTGATGAGGACTTGGC
>JAQVFF010000055.1 GCA_028697345.1 Candidatus Shapirobacteria bacterium
CTATTTCTTGGTTAGTTGGGGTTGGAGTTTCTTCAAGTAGTTCGGTCGGGGTTGGTGATAGTGTTGGAATTGGCGAAGGAATTGGTATTTCTTCGAGTAATTCGACCGGAGTTGGTGATGGTACTATTGGGCCAAGTTCAGTAGAGCCGGCCAAAATCTCGACCAACTCTTCTTCTTCCAGGTAAGCTCGGCTTTCCAAAACTTCAAATAATGACTGGTCTATTTGGGGTATCAGGGGGGCTATTAATTCTTTTTTAACTACCACCTCTTTCTTATTAACATAACTGTGATAGGTATTGGTAGCGACCCAGGTTAGGGCACAAATTAAGACAAAAATAGCAATAATTAACCAGTCGTTTTTTTGTTTATTCATTTCCCAGATAAAAAGTCTTTCCATTAACAGTAATCACTAAGGGTAAATTTTCTGCCATTGTTTGTTTATTTTTACCTTGGCTAACCTTAAGACTGTCAATATAAATAATTCTTCTTTGGTTAAAGATATTTTCTAAAAAAGACCTTAGGTTAGGATAATAGCCAATTAAGCCAGTGGTAAATTTAAATTCTTGATTTTCTTTGATGGTTTTGGGAGGAGTTTTTTCTGTTAAAACAATTGAGGAATAGTTTAAAGTGTTTAAACCAAGATCAGCGCTAATGCGGTTGCTCTCAAGAGATTGGGAAAAATAGGCAAACCTTGGATTGCTTGGCAAGGCTTGGTCTAAAAGATAGGTTCTGTCATAGATTTGGTTATAAAGTTTTTGGGCGGCAAAAATTTGTTTGATTTTATTTTCTAGTTGTTGATTTAATTCCTCCCGGGCCTTAATTTCTGCTAGAAGTTCGGCGATGGTAATTACGGTTGGTCTAATGGCAAAAATAACAAAAAAGGCTATTAAAAAAACTGCCGCCACAGTTGGCCCCCATTTTTTACTATTTTCTCTGACCGGAACTGGAATTTGCGATAGATAATACCGGTATGATAATTTTGGTAAACTGATCATTAGTCGATAATGCGGGCTTTAATTGATAACTCTGTTTCCAAGCCAAAAGTTTTACTGGAAACGCCGGCAATGCTAATCTGGTCAAGATAGGGACATAGAATTAAGTTTTGAAAAAGCTCATTAAGATCAGACTCGCTTAAGGAAAAAACAGTGAAGTTAACAGAGCTATCGGCTATTTCGATTGAGGTTAGATTAATGTTTCTTGGTAACAGGCGAACAATTTTTTTGATTTTTTCAGCTTGGTTTGGTTTTTGACGATCGAGAGCGGTTATTTTTTCAATTTGTTTCTGGAGAAGGCGAAATTGGTTTTCAAAATCTTCAGCAGCTTCGATAATGGCCACTTTTTGAGCTGTTTGACCGTAAAGATTGGTGATTTTTTGATCTAGCCAAAAACGAGACAAAAAAGCTACCAAGACAAAGAAAAGTGTCAAAACCACTATCCAGCGCCCGGTTTCTAAAACCCAATTGGAAACTTGATCGACAAGCTTATCTTCTTCTTTTGGTAGTAATGAAATTTCCCCCTTTTTTTCAGGCACAATAAGAAACTATGAATAATCTTAAAAACCAGTATAAGTGGTTTTTGGAGGATTGTCAAAGGTTTAAAACAAGAAGAATTTTAGTTCTTTTTTTGAGTTTCTTTGAGGTTTTTGGCTAGTTGAGATTTAAGTCGAGAAGCTTTGTTTTCGTGAATAATGTGATTTTTAGCGGCTTGGTCAATTTTAGTATAGGCGGCAGATAGAGCCTCAAGAGAAACGTTTTCGTTAAAATAACGAACAGCCTTTTTGTAGGCGGTGCGCAAACGCTGGTTTTCTTTACCCCGACGCTGTTGTTGTTTAAGGGTTTTTTTAGCAGACTTAGTTGTTGGCATAGTTGTTTTTATAAAAGAATTTATTATTTAGCTAATGTTATTATTATTGATTAATTTTGCCCTCTCTATTAAGAAAGTTATCATACCAGTCTGGCTATGATAATGCAATAGTAAAAGATGTGCTATACTATATTGTAGATAATTTAATTTATTATTAAACTATGCGCTTGTCGGGTAAAAAACTTAACCCTAAGGTTAAGCAAGAGATCTTTGCTTATCTTTATCAACTGATTGCTGATATTGATTCCGAAAAAGAAGCAGAAAGTTTTTGTCGGCAAATATTCAGTCCGGCCGAACAAATTGCTTTAGCTAAAAGATTGGCGATTCTTTGGGCTCTTCAAAAAGGTCAAAAATATAGCCAAATTAGAGCCCGGTTTCATATTTCCCCGGCCACAATTGCCAAATTACAAAATGACCTTAGTAAACCGGAAGTGAAAAGAATTATACAGCGTTTGGAATCAGAAGAGTGGGCCGCTGTTTGGGAAAAAAAAATAAAAAATATTTTTAATCTTTCTTCTTGATTTTTTGCTTCAAATTACTGGTGTAAGATGTGTAAAGTAGCAATTATTTAAAGTTATTTTTTTTAACTAAACATTTAATAAAGCACTTTTATATTTTTTGTTAATTGTTTAAAATGGTTAATGGTTAATTAATTTATTTTTGCCTTATGAATAAATTTTTTATCACTACCGCCATTGATTACGTTAATGACGTTATCCATGTCGGTCATGCTTATCAAAAGGTAATAGCTGATATATTGGCTCGTTATCAGCGTCTTTTGGGTAAGAAGGTTTTCTTCTTAGTTGGTTCTGACGAACACGGCAGTAAGGCTGAAAAAGCGGCTGAAGCGGCTGGACGAAATGTAACCGAGTTTGTTGACCGAGTAGTTTCGGCCAATAAAGAACAGCTAGCTGTT
>JAQVFF010000056.1 GCA_028697345.1 Candidatus Shapirobacteria bacterium
TGGCAGAAGACATGGGAATATTTTTTCCTGATCCATTCCCACCCTGGATTGACCTAGAACAGACCTAATTGCTTCCAGGAGGCTAATGTTGGCCTTCCTAGATAAAGCGACTAATTGAGCTAAATCTCGACCGAGTAAATCAAATGGCTGATGGCTTAGTAATCGATAACAGGCAGTATCATCATAGGGATCAACCAAAAACAACAGATAGGCAATCAGGTCTTTAACTTCTTCTTGACGAAACAACATTCCCGGCCCTAAAAATTGATAAGGAATGCCGGCTAAGGATAAGGCTCGAATAAAGGGTTGGGCGTGATTGTTGGCTCGAACCAAAATAGCAAAATCTCCCCAGTTAAGTCTGTTATTTTGTAATTTTTGATCCTTGATCTTTTTGATCACCTCTTCTGCTTCATCGTCAACTTTTTGAGTATAAATAAATTCTATTGATTGACCCGGGCCATTAGCACTCTGCAAATTTTTATCGATCCCTAATTTAACTTCCAAAGTGTCCGGATTGTTGTGTTGAATTAGCTGGTAAGCTTTGTCCAAAATATTTTGAGTTGAACGATAATTTTTAATCAAAACAGCTGATTTTGCGGTGGGGTAATCGGCCATAAATTGTAAAACATTAGATACCGCCGCTCCCCGAAAGCGATAGATCGACTGAGAATCATCGGCTACCACCGATAGTTTAGGCTTTTTTTTAGGACAGGCTAAGAGTTTTATCAGCTGATATTGGGCAATATTGGTATCCTGAAATTCATCAACTAAAAAATATTTAAACTTTTTTTGATAACTAGCCAAAACATTAGGTCTTTTTCTAAATAAAGCTAAAACCTTGGTAATTAAGTCGCCAAAATCCATCAAGCCCTCTTTTTGCTTTAAGGATTCATAATCCCAATAAGCCTGGGCCAACTCTTGATATTTTGCTATCTCTAGTTTTTCTTCTGGATTTTTTAATTTGGTTGTTTTTTGGGCTTTGGACTTAACCCAGTCAAGATATTGTCTTGGAGTAATATCTTCATCTTTTAAACGAGAAAAATGATTTAATAAACCAGCAACAAATTTGCCAGGATTACCCAAAGGACGAAAATAATCCAGTTTTAAATTAAAAAGATGACTGCTTAGAAACTGAATTGCCTCCGATTGGGTCATTAAAACAAAACCAGGATCCAGGCCAATTTGAATCGCCTCATCTTTCAAAATCCGATCACAAAAAGCATGAAAAGTCATAATCCAGGTATCGGTGTAACCATAAGGCAAGGCAACATCGACCCGTTCCTCCATTTCAAAAGCGGCTTTTTCAGTAAAAGTTAATGCTAAAATTTCCTCCGGTCGAGCCAAATCGTTAACCACTAAATATTTAATCTTTTCGGTGATTACTGTGGTTTTACCGGTACCGGCCCCAGCCACAATCAACAAGGGTCCGGATAAATATTCCACCGCCTGTTTTTGAGCCAAGTTAAGTTCTTTACTCTTGTCAATCACAGCTTAAATTATAACAAGAACTTACTAAAGATCCGGGATCTTTAGTAAGTTCTAAAGGAAAAAAAAGATTATTGTCCCCAACAACAAGCAATAAAATGCCAAATACCACATTTTGTCAATTAAGAATAACCGGTAAAGAGTTTTAAGAGCCACCAAGCCAGCCAAAAAAGAAACCAATACTACTAGCAAACCCTCCTTAATCTGCCCAATGTTAAATTGACAAAGTTGGGGAATCTCATAAACCACCGCTGCTCCGATAGCAATTAAGCCAAGTAAGAAAGATAGTCGAAAGGCCTCTTCTTTTTCCTCACCTAAAATTCGAGCGCTGGTAATGGTTGAAGCTGAACGAGAAATGCCAGGCATGATCGACAAAGCCTGAAATAAACCGATTCCCAGCAAACGACCCCGCCAGCCTTTCACCGGACAACGAACAAAGCGTCCTGATAACAATAATAATGCTGTAATCCAAAAACCAATTGCTACCAATCTTGGACTATTAAAGGCCAAAGATACTTTTTCTCCAAACAATAAACCAACCAATAACACCGGTAGGCTGGCTAAAATCAACCTTGTTAATAGCTGTCTTTGTTTTTCAGCTTCTTTTTTCTCTGTCCAATTAAAAATACCCCGAACAAGCAAAACCAAATCTAATCTAAAAAACCACAAGATCGCCATCAAAGTGCCAAAATGGGCCAGAACATCAAAAGAAAAAAGAGGATAATAGCCCAACAAATGATGAAATAGAGCCAAATGTCCAGAAGAAGAAATTGGTAAAAATTCGGTTATTCCCTGAACAAGACCCAATAAAACAACTTTAATCATTATTAATGATCGATTAAATTTTAATTTAAAAAAATTAATTTTCCCAGAAGCTTAAGGCTTTTGGTTTTGGGGAATTTTTTCTTTAGAAACTTCAGCTTCTCCTTCGCCTAGTTGTTTGGCATTAGTTAGTTTCTGACCCAATAAACCAAAGCTAACGTTAACGTTGTTCATTTGATTGTAAGCATTATTGAGATGCCGAGAAAGAGTGGTCAAGTTATCGCTTATTTTCTCGTAGTCTTTTTCTATTGAACTGAGAGCGGTCAAAATTTGTCGAGCTCGTTCTTCGACTTTTTGGCCTTCAAAACTGGCCAAAATCGCTTTCATGTAAGCATAAAAAGTGGTTGGTGATACCGGTAAAATTCTATTCCTACTGGCATAATCGAACAAATCCGGATTATTAACTATT
>JAQVFF010000057.1 GCA_028697345.1 Candidatus Shapirobacteria bacterium
TTGATACTCTTTTTCAAATTCGGATTCATCACGATCAAAAGAATAAGCGTCTTTCATAATAAACTCTCTTACCCTTAACAACCCGCCCCGAGAACGTAATTCGTCACGAAATTTAACTGAGAACTGATAAATATTGAAAGGCAAATCCCGATAAGAAAGATTTAATCTTCTGGTCAAATCGACAAACATTTCTTCGGCCGTTCCCCCTAGAGCAAACTCTGTTCCATTGCGGCTCTTTATAGTCATTAATTCAAAAGCGGCAGCTTTGGTTCGATTAGTTTCCTGCCATAATTCAATAGGATGAAGAGTCGGAGACAACATCTCTTGAGCTCCGGACTGGTTCATTTCTTGACGAATTAGAGCTTCAATTTTTTTATGAACTCTCCAACCCAATGGTAAAAAATAATAATAACCAGCTACACTTTGTCTAATAAAACCGCCCCGAAATAAAAATTTATGGCTGGTTAACTTAGCCCCTCGGGGAGCAGTTTTAGTCGTTTTACCGAACAAATGAGAATAATACACTAGATTTAATAATTTCTAATTGCTAATTGCTAATCAATTTTTATTGTCTAAATTTTAAAACATTAAATCATTAGAAATTATCTATCCCTTTATACTAAATACTTTTTTTTATTCTAAATCTCAATTACTGTCAGCAATACCATTGGCCGACGGCCGGTAGTTCGATAAAAAAACTTTTCTAAAGAATCCTGAATGGCTATCTTTAGGCCTCGAACACTTGAGTCCTTACGAACATTCTTAATAATCTGACTAATTTCCTTTTGTGCTAAAGATAAAATTTCCTTACCATCTTTTATTTGACCGTAAACAAAACCGCGACTTAATACCTCCGGTTCTTGGATCACTTGCATCCTGTTTTTATCCAACATCACTACCGCCGAGACCACCCCCTCGCGAGACAAAATTTCCCGATCTCGCAAAACAACATTGCCAACATCACCAACCCCCAAACCATCAACCATAACGTTTCGTGCTTCGAATCGACCAATAACTTTTGCCCGGCCTTGAGCAACACCAATCATATCGCCAGAATCAGGTAATAAAATCTTATCTTCCTGATAACCGATTATCTGAGCTAAAAGAGAATACTGTTTCATCTGTCGAAAACCTCCTCCAATCGGCAGTAAAAATTTGGGCTTTACTAAGTTAATCAATAATGACAAATCACCGCGAGCACCATGACCAGAAACATGTAAATCTTCGGAAATATCCATATAAGAAACCTGCGCTCCTTGGCGCATTAATGAGTCAATCACGGTTTGAATTGACGATTCATTACCTGGAATATAATCAGTAGAAAAAACCACAAAATCACCAGTTTTAATTTTAATATCCTGATGTGTTTGGGAAGCAATCCGATCTAACGAAGAACCGCTTTGGGCCTGGGAACCAGCTACTAATAAAGTAATTTTATTATCTGGGTAATTACTTATCTTTCTTGAATCAACCTCCATGTTTTCTGGTAAATCCAAATAACCCAATTCTCGACCGATCTTAACAATTTCAATAATCGACCGACCTACTAAAGCAATTTTTCGTCCGCAAGATAAAGACACGTCAATTGCCGTTTTGAGCCGACTAATATTGGACGACATGGTTGTAACAATAAATCGACCCTTAGCCCGACTAATTTCCCTTTCAAAAATTTCCACTAGTGTTTGTTCCGACTCGGTATGTCCTTCCCGCTCCGAGCGCAAACAATCAGAAAGCATTAAATCAACTCCCTCCTGAGAGGCTTTAACCATTTTTTCAACCTCAATTCTAGTTTTATCGATTGGGGTCCAATCGAATTTAAAATCCGAACCATGATAAACATTACCATAGGGGGTTTTAAGGTATATATGGAGAGCCTCTGGTACCGAATGAGTAACTTGAATGAAGTCAATTTGAAAATCGCCCAAAGTTAAAGTTCGTGTTCGATCAACCTGACGCAAGTCAGCCTGAATTCTATTTTCCTTTAGTTTTCTTTCAACAATACTCAAGGCTAATTGCGAAGAAAAAATCGGTACCTTGGGTAAAAGAGGTAACAAGAACGGTAATGCACCAAAATGATCTTCGTGACCATGAGATAAAATAATTCCCCGAATTTTTTCCTTTTTATCTTTTAAATAGCTTATATCGGGAATAACTAGATCCACTCCCAACATTTCCTCATCAGGAAAACCAATACCACAGTCGATAATAATTATATCCTTAGGTGTTTCATAAACAAACATGTTCTTGGTTACTAGACCAAAACCGCCCAAGGAGACAATTTTTAACTGGTGAGGCTGGTTAGTATTTTCTTTGTTCATAAATTAAATTAGTTTCATTTGCTCTTCTGGTTGTTCTTTTTTATCTTCTTGATTGGTAATCACCCCAGACCTATCAGCTCCGGCAATTTTAACTAAAAATTGACCTAATTTTTTAAAATCCTCTTCTTCCTGAGTTTTTATTTTACCATTTCTTAACGCCGCCGCCGGATGGTACATGGGGAAAATAATATACTCTCGACCATTAAAGTCAGCAAAACGCGGCTGACCGTGCACTTGAGAAATTAGTGCCCCGGGTAAAAACTTATTCATTGAAAAACGGCCCCGGTAGCAATTATTCGAGGAGAAACCGTCTCGATCTGACGATCTAAAAATGGCCGACAGGCAGCTATTTCTTCTTCCATCGGATCACGGTTATTT
>JAQVFF010000021.1 GCA_028697345.1 Candidatus Shapirobacteria bacterium
AAGGTGAAAAGACGGGTTCGACTCCCGTACCCCGCTCACAAAAGAAAATCGGCTACTTCTTCAACTGTTTTTCTTCTAGACCCACCCAATCTTTAAACTTTTCTTTGATTAACTCCCGTTCTTTTTCCAATCGCTGATGGATTTTTTCTAAAAACTCGGGGATATTTTGATTGGTTTTTTTAAGATAATTATAAATTGCCTCATGAAGAGCATCGGCGGCTAAAACCGAACAGTGAATTTTGACTGGCGGCAATTGGCCTAAAGAATCAACCAGTTGCTTACTGTTAATATTAATGGCTTCTTTTAGTGTTTTACCCTTGGCTATTTCGGTAATAGCCGAACTAGTCGAAATCGCCGCCACGCAACCAAAGGTTTGAAATTTAATATCAGCTAAAAACTCTTCACCTTGTTTATTTTTCTCCACTTTAATATAAAGATGCATTAAATCGCCACAAATCGGGTTTCCCACCTTGCCGATAGCGGAGGGATTACTTATCTTGCCGAAATTTTTCGGATTTTGAAAATGGTTAATAACTTGTTTAGAATAAGGCATTAAAATAAAACTTCTAATTTCTAACTCATCTGCCGGACAGGCAGATTCTTAATCTCTAGAACAATATAACGTACAGTATAAGGCATTGAATAGTTTTTATCTTTGGACTTTTAATTTTTAGTTGTCAATTTTTTATCCCAAAGGGGAAAGGCGGCGCAAGTCAGCCACTACTTTCGGTAAAACTTTTAATAAAAAGTCAACTTCTTCCTTTGTTGTCGACCGACCTAGTGAAATTCTAATTGAACCATGAGCTTGTTCATGAGTTAAACCCAAAGCCAACAAAACATGAGATGGGGTCATATTGCCAAAACCTCCCAATTCTCCCGATAAGCCTACTGAAGCACAAGCGGAACCAGTAGAAACAGCAATCCCTTCTGTGTCCAGCTTCATTAAAATCGCTTCGCCCTCAATACCGGTAAAACGTAAATTAATATTATTAGCTAATCTTTTTTGAGTATGACCGTTAAGATAGGATTTAGGAATTGCTTTAAGAACAGCCTTGATAATCCGATCACGAAAACTGGTTAGTTTTTTATTTTCTTTCTCGATTTTCTCATAGGTAATTTGAGCGGCTTTGGCAAAACCAACAACGGCCGGAACATTAACGGTCGAGGAGCGAAAAGTTCGCTCGTGACCACCACCGTGGAGCAAAGGAACGATTTTAATTCCAGAACGAAGATAAAGCAAGGCCGCCCCTTTAGGGCCATAAATCTTGTGCGATGAGGCAGTCAATAAGTCAATATTCATTTTACCAACATCAATTGGCAATTTGCCAAAAGTTTGAGCGGCATCAGTATGAAATAAAACGCCATTTTCTCGACAAATTTTACCAATTTCTTCAATTGGCTCAATAGTACCTACTTCGTTGCTAGCATGAATTACTGATACCAATAAGGTCTCGGGGCGAATCATTTTGGCTATTTGATTAGGATCAACCAAACCGGCTTTGTCAACCGGGATTTCCTCTACTTGATATCCCTGACCCGAGAGCCACTTGGCGCTATTCAAAACACAATCATGTTCAATTGAGGAAACTAAAAGGTGTTTTTTATCCGGGTTGGCCCAGGCCAAACCCTTAAGGGCTAAATTATTGCTTTCAGTGGCTGATGAAGTAAAAATAATTTCGGAATCCTTGGCCCCTAAAAGATTAGCCAATGTTTTTCGGGCAAAGTCAACCGCCCTGGCGGCCCCTTGACCAGGCTGATGCAAAGAAACGGAGTTGGCAAACTTTTCCCTAAAATAGGGGGACATCGCTTCCAGCACCCGTTTATCAACCGGAGTAGTGGCGGCATAATCAAGATAAACAATTTTTTTCATACTTTCATATTTTAACAAAAAGGGGTTGCTTTAACTACTACTAAAGATCCCGGATCTTTAGTAGTAAACTTTTATGGGATAATAAAAAAATGAAAAGAAAAAATTTTCTTGTTCCTAAAAAAGAAGTTTTTACCTGTTTAAATTGTGGAAATAAAATTGAGGGGGGAGGCTATATTAGCCATTGTCCCAAATGTCTTTGGAGTAAACATGTCGATCAAGACGTCCCTGGTGATCGGCAATCAGATTGCCAGGGAGCGATGAAGCCAATTGAAGTAACCAAAAAAGGGAAGGAGTGGCGTATCATTCACCGTTGTCAAAAATGCAACAAGAAAACCATAGTTTATTCCCACCCCAAAGATGATTTTGACCTAATAATAAACCTTTCCAACCAAGGCACTATAAAACAAGAGAAAAACAAAAAAAGAAAGAAAAATTTGACAAGTTTTTAACTGTCAATCTAAAATGAACAACACCGATGAATAAAACCAGTCAGGTTTATCAGATTTTTTGGTCAGATTATCAAAAAAATCCTGCCAAAATTACTGTTGCTCTTGAAAAAATTCAAACTAGTTTAGTCGAACCGGTAGCTGTTAAAACTCACTTTGGTGAACCGGGCAATAATAATGCTTTAAGGGGAAAAATTGTTAAACCAGCAATCGGCTGGTTAATTAATCAAAATTTAGAAGGATTTCTAACTGATACCAACACTCTTTATACCGGCCAAAGAAGCAATACCAAAAGCCACCTAGAAACAGCAAAAAAACATGGTTTTGCTGATCTGGGATTACCAATAATCATCGCCAAAGAGGATGATTTTGAATTCAAATTAGTCAAATTACCCAACCGGTACCAAAACCTACCAATTTATTTGGGTAAGGAACTAAGAGAAGCTAAAAGTATTTTCTGTCTATCTCATGTTAAGGGCCACCCCATGTTTGGCTTTGGCGGGGCCTTGAAAAATTTAGGCATGGGCGGAGCTACCCCCAGGGGCAAAAGAATTCTTCATGCCAGCACTATTGGCAAAATCGACTACAATCGGTGTCTGGTTTGCGGCTTGTGCACCGAAAATTGCCCAACCGAGGCGATTAAAAAAGAAGGAGGTAAAAAAATCGTCATCGATTACGAAAAATGTATTGGCTGCGGCGAATGCGTTGCTGTCTGTCCTCAAAAAGCAATTGAGATCAACAAGGAAGACTTGGAAATCTGTCAAGAGAAAACCGCCGTCTATGCCTGGGCTCTGGTAAAAGAAAAACCCAGTCTTTATATCAATTATCTCATTAAGATTAACGCTGTTTGCGATTGCTTTTCTTCTACCAGTCCAAAACTAATGGAAGATCTGGGTGTTTTAATTTCAGATGATCCGGTGGCCGTTGATCAAGCCAGTCTGGATTGGATTAATCGAAAGTCGGGTCAAGATCTATTCTTGGAAGTCAACAAAATTAACTATCAACCGATTCTTAATATGGGAGAAAAAATTGGTTTGGGAACCACAAAATATCAACTTCAAAAAATATAAAAACGGGGTGGCTAACCGGGCTCGAACCGGCAACCTCTGCTTCCACAGAGCAGCGCTCTAACCATTGAGCTATAGCCACCGAAACAGAATTCATTGTTATATTGTTAGCGGACCTTGGGAACAAAGCCAACCTCAAAAAACAATACAACAATTGTTATTTTTTTTTAATTTTTGGGTTTTTAATTCTTTTTGTGTCCCTGGTGTGATTCGAACACACGACCTACTCCTTAGAAGGGAGTTGCTCTATCCAACTGAGCTACAGGGACAAACCCTAAACAACTTATCATGATTTTAACAAACAGCGAGGCCAAAGGCAATTAGATAAAAGCCTATAGCAATAAAATAAAAACTATTTTTGCTTATTGTCAAAACAAATTATTTCATGATAAACTACTTTTTAGATATGCCGAAAACAAAAAAAACAACCAGCCAAAAAACACTTTTACCCACTAAAAATCTCAAGAAAACCCTAAATAAAGAAATTAAAAAAGTAAAAAAGACAAAAGTTTTATCTTCCCTAATCGAGAAAAAAGCAATTATTATCCCGATTGTTACTTTTTTAATTCCGACGCTATTCTTCATGCTAGCAGGAAATTCCCAAATTAGCCAAAAGGTTTTGGGAGTTTTTAACAAAAACCTTCTTTCACTTGACGAAGCCAAAGAATTTACCCAGGCCTTTATTACCAGTGAGGTATTACCCGATCAAGAGCTTAGTATTGGTAATATTGAAGATCTGGGTTCCATTTATAGTTTTCAAATTACTATTCCCAACCAAGGAACATTTACCTCTTATCTAACCAAGGACGGTAATTTTGTTTTTCCCAGCGGTTACGATACTAGCGAATTTAAGCAAAGATTGTTAACTGGAGAAACCTCTCTTGAGGCTGGTAGCGTAAAAGAAATGCCTAAATCTGACCAGCCAATTGCTCAACTATTTTTAATGAGTTTTTGTCCCTACGGCAATCAAGCTGAAGAAATAATGATACCGGTGGTTGATTTGCTAAAAGACACTATTGATATTATTCCACGCTATATTGTCTCCAAGGTGGGAGATAGCTATTCCTCACTGCATGGCGATCAAGAACTAAACCAAAATGTAAGAGAATTGTGTGTTTATAAATATCAACCGGAGAAATTTTGGGGCTTTTTGAAAGAAGTTAACGCCGATTGTACTTACGAGAATGCCGATACCTGCTGGACCGGCCCAGCCCGAACCTTAGGTATCGATATTAATAAAATTTCTCAATGTGAAAGGCAGGAATTTGAAACTTTATTGGACCAAGAAATTGCCTTAACTGAAAAATATCAAGTTTCCGGATCACCGACTTTATTGATCAACGACACCGTTTATCAAGGAAGTCGCACCGCTGAAAGCTTCAAACAGGCTATGTGTTCGGCCTTTAATAGCCCTCCGGAAGAGTGCTCCACGGTATTGGGTGGTGAGGTCGAAGCTCCCCAGGGAGGCTGTTAACCTAAAACAATCAACGGCAAATCTCAACGAAAAGAGACAATGTCCTTATCAAATAAAATATGGTCGTTGGCGACCAATTGACCAGGAAATTTAGCCGATTTTCCCCAAATATAAGCATTTTTCTTGCCTTCCAAAGCCTGGCCAATCCGAAAAGCAACATCAGCAACAGTTTCCCAGCCCTTAATAATTAGCGGTTCACTGAAATCAACTCTTGCTCCTTGGGGTTTGAGATAAACTCTTTTTAGAGTAAGCTTTTCAAATAAAATCTTCTTTAACTGATCAAGGCCTTGGCCGGTTAAAGCGCTAACCAGAATCGCTTCGGGAAATTTTTTTTTGATTTTATCTATCTGGACTTTTTTAAGAGTGTCAATCTTGCTAATTACTAACAAATAGGGTAAATAAACCCGATTGCCCAAAATCGCATCAATTAATTCTTCTTGACTAATTTGATTATCCTTAAAAATAATCTCGGCATTTTTAATTCCCAACTCCTCGATAATTCCTTTAGCAGTTTCCACCGCGAAACCCTCAAGGGCTTGAGGATTTTTAATTGAAATTCCCCCTTTGGGTTTCTTGTCAACAATCACTCGAGGCGCTTTTTGACCAATCTTAATACCGGCCAAGGCTAATTCCTTAGCAATTATTTGGATTTGTTTAACATTATCCGAATCTACTAAAAGTACAATCAAGTCGGCTACCCTGATAACCGATAACACCTCCTTCCCTCGACCCCGACCAACGGAAGCGCCGGTAATTAATCCGGGTACATCCAAAATTTGAATCTTGGCTCCTCGATAATTCATCATTCCAGGCACTACTGTCAAGGTAGTAAAGGGATACTGGGCTGTTTTCGACTTGGCTTTAGTCAACTGATTAAGCAGGGTTGATTTGCCTACTGAAGGAAAACCAACCAAAACCACGGTGGCATCTCCTCCTTTAGCAACCGCATAACCACTGCCGCCGCCGCTTTTTTTTGAACCTTTGTCCAGCAATTGGTCTTCTAGACGGGCGATCTTCGCTCTCAACCTACCAATATAATGTTCTGTCCCTTTATGATAGGATGTAGCACTAATTTCATTTTTGACTGCTTCTATTTGGTCTTTAATTCTCTGTTCGTCCATGTTTAATTGTCTCTGCTGATATAATTGATAATTGACATGAAAAAATTATTGTCTATTGTTCTTGTTATTTTAACATTCCTTGTTATTCCTGGTCGCGTTTTAGCCCAAGAAATTAACAAGTTTGGCATTCACATTCTTGACGCTGGTGAAGTGGATCAGGCCGCCCAACTAGTTAATTCTGCCGGAGGCGACTGGGGTTGGATAACAATAGTTTTGCGTACTAACGATCTAAACCAAAAAAAATGGCAAGAATTTTTTAATAATTGCCGACGAAAACATCTTATTCCTTTAGTCAGATTAGCTACCGAAATAGAGGACGAAGCCTGGAAAAAACCAACCAGGGATGACATTGATCAGCTGGCTGACTTTCTGGCTAACATCAATTGGCCGGTCAAAGATCAATATATTGTTGTCTTCAATGAGACTAATCATGCTAAAGAATGGGGGAATGATATCAACCCGATCGAATATGCTCAAATTTTAGACTACGCTATCGAAAAATTCCAAGATAAAGATGATAATTTTAAAATTTTAAACGGCGGCTTCGATCTGGCGGCCAATAATTCTGCTGAAACTATGGATGTTTATCGTTATTGGCAAATAATGAACCAGGCCGTACCAGGAATATTTAATCGCCTTGACGGCTGGAGCTCTCATCCTTATCCAAATCCTGGTTTTATTGGCAAACCGACTGATCAAGGCCGAAAAAGTATTTTGGGCTACCGTTGGGAAATAGCTACTCTAAAAGCAGATTTTAATGTTAACAAAAATTTACCGGTCTTTATTAGTGAAACCGGCTGGCCTCATGGTCAAACTGCCAATAATCAGATTAGAAACGGCTACTTTCTTGCTCCCGATAAGGTTGCCGAGTATACTAAAGAAGCTTTTTATTTATGGCTGGCGGATAACCAGGTAAAGGCCATTACTCCATTTGTCTTAAATTATCACTCATTTCCCTTGGACGTTTTTTCCTGGCTAGATAGAGACGGCCAAGACTATCCC
Source organism: Candidatus Shapirobacteria bacterium (assembly GCA_028697345.1). Lineage (GTDB taxonomy): Bacteria > Patescibacteriota > Microgenomatia > 0-14-0-10-38-17 > 0-14-0-10-38-17 > JAQVFF01. Next base: position 6,981 of record JAQVFF010000021.1, read on the forward strand.
CACTGCCAAGCCATTAGAGAAATGAAAAAAACTGCCTGGTGGCCGGAACAAATTAACGAGTGGCAAGTAGAAATAATCAATTTACCCAAGTTTCTGCCGATCAATTCCTCATACCAAGGCAAAATAACCCTTAAAAACACTGGCCAATCTATTTGGGGAGAAAAGCCGCTGGCTTTCAAGTCTGCCTCAATTTTAGTTGAAGATATTGTTTTGCCATCGGGAGTAGTAATTGAGCCGGGTCAGTCCCACCAGTTCGTTTTTAATATTAAAACCTCAGAGTGGCCTGAAACCGTCTCTGTCAGCTGGGAAAATCTTGACGAAAAAGCAGTTATTAGTTTTTTCAACCCCTCAAGCCTAAATTCCTATAAAGACAATTTTTGGCAAAAAATCATTGCTTTGGTTAAGGTTTGGTGGTATAGAAAAATTCCCCAAAACGATTCCTTTTATCAAATCAATAATTCAAATGATTAAAACTAAAAATCGTCATCAGCGCCGAAAACAGGCTCAACAGGCTAAACACGGTGCTTGGGTAACTTCTTCAGACAGAAAAATATATAACCAAGCCTATCAATCACCAAAGAATAAAAATCGTTGCTCAAAAATCATAAATAAGGCATAATTAATACTGATGGTTAATTTAGACAAACTGTTTCGACCTCGTTCTGTGGCCGTTATCGGCGCCTCCCGTAACAATCAGAAAGTTGGTCATTTGGTTTTTAAAAATTTAATTGAATCTGACTTTAAAGGAAGCGTTTATCCAGTTAACCCCAAAGCAAAAACCGTTCTTAATCAACCAGTTTTTTCTTCTATTTTAGACTTACCCAAAAAAGTCGATCTGGCGATAGTGGTAGTACCGGCTAATATTGTGCCAACAATTTTAGAAGAAATTGGCCAATCAGGAACTAAAATGGTTATTATTATTAGCGCTGGTTTTGCCGAAAGCGGGCCAGGCGGTTTAGAAAACCAAGAAAAACTGCTTGCCATTAGTCAAAAATACCAATTAAGAATTTTAGGACCTAATTGTCTGGGTATTATTAACCCAAGCCTCAACCTTAATGCTTCCTGGGGAGAAATTATCCCTAAAAAAGGAAACATTGCCTTTGCTTCTCAATCAGGCGCTTTAGCCGCACCAATTATTGAACTAGCCAACGAGGCCGATTTAGGTTTTTCTTATTTTGCCAGCCTAGGAAACAAGGCTGATATTAATGAGGTTGATCTATTGGAATTTTTTAACCAAGATAAGCAAACCAGCCTGGTTATCGCCTATTTGGAATCTTTCCAAGAAGGTCAAAAACTGGTTGATTTGGCCCAAAAAACCACTCTCAAAAAACCGCTGGTTATTTTGAAGTCAGGCCAAACCGATCAAGGCGCCCGATCAGCTCAATCCCACACAGCCAGTTTAGCCACGCCAGCAAAAATAACCAAAGGCTTCTTTAATCAAACCAATATCATTGGTGCCGACAACATCAGAGAATTAATCAATCTAACCAAACTGCTAAACCAACTAAAAAATAAGAAGGTTGGAGAAAAAACCGTTATCATCACTAATGCTGGCGGTCCAGGGGTTTTAGCCACCGATGCCATTGCCAAAAGCAATCTATCTTTAACTAAAATTAGCTCTACAACTAAAAGAAAATTAATCAAATTATTACCTCAAGAAACCAATCTTGATAACCCGATTGACCTGTTGGGTAATGCCGATGAAAACACTTATTATAAAGCCAGTAAAATTGTTCTCTCAGATCCGGAAGTTGACAATTTAATTATTATTCTCACTAAACAACGAGGCACTAAAGTTGAGGCTATTGCTCAAAAAATAACTCAGATGAAAACTAAAAAAATAATTATTCCTATTTTTATGGGCGGCAAAAGCATTAAAAAAGCAAGAAAAATCTTTCAAGAAAGTAATTTGATTAATTTTCCTGCTCCTCAAGACGCAATTACTTCTTTGGCAAAAATAATCAACTACCAAAAAAGGCTTAAAGTAAAAACTGCTCCAAATAAAGCTAAAATTAATAGTCAAAAGATCAAAAAAATTTTAACTCAAAAAAATAAACTAGTCTTTAATGAGGCCGAAGGCTTTGAAATTCTTTCTGCCTGCCAAATAAACACTCCCCGATTTATTGTTTTTGGCAATCAAGGTCAGGGTTTGGCGGCTCTTGAAAAAATTAAATTTCCGGCCTTTTTAAAAATTTTATCAACCGAAATTGCTCACAAAACCGATTTAGGGGCAGTTCAAAAAATCAATTCTGAAAAAGAATTTTTAAAACACTCCAATATCATGAATAAAAAATTTAATCACCCTGAATTTATTCTAGCTGAAGCGGTTAATGGAGAAATAGAATTAATTATTGGTGTTAAAAAAGACTATGTTTTTGGTCATTTATTAATGGTTGGTGCCGGGGGTATTTATGCTGAAATCTGGCAAGACCAGAGTTTTAGGGTTTTGCCAATTAAAAAAAATGACGCCCGGGAAATGCTCTCAGAGTTAAAAATTTATCCAATTTTAAAAGGAGCCAGAGGTAAAAAAACTATTAATTTAATAGAAATAGAAAAGGCTTTATTGTCAATTGCTAAATTAGCTGAATCTTTTCCTGAAATTGACCAATTAGATATTAACCCTTTAATAGCTGACTCCAAAACAGTAGTTGCCGTTGATATCAAAATTTCCTTAAGTTAAATGTCAATTAAGGCAAAAACCGTTCTTTCCTGTTATAATTAAGGCGTTTAAAAGGCGCCTGTAGCTCAATGGATAGAGCGACTGTCTTCGGAACAGTAGGTTGCAGGTTCAAGTCCTGCCAGGCGCACCAAAATTAATTAAAAAGCACCCATAGCTCAGTCGGTAGAGCATCCGCCTCTTAAGCGGCAGGTCGAGAGTTCGAATCTCTCTGGGTGCACCACATTTCAAGAAAACAAAAAAACAATTGATGAACGAAGTCGTCGTTTTAACTGGAGGTAAAACCCCGGAGTACAATGTTTCACTAATTTCCGCCCGGGAGGTTATAAAACACTTCCCTAAAAATTATCAACCCATTCCGGTAATAATTAATAAGGATAACTCCTGTTTAAGCTTGGTTTGCAAAAAGCATTTTTTGACTATTACTAAAGATCTTGCCTTCGACGCTGATCAAGAGTTGGTTTTTCCCCAAGCTATAAAAATCAACTGGCCAGATTTGGTTAAAATTGGCAAAATGGTCTTTATTGCTATCCATGGCCCTTTCGGAGAAGATGGTAAAATTCAGGGCTTATTAGATCTTTTAGAACTACCCTATACCGGTTCTGGACCCTTGGCCAGTGCCCTAGGAATCAATAAGCTGTTTTTCAGAAAAATTATGATTGCCGAGAAAATTACTATTCCCAAGTTTGTTATTTACCGCTCTGAAGAAAACCAGGAAAAAATTTTCAATTTTTTGTCTTTGCCGTTATTCGTTAAGCCTCACAACCAGGGTTCGTCAATCGGTGTTAGTCTGGTTAGAAAAAAGTCTGAACTTGAGCCAGCCTTAAGGCTGGCTCAACAATTCAGTGATACCATTTTAGTCGACGAGATGATCCAAGGAAAAGAGATTGCCTGTGGAGTAATTGGTAATCAAAAACCTCAAGCTTTACCGATAGCGGAAATTGTTCCCCAAGAAGATTTCTTTGATTACCAAGCCAAATACCAGCCTAAAGGAGCCAAAGAAATTATCCCAGCCAAAATTAACCAAACAACAACCCGAACAGTTCAAAAATTAGCTATTAGGATTCATCAGGTTTTAGGTTGTCGCGGTTTTTCAAGAACTGATTTTATTATCAATCAAAATCAAAAACCGGTGGTCTTAGAAATCAATACCATTCCCGGCCTAACATCACAATCTATTCTACCTAAAGAAGCAAAAACAGCCGGTATTAGCTATACCGAAATGATTGATAAGATCATCAAGCTGGCCGAAGAATAAAAACAAATAAAAACTTACCTTTTCTCCTTAAGAAAATACCGTCTGTCTTTTAGTGTCTTGGGCAGTAAATTCTTATTCTTGTCCGGATACTGCTCATACCCCTTGCCATAACCAATGTCTTTCATTAGTTTAGTGGGGGCATTACGAAGTTCCAAGGGAATAGATAAGTTGCCATATTTCTTGACATCAGCTAAAGCTCTCATATAGGCCTCATAAGCCCGGCGGTCTTTAGGCGCCTGGGCAAAATAAACGGTTCCGGCGGCTAAGTTTTCTTGACATTCAGGATATCCCACCGTTTCGCAAGCCCGAAAAACAGCATTGGCAACCACTAGGGCAGTGGGAGCAGCCACATCCTCGGAGGCAAAAACCACCATTCTTCGGGCAATAAAGAGCGGGTCCTCACCAGCCGCCACCATCCGGGCCAAATAGTAGAGAGCGGCATCGACATTACCGGCCCGCATAGACTTAATGTATGAACTAATAGTGTTATAGTGTTCCTCGCCACCCTTATCATAAAGAAATTGTTCT
>JAQVFF010000022.1 GCA_028697345.1 Candidatus Shapirobacteria bacterium
TATTACCTGTTTATCTTGAATGCCAACATCGGCAAAGAGTTTTTTAACCGCTTCAGCAACAACTTCATGGTCATTAGGAGATTCTGATAATAGACCCGGTTGAGGTGTGGCGATTTTTCCCAAAGCCACTAACTGAAAACCGCCACTAACCTTGGCTACTTTGGCCACCTTAATTGACGAGGAACCAATGTCCAAACCGATAACACTCATGATTTAAGATTAAAGGAAAGTAGGGGTATTGTCAATTTTTCCTACTCTTATTGATTACGAACCAGAATAACCTTACTAAAAGACTGTTGAGCAAAGTCTTCCTGACGGGTTGGAGCGCCAACCTGAGAAAGCCCAAAACTAATCGTCACCCTACTGGCGGTACCAACAGATTGACAAAAAAAAGAACATTCGGTCAACTGAACATTGCTGGTTAAAGGAACCCTAAATCCACCGCTTTCTGAAGCAATATGGTCACCAGCGCACAAAAAAGTAATCTCTGTTCCGTTAACATCAGTAAAAGAAATCCTGTTAGGACTAGTTTCACAGCGCGGTTCGGTGCCGCTGGTAATTTTTTTAGTCATCACGTCAAGGGCAAAACTGCCATTTTGACGAATCTCTTTGATTAATTCCGATTTGGCATTACTTCTTAAAATGGAAAATAAAGAATTAACTAATAAAACTCCCAAACCGGCAAAAACGGTTACCACCACTAATAATTCAATTAAGGTAAAAGCTGGTTTTTTAGAATAGGGCCGAATAATAATAAAAATTTTTTTCGCCGTTTGGAAAATGTGCTTCATAGTTTATATAAATAAAAAAACTCAAAGCATAATGGTTTAAAATGTTAAAACTTTAGCTTTAAACCATAACTAATACTTGGTCAAATAAGTGCTAATTGTTTCGCTATGTTGACCGGCCGGATCTCGCCAGCTGGTAATGACTGTTATTTCCAACTTGTCTTCGTCTTCTTGTCTCAACACGCCCTCACGAACGAATTTTTCGTCAATTAATTCACTCTCCGTGCAATTACCCTGATTGTTAAAATTAAGAAAATTAAAACAATAGCTTTCACCCGATGGCGAACCGTTAGAAAAAAGCTGGCTCCAGCCGATTTTTTTCTCTGTTCTCAACCACTCGGCTACTTCCCTGTTTAACTCCATTGCCTGAGATTGGTTTCGAGAAAACTGGACATTACGAATACCGATTACCGCCCCGATCAATAAAGCCACAATTATTAAGGCCGTTATCGACACTGCCACCACTACTTCCACTAACGATTGGCCCTGTTTTTTCCAGTTAATTAATCTCTCCATTAGTCTCAATATTTAACTGCCTCGTTCTGCTTCCCAAAGATAAACTAATATTAATGTTTTCACCGGTTTCGCCGGTTAAAGCTTGAAAAAAAATAGTTGAGCTGGGAGAATTAATAGCCACTCTACCATCGTAAAAAAAAGTACCAACAATAACAGGACCAGGACAAACCATATAAGCCCGATACTCGCCGCTAACAGATCCAAATGAAAATTGGTAACCTTCCAACCCACCGGCACAATCATCAGCTTTTTTTCCAGCCATAGCCCAACCACGAACCTGGCGCAGATTATTCCTTAACTCATTGGTTGTAGTATCCAGGAGTTGACGATTATTAAAATTATTATAAGCGGCTAAACCCAAACCAGACACCACCATAATAACCGCCGAAGACACTAAAATCTCAATTAGAGTCAAGCCAATAAATTTTCTCATCAGTCTAATTTCATCCTAATTTAATTGGGAAAGAAAAGCAAGAAGAGAAGAATTTGAAAATATTATTTTTCACCCAAAGGACCAAAAGAACGCGCTTCAGCAGTTTTTTCAGAAAAAATACTCAAAGTATAACTATCATCACTGCCAAAATATGTGTAAGAGTAACTATAAGAAGGGTATTTTGGATCCTGGGGGATAGGATCCATATAAACATTTCCACCAAGTGATAAAGAGCCTCCAAAGGAAATCGTGGATGGATAAGAACCTTGATCAGCCCGATACATTTCCAATGCCGCCCGGATTTGTTCAACGTCAGCCAGCCTTCTGGCATCCCGAGAATTACGATTAGCCGAGGCATAGGAAACTACTCCAATGGCCGCCAATATTGCCACAATGGTCGTGGCCACCAAGACCTCAATTAGAGTAAAGCCTTTATTTTTTCTCAAATCGCTATTTTAAATTTATTTATTATTGAAGATTGCTAACAACAAAGTTTTCTTCCGAGGATTCTAAATCAACCGAAAAACTATAACCAGCATTAGTGCAATTTCCCTCATATTCCTCTCCGCTTTTGGGGTCGGTAGGCAAACCGGTTGGTAAATAACTTTCCCCGGATGGTGACTGTGCCCCACCAATGCCGTCACAAGTAAGTGGATAATTACCATCATAATCAGCATAATATTGCTCCATGGCATTTTGAATCGCTTTAAGATCGGCCTGTCTTTGCGAGTCTCGAGCCCGTCTTTGAGCTGAGGAATAAGAAACCGTTGCCAAAGAAGCCAAAATACCAATAATTGCAATAACAATTAGTAGTTCCAGAAGAGTAAAAGCAGAATATTTTCTCATCAACTTCATCTTAGAATAAAAACTATTATTAGTCAATAAATAATAAGCCTCTCAAACGTTAAGCCTTTAAAAATTAAATGTTGTTTTTTTTAAAGAGAGCCTTAGGGTTCCGTTTTTTCAATCCCCAAATCAGGACAATCGCCAATTCCCGATTCGCCATCAGGGTCAGACTTATTTTCCAAACAAGCAACTAAAGTATATTTAAGAGGGTCTTCACTATCAAGCTGATAACTGTAAAAATAAGGATCACTGTTTCTGGGGTCTTGGGGAATTTCTTTCATATAAACCTCTTCACCAGACTCAAGGGGTAAACCATAGCTTAAAGAATCAGGATAACGGGGAGGGGATTGATCCATCTTATACATCTCTAAGGCTTTTTGAATTTGCTCTAAGTCCGACTTTCTTTGGGCATCACGAGCTCTTTCCCGAGCAGCCATATAGTTGGGAACAATTAATCCAGCCAAAACCCCAATCACGGTCATAACTACTAATAATTCTATTAAGGTAAAAGCGGAGAATAGATTAAACCCTTTTTTATTATTCATAAACAATCTCTTTAATCAATTAAGTTTCATCTAAAATTCCAACATCACTCATCATCACAGCTTGCGTTAGGACTGGCAAGACAATAACGACAAAGACGGCCACTACCACAATCAGTATCGGAATAACCATCTTCTAAACACTGACCTCCTTCGGCAAAACAGCGATCAGATCCATGCTCAATATAAGCATAAAGTTTATAATAACCAGCACTTTCTTCGTCTGTTTGGTAAAAGTAATTGGCTCCGGCCGAGGGATCATTGGGTAAATCTTTAATATAAATGGTTCCTTGGCCGTCATCATCTTCCAGAGAACTTCCCCAAACCAAATTATCCGGATACCGACCATGATCATTGTAATACATTTCCAAGGCCTTGGCCACTGAAGAAAGATTTTCTTTTCGCTGAGCGTCACGAGAACGAATTTGAGCAGTATGAAACTGGCCTAAACCAATAGCCGCTAAAATCCCAATTATTACCACCGCAATTAACAGTTCAATTAAAGTAAAACCGAAACGATGACGAATCATTGATAAAATCATTATAACACCAATTACCAAACTAATAGGACGGCATCGGATTATTCCGATAACCTCCGCAATTACCGTCAAAAAAACACAGATTTGCCGGAAAGCACTGATCGCACCCCGAAGGACAATCGCCAAGAAACTCGACACAACAGCGTCCGACAGCATTACACATACAAAGCCCTTCTTCATTTTCCTGACAAATAGTGCAATTTGACTGATTATAACAACCAGTTGCTAATTCCGTTACTATTACTAAACTAGTATCAGGAGAGGAAACCCCATAGTTATAAAAGTTGTCTGGACCACAACCTGTTGAACAACCAATTTTAGTAATATCCGGATCATCTTGCCACCGCAAATTAGTATATAGCCTATAATACTGAGGGCAGGGTTCTTCTTGAGGAAAATAAAAATAAGCTAGACCGGTACCGGGATCGCGAGGCGTTTGGCCCAAATAAGGCCGCAGTCCCTCGTTTTGATTGAAAATCTCTTGAATAGGATAACAATCATGATCAGAATAAAATTCCTCCAAAGCAATATTAATTCGGTTAAGATCGGCCTTCCTTCTGGAGTCAGAAGCCCGATCGCGTTCCCGCAGGGGATTAATATGAGCAAAAATAATAATTAATAAAATGCTAATAATAGCGATGACTATCAACCATTCGATTAGAGTTACGCCAATATTTTTTTGTTTCAACACATTAAAAAAACCTTAATTTACTTAAAAAAACAAACAAGTTGTTACCAGACTGATTAGTTTACCACCAGCAAACCAGGCAATGAAGGTCGCCAAAACTAAAAACGGCCCAAAGGCAATCGCCGTTTTCATTTTGGCCCGACCAGCTATTATTAGTATGATACCAGTTAAGGCTCCTGTCAAGAAAGCCAAATATAGGGCAACCACAATGTTGGGCCAACCCAATAAAAGACCCATTAACAAGCCAATTTGAACATCGCCAAAACCCAAACCTCGTTTCTTAGTTAATAAGTAAAGCAAATAAAAAAACAAGCCGGTGGCCAAAGAAGCAAGCAGGGGACTGATCAAGCCGACCCAACTTCCAAAAATGGCAATTTGATAAACAAGGGTAATTAGTAAGGCCGGGTAAATTATAATTCCATAAACCAAACGATATTTTAAATCAGTAAAAAAAACCACTATTAATAACGAGGCAATGATAAGACCCAAAAAAATCAGTCCCCATGCCAACTCAAAGAACCACCAAGCCACTAAAACAAAAACCAACGCCGTTACCAGTTCTATCACCGGTAACCAAAAAGGAATCCTGGCCCGGCAATAACGACAGCGACCAGCAAGGAAAATAAAAGAAAAAAGAGGAATTAAGTCTTGCCAAGAAAGTAGATGCTGGCAAGACTCACAATATGACCGACCAAAAACAAATTTTTCATTCCGAGCAATTCGATCAATTAAAACATTTAAAAAAGAGCCAACCAATAAACCAATCAAAAAAACCAACAATAAACCACCGCTCATATTTCAAAACAATTTATCAATCAAAACAAGGGTTAGGTTAAAAAAAATTAACCTAACCCTTCAAACAACACTAGGGTAGACAATTATAGATTTCATCACCTCCAGCGCATGCTTCAGGTGGATAATCATCAGGCAAAGAACCATAATCGCCCCCCTCATCACAACGATTTGTCGCATCATCCAAGAAACTGGCTGACCTAGGTCTAAAACAAACATAAGTGCTATCGCCCTGTTGTCCCCGATTAAAAATGTAAAGACTATTTGCCCTTGCAGCGCTAATTCTGTTAATGAAGGACTCTTTTAGTTCTGCTGTGGCATCGGAAGAAAGCTTCTGAACAACAGCCGTTCCTTCAGTGTCAAGGAAGTCTTCGTTATTAACCACTGTCCAATCAACGCCTATTGTTTCACCTGGCTCAACTGTTTCTGTAACACGCCAAGGAAAAAAGCCTTTGCTTGCATAAAAACGCTCAACAGCGTTAATAAGCTGCTCTGCATCAGAGCGAGAAGAAGTATCCCGGGAACGATTAATTTGCTCAATTGGGTTAATGGCGGACAAAACAGCCACTGCCAAAATACCCAATAGGGTAATAACAATTAAAAGCTCAATCAAAGTAAAACCTCGTTTAACCATCATTTTTTCACCCCCTTTACAAGAAAAAAAAATAAATTTTAACTTTTTAAGTTTTCCATTTCATTTTTGTCAACTTTTTTTTAAAAACTGCTGGTTAAATTATAAATGGGCATCAAAACTGCCACCACCAAAAACATTACTCCAACCCCTAATACAATCATGATAATTGGGCCCAAAGCGGTTGTCAAGCCTTTAACAGCCGTCTCGGCTTCACCCTTAAAAAAGGTTGACACTTTCTCCAGCGATTCATCTATTTTACCGGTACCCTCGCCAACTGCCACCATCTGGTAAAGAATCGGAGGAAAAACTGAAAAATTGGCCATCATGCCCGATAACGATCGGCCTTTCTCTACCCCTCGAGCCGACTGCTTCATGGCATCACGAAAAATTAAATTGCCTAATGACTCGGCAACAATATCCAACGCCTCAACCAGGGAAATGCCCGTTCCCAATAATAACCCCAAGGTTCTACTCATGTTAGCTAGGATGGTTTTTTTCTGAAGCGGACCAACTACCGGTAAACTCAAAATTAACTCATCAATTTTTCTGGCCCCCTGGTCAGTATTTTTAAATTTAATAAATAAATAAATAAACCCTGCCAGTAGAACCAAAGCCAACCACCAGGTTTTAATAAAAAAGTTAGAAATTGCCATCAGAGCTTTAGTGGCCGCTGGTAAATCAGCATCTAGTTCCGAGTAAAGAGACAACATTTTGGGAACCACGAAAATCATCACGATTGTCCCGACTAATACCATCATTACTAACACAATGGCCGGATAAATTAAGGCACCCTTAACATTGTTGCGAAAAACTTTTTCTTCTTCTAAGTCATCAGCCAATCTTAACAAAACCTTATCTAAAACCCCAGCCGCCTCTCCCGATTTAACTGAGGCAACATAAATATTAGAAAATATATCTGACCAGCCGGATAAAGATTCCCCCAACGACCGACCAGCCTCTACCCGACGCAAAACCTCATCAATAATTTGAGCAAATTTGGGCCCTACCTGTTCTTTAAGAGAAAAAAGGGCATCATTTAAAGACAAGCCGGCGTTGATCATGGTGGCTAATTGACGAGTAAAGATAACTACCTCATCACGAGAAACTCGCTTAATTGGGGTGATGTTTTCTAAGTTAAAATTAATGCCCGTTCCTTCTTTTAAAGAAATAACAAAAAAGCCTCGTTCCTTAAGGAGGCTTAGGGCACGATCTTTACTTTCTGCCTCAACCACTCCCTTAACTGCTTTACCCTCTTTGTCTTTAACCTGATAAGTATATTCCATTGTTTTTGATTCTTTAAATAAATTACTGTTTCTCTTTTTCTATTAAAAAGAGCTTGTTAATAGTTATTAGTCTTTAATTTTAATTTAGGCTGTTAATGTTCACCTTAAGAAGTTTTTCCTCTCGTTCTTCCTGCCAGCCTGAGCAATTCCTGCGGCCTTAGAGCATATTCTTGAGCCACCTCAAAAGAAATTTTCCCTTCGGCCACTAAACTTGCTAACGAAGTTTCCAAGCTAATCATCCCCACTTCACGAGAAGTCTGAATAATATTATCAATCATGTGGCTTTTACCTTCACGAATAGCTGTTTTAACTGCGGTGGAAGCTAACATTATTTCGGTTGCCGGTAACCGACCAGCTGATAAACCCGGAATTAAACGCTGAGAAATAACACCGGCAAAAACGTTACTAAACTGCATTCTAATTTGCTCTCTGGCTCCCTCAGGAAAAATATCAACAATCCGGTCAATGGTTTGGGCCGCCGAATTAGTATGAAGAGTAGAAAAAACCAGATGGCCAGTTTCAGCTACGGTCAGGGCGGCACCAATTGTTTCCAGATCGCGCATTTCGCCAACAAAAACAACGTCTGGATCTTCCCGTAAAACCGACCTTAAGGCTAGTTTCCAAGAATGAGTATCCCGATTCATCTCGCGTTGGGAGACAATTGCCTTATCCGAAGTGAATGTAAATTCGATTGGGTCTTCAATAGTTACCAAATGGCAAGGACGAGTTTGGTTAATCTCTGCTAAGATTGAGGCAATTGTGGTCGACTTGCCGTGACCGGTGGGGCCGGTAACCAAAACAAAGCCTTGATTCAACTTGGCAAACTCATGACAAATACCGGGTAAATGAAGATCTTCAATAGATTGAACTTTTTTGGGTACCAAACGAAAAGCGGCCGCTAAAGAATTTTTCTGAAAATAAGCATTAACTCTAAATCTGCCCACTTCGCCAAAATCATAAGAAAAATCTAACTCACGATTAGTGGTAATGATTTCTCTTTGTTCTTGAGTAGCAATAGTAAAAATTAAACCCTGAACATCTTCCTCGGTTAGGGGCTGCTGTTGGGGGAGAGGAACCAGTCTGCCGTCAACCCGAACATAAGGAGGCAAATCAACAATCAAATGCAAATCCGAGGCCTGTCTTTTGGCAACTTCATTAAATAACTGGTAAATTTTATCTTTATTGTCCATAATCATAATGTTTTTGTTAATCACGAACCACTCTGACTACTTCTTCTATTGTTGTTATTCCTTCCAACACTCGCAAGTAACCGTCTTGCAACATAGTGACCATTCCTTCCTCAATTGCCTCCTTCTCAATTCTCCCTGCTGGAGCTTGTTCTAGTATTAGCTTAGCAATTTTTTCCGAAATCGGCAAGACCTCATAAACACCAATTCGACCATAGTAGCCGGTGTTGTTGCACTTATCACAACCTGTTCCTCGAGTAAAATTAATCTTTTCTTTATCCTTAGGCATCAAGGAACCCAATGTTTGGTTAATTTCCTCTAAAACTTTTTCATCGGGGGAAAATTTTTGCTGACAGTTGGGACAGATCCGGCGAGCAATACGCTGACCAACCACTAAACTTAATGCTGAAGCCAATAAAAAAGTTTCTGCCCCCAAATCAAGTAAACGGGGAATGGTTCCTGAAGCCTGATTAGTGTGCAGGGTAGAAAAAACCAAATGGCCAGTTAATGAGGCCTGAATGGCCAACTCTGTTGTTTCTGAATCCCGGATTTCACCCACCATCATAATATCTGGGTCCTGTCTCAAAAAGGATCGCAGAGCCGAGGCGAAAGTCAAACCTGCCTCCCGATTAACTTGAACCTGAGTAACACCGGCAATTTCATATTCAACCGGGTCCTCGATCGTCATAATATTAACCCGGGCGGTGTTAATTCTAGTTAGGGCCGAATAAAGAGTAGTAGTTTTACCGGAACCGGTTGGACCACAAACAATAATAATTCCATTAGGTTTAGTGATTGCTTCTTCAAAATGTTTTAAGCTTAAACTACGCAATCCCAACTCCGGCAAATCAGGCACTCCACCAGAGGCACGCAGTAGTCTCATAACAATCTTTTCCCCATAAGTACTGGGCACCGAAGAAACTCGCAAGTCAACTTCTTCCTCATTAACGGTAATCGAAAAGCGGCCATCCTGGGGAAGTCTTTTCTCATCAATTCTCATACCAGAAAGAATTTTTATTCGAGAAGATAGGGCACCGTGAATTGTCCGCGGTAAAAGCAGTCTTTCGTGCATAATACCATCAATTCGATAACGAACTCTGGTTTTTTCTTCCTGAGGCTCAATGTGAATATCTGAAGCCCGAGAGGTAACTGCAAACTCCAAAATTGTCTTAACCACCTTGGCAACCGGGGCTTCTCTGATAACCTCTCCTAATTGTCTGATATCAATTGCCTTTGTCTTGGGAATTGATAGCTCTTCCTCCAAAGCCTGACTAACCTCGGCCACCAAAGTTCCCCCATAATGCTCTTCAATAGCCTCCATAATTTCTTTTTCATCAGCCATTTTAGGAATCACCTTAACCTGAATTTTTCTTTCTAAAAATTCAATTGCTTCCAAGTCTAGGGGATTGGCCATAGCGATGGTAATTTCGTTATCATCACGATTATAGACAAGGGGAATTAGTTTGTAAGTTGTGGCAATCGATTGAGAAAACAGGGCAATGGCCTCGGGGGAAACAGGGGTTTCTGATAACGAAACAAAAGGAACATGAAATAGTTCTGCCTTGGCAATAGCCAAACTTTTGCTGTCAACAACAGCCCTTTCTCTAATAATTTGTTCTTCCGCCTTACCTTCCCGGGCGGCATTAATCCGAACTTGATCTTTTTTTTCCTGGCTAATTAAACCTTTCTCAAATAAAACATCACTTAAGCTACGATTATTAGTGTTGTTACTGGTGGCTACTTTTGGTGGGGCAGGTGGACTAATCATAGTTAATCTTTAAATCTTAGTGTAAGTAAATTGTGTTAGAATGTCAATTAAATAAGTTAAAAATTAAAAGTTAAAATTTTTTTAAGGTGCTTCATTCTATTGTTATTACCGGTGGAAGCCTGAAGAGCAGGGGAGAAGTAATTAAAAAAATTTTTAAACAAGAAAAACGCCTGAGGATTAACAATGACCCAGACACATTAATTATTAAACAGGAAAAGGCCATTGGAATTGATACTATTCGAAAAATCAAAACTTGGCTTGGTCAAAAGGCTTATCAAAAAGAAAACAGACTAATCTTAATCCATCACGCTCAAAATCTAACCCCTGAGGCTCAAAATGCTTTTTTAAAAACCCTGGAAGAGCCGCCGTCAAACACCTTAATTATCTTAACTACTAATAATATTCATCAATTATTGCCAACCATTGCTTCTCGTTGTCAAATTATTAGGTTGGGAAAAAAAGCTACAAGTAAAAATAATTTAACCAACAAAAAGTTAATTCAAATTTTAAATAAAGATTTAGGTGAAAAAGTTATCTTTGCCCGCGAAAGAGGAGGGGAAAAACAAAAATTTCTTCAGTGGTTAAGGAAACAAAAACAACTGTTTAGACAAAAACCCAACTATGAAGCGATCAAAATTTTAGGTTTGATTGATCAGGCAGAAACGATGATCCAGGCCAATGTTGCTCCCCGAC
>JAQVFF010000023.1 GCA_028697345.1 Candidatus Shapirobacteria bacterium
CTGAACGGCGGCTCCCAGAGCAACTACTTCGTCAGGATTAACCGATTTATTAGGTTCTTTGTCAAAAAAATCTTTAACTATTTGGCGAACCTTGGGCATTCTGGTTTGGCCGCCAACCAATAATACTTCATCAATATCCTTGATGGTTAATTTGGCATCCTTCAAGGCCGCTTTAACCGGAGGCAGAAGCCGGTCCAGCAGCTCACTGGTGATTTGTTCCAGTTTTGATCTGGTTAAGGAAACGGTTAAATGCAAGGGGCCGGATTCACCCTGAGTAATAAAGGGTAAATTGATTTCCGTATTTTGAGAAGAGGATAGCTCAATTTTGGCTTTTTCGGCGGCATCCTTAATTCTTTGCATTGCTTGAGAATCACCCGACAGATCAACATTTTGTTCTTTTTTAAATTCAGCCAGAACATATTCGATAATTTTTTGATTCCAATCGTCACCGCCAAGATGGGTATCGCCATTAGTGGCCAAAACTTCATAAACCCCATCGCTAATTTCTAAGATAGAAATATCAAAAGTACCGCCGCCAAGATCGAAGACGGCGATTTTTTCAGCCTTTTCTTTATCCAATCCGTAGGCTAGAGCGGAAGCGGTAGGCTCATTAACGATTCTAGCCACTTTTAAGCCAGCAATTTCACCAGCTTCTTTGGTAGCCTGTCTTTGAGAATCATCAAAGTAGGCCGGAACGGTAATAACAGCTTGTTCAATTTTTTCACCCAAATAACTTTCAGCATCAGCTCGGGCTTTTTGCAGAATTTTAGCTGAAATTTCTTGGGGGGTAAATTGTTTACCGTTTTCGGTTTCTACCACTGCTAGATCATTCTTTCCTTTGACAATCCTATAGGGAAGCAGTTCCTTATCTTTTTTAACAGATTGGCTATCGTGGCGTTTACCCATGATACGCTTGATGGAGAAAAAAGTATTTTTGGGATTGATAATCATTTGTCTTTTGGCTGGTTCGCCGATTAAACCCTTGAGTGGCTCAACTACTGAGGGAATAAGACGACCACCTTCTTCGGTGGGGATAATGGTTGGTTTACCACCCTCCATTACTGCTACACAGGAGTTAGTGGTACCCAGGTCGATGCCGATAATTTTGGCGCTTACTTTATTATTGTTCATAAAAACGAATAGTACTTAGCAATAAGTTATCACGACTGCTAAAGACTGTCAAGAGTTATTTTTCAGGCAAAAGATAGTTTTTACGGTGATGACGATTAAAAATTATTTTTTTCCTTGACCAACCTTGACTTTAGCCGGACGCAGACAACGCCCTCTATAAAGGTAGCCGGGACAAATTTCTTCAATGATTTTTTCTTTAGAACCGGGGACCATGCTTTGAGCATCCATTAATTGGGGGTCAAAAGTTTTGTTTTGAGTAGTAATTTTTTCAACCCCCTCGCTATTCAAGACTTGCCAAAATTGGTCGCGAATCATTTTCAAACCCGGTTCATCGACAATGTTTTGGCAAGCTCGTTCCAGGTCGTCGAAAACAAACAATAATTTGTCTACCAATGATTCGCCGGCCGAATCAATCCAGGCTTTTCTTTCCCGGCCAATCCTTTTTTCCAGGTTATCATAATCAGCTAAGGCTCGCTTCAGTTGTTCTTCCAGTTTTTCCAACCGTTGTTGGAGCTCTTTAGTTTCCCGAACTGTCTGTTTTTGAGTTTTTTTTACCATATTAGTTTTTTTTAAAACAGAAGCGCTTATTTTATTCCTGACCAACCTCACTGATTAATTTACCAAAATAATCAACCAAAGGAATGATTTTGCGATACGAACACCGGCTCGGCCCGATAACGCCAATGATATATTCTTTTGGGCCAATATTGAATCTGGTAAAAATAAAACCGCAAGGTTCTAAAATTTCGTTACCAAAGTCGTCGCCTAATAAGACGCTAACATGGGCTTCGCCGTGGACTTGGTTAACCAGTTTCTGCCAGAAAGAAACATCATCCAAAAGGGATAATAAGGCATGAGTGAGATCGATGTCCCAAAACTCGGGGAAGTCTAAAATATTGGCTACTCCAGACCAATTGAACTCCTGATCGGAAGAAATAGCCACCGCCATTGAATTGGTCATACGGGCCAGTTCATTGGTAGCCTCAGTAATTAGTTTTTTAACCTCCTGACGATAATCCCAAACCCTCTCCTTAACGCTGACCTCCTGGGTAACGGAAACAGGCTTGGTTTCTAATAAATTTTGAATATAAAACTTAAGACCCATTGGTGTTGGAGCCCGGCCAGCAGAAACATGAAGTTTTTTTATAAAACCCTCTTTAGTTAAAATGGCCATTTCGTTTCTAATTGTGGCTGGAGAAACACCCAAATTATATTTTTTGTCTAAAGCATCAGAAGAAACCGGTTCGGCGGTTTCAATGTATTCTTCAATTAAGGACTTTAGAATACTAATTTGACGATTAGTTAGAGCCATAGACGTAATTTACGATTAGCAAAACTATATCACGATTGCTAAGAAAATGTCAAGGTATTGGGCTGAATAAGGATCCGGCGGTTCCATGGTTAGATTGACTAACAGGTACCTTTATGTTAAATTAACACTTAAAGCCTTTTTAAAAGTCTTTCAAGAGTAGCCATTGGTGTTGGGTCAAAGATAGCGGTGGGGAAGCCCACCATTTTTTTTAATGATTGGTAAAAAATATATGTCGCAACTAAACAGAACTGAATTTTCTGCCGCAGTAGCAGAATTGGCTCGGGAAAGAGGAATTAACCCTGAGGTGGTTTTATCTAGTATTAAAGAAGCCATTGAGGCGGCTTACGTTCGTGACGCTCAAGAGTCTGGCACTTTTGATGAAGACTGGCAATATCGAGTTGATTTGAACAGTAAAACAGGAGGAGTTAAAATTTATGGGTATCCTGAGGATAAACCCGAACAGGAGCTTGAGGTGACACCACCGGGCTTTGGCCGTATTGCCACTCAAACTGCCAAGCAGGTTATCTTGCAAAAAGTTCGCGAGGCAGAAAAGTCAGCGATTATTGACGATTATCAAGACAAGGTTGGCTTGGTGGTTATTGGAACGGTTATTCGCCAGGATGGTCGTCGAGTGGCGGTTGATATTGGTCGAACCTATGGTATTTTGCCTTTATCGGAGCAGATTAACAGCGAAGATTATGCCATTGGCAACAAATTTAATTTTTTAATTAAGGAAATTATCGAAACCCAAGATCAGGGTCGGCAAATTATTCTTTCTCGAACCAGTGCTGATTTGGTTAAGGCTTTGTTTAAGCGGGAAGTTCCGGAGATTAATAACAATTCAGTAGAAATCAGGGCGATTGCTCGTCAAGCCGGGATTAGAACTAAGGTGGCTGTTTATTCCAACCGGCGGGGAGTTGATCCGGTGGGTGCTTGTGTCGGCCAAAAAGGTGTCCGGGTGGCCGAAGTGATAAAGGCTTTGGGTGGAGAAAAGGTGGACGTTATTCAATTTAATGACGATCCGGAAAAACTGATTGCTTCCGGATTATTACCGGCAGAAGAGTTAGTGATTAAAGTTGATAAAGACCAAAAAACGGCAAAAGTAACTGCTCCCGAGGATCAATTGTCTTTGGCTATTGGCAAAGATGGTCAAAATGTTCGTTTAGCCAGTCAATTGACCGGTTTTGAAATTGATATTGATTCTTCAGGTTCTGGTCGTCAAAAAGAAAAGAAAAAGACTAGCCAGACAAAAAGCAAACCAAATAAAAAAGGGCCTGTCAAAAAAGAAGTCGATAAAGATAAACAGTCTGACTGAAATGACTAACAAGCAATTTTTTCTAATCGGCCGGACTAGTTTTGTCAAATTAATAATTAATTTTCATGGTTATGAATACAGACTTAAATCAAACCCCGACTCGTCCACCAGTGGTTGCCTTAATGGGGCATATTGATCACGGCAAAACTTCCCTTCTTGATCGTATTTGTCAGAGTCACTTGCAAAGCAAAGAAATTGGAGGCATTACTCAGCATATTGGTGCCTATCAAATTACTCTTAATGGCGACCAGAAAATTACTTTTGTCGATACCCCCGGCCATAAAGCCTTTGAGAAAATGAGGGCTCGTGGAGCTCTGGTTACTGATTTGGTGGTTTTGGTTATTGCTGCCGACGAAGGTATTAAACCCCAAACCAAAGAGTGTCTAGAGCATATTAGAGCCGCTCAAGTTCCTTTCTTGATTGCTTTAAATAAAATTGATTTGCCCGGTGTCAACCAAGAAGAAATAAAGAATAAACTAACTCAATTTGGCGTTGTTACTGAAGACCGGGGCGGAGATGTTGTTTTGGTGCCGGTATCAGCCAAGACGGGCCAAGGAATTGATGAGCTTTTAGAAATGATTGTTTTATTAGCTCAAATGAGCGATCTTAGTTTTTTATCAAAAGCACCTTTTGTCGGGGTGGTAATCGAGTCTTGTCTTGATTGTCAAAAGGGAAATTTGGTAACAGTGATCGTTAAGCAGGGTCAGCTTTCAGTTGGTCAGGAAATATTTTTTGGAAACGATAAGGTGAAGGTAAAAGCTCTTTTTAATGATTTGGGTCACAGAGTCAAGGAGGCCTTTATTAGTCAGCCGGTGTCAATCCTGGGATTTGTTAATCCGCCTCCGGTAGGCAGTTTAGTTGGCGATTCCCAACTTGATACCGATCTGGTTGACAGCAAGAAGGATCGACCAGTTGATGTTAGCGAAAAAAGTTTGCTTAAGTTGGTAGTTAAAGCCGATACTCAAGGAACCTTGGAAGCCCTAATCAATTCCTTACCAAAAGAAGATTTAGCCATTGTTCGGACCGGTGTTGGCGACATTAATGATTCCGATGTTTTTTTTGCTTCCTCAACTGGCGCCGAAATTATTGGTTTTAATGTTCGTTTGTCTCGTTTGGTAGCCGATTTGGCCAAAGAAGAACAAGTGGCCGTTCAAACAGAGGAGATTATTTATCAATTGCTTCAGTCTATAGAAGAAAAAGTAACTGCTTTGAAAGTTAGCGAAGAAAATAAAAAAATTCTTGGTGAAGCGGAAATAATCGCTGATTTTAAGGTTCCTGATGGTCGAGTGGCTGGAGCCAGAGTGATTACCGGTTTGATTAAGAATCAAACAGAAGTTTTTATTGTTCGTCCAGGAAAGGCCGACAAGAAAACTAAAATTATTTCCCTAAGACAAGGTCATAAAAAAATTGAACAAGCGGAAAAAGATCAAGAATTTGGTGTTATTTTTTCTCCGAATATTGATTTTAAGATTGGTGATATGATAAAATACCGTCAATCTTGATAAGCGATTCAATAGATTGATGAATAAAAAAAACTATCCCCTATCTGATTTGAATGTTTGGTTGGGTCGAGTTAATGATATTGAGATTTTATTGCCCGAAAAACCCAAGCTTGATCAGGTTGCAGCGGCAAGCGCTCTTTCTGATTCATTAAATAAAAGTGGTAAGAAGACTCAAATTTTTTGCCCCCAGGCCTTAAGCGTTGAATTCAGCCGAGTAATTGGTGTTAATCGAATTGCCAATAGGGTTGAGGGTAGAAATTTTGTTATTGACATTAATTATCCCTTAAGAAATATTGAAAAAATAAATTGGGATGACCAGGAGGAAGAAAGAGTGAGTTTAATTATTGAACCAAAGACCTCGGCTCCTTTAATTAACAGCGACATGGTTACGTTTAAAAAAAGCAATGGTGAGATTAAAAACGTTATTGCTTTGGGATTTTCCTCTCGGGAAGAATTAACTGGAGCAATTAAGTCTTTGGGAAGCAGAAGCTTGTTGGAATCGTTGGATTTAGTTAATGTTAATATTAATTCTAATGAATTTTTTGGCCAGATTAAATTAATCGATAATGAAGCTCTGTCTTTTTCGGAAATAATTGTTGGGATAATTGAAGGATTGTCTTTATCACTTGGCATTGAAGCGGCTAATAATTTACTTTTAGGTCTTCAGGCGGCAACCAACTCTTTTTCGGTCAGCGGAATTGGGCCAGACACCTTTGAGGCGGCGGCTTTTTGTTTAAGAGCCGGAGGTCAGCTGTTGAAGAACATTTCTTTTGACTCTGATACTAGAGAAACAGACGGATTTAGCAAACCAAAAATTTATCGAGGCAGCGCTAGCAGTTAAAATACCTCTTGTATTTTTTTTAGTAAAGGTGTTAGAATAATGACGACTTTAGCAATAAAAAGAGTTTATTAGATTTATGGCTTTAGAAAAAGAAGATAAGGAAAAAATTATTAAAAAATTTGCTACCGAAAAAGGCGATACTGGTTCTCCAGAGATTCAGGTTGCTCTATTGACAGCACAGATTAAGAAATTAGCCGCTCACCTGAAGGAACATAAAAAAGATATTCATTCTCGTCAGGGTTTGTTATCAATGGTTTCTAAGAGGCGTCGATTATTGAATTATCTATCTAGTCGGTATCAAGAACGCTATCAGGAATTAATTAAGAAGCTGGAACTGAAAAGATAAATTAGAAATTTTCCTTAAAGGCTTCGCATTTAAACACTTTTGCAAAGTGTAAGGGCTTCTTTAAATTTAAAATGTTTAAAAATATGAAAGTAATTAGAAAAGAGATTAATTTAGGTGGTCGCTCTTTAAGTTTAGAGGTTGGTCGTTTTGCTCCTCAGGCCGATATGGCGGTTTTAGCCACTTATGGTCAAACCTGCGTTTTAGTTACCGTAGTTACCGGTAACCCGAAACCGGAATTAGGTTATTTTCCTCTAACGGTTGATTATTTGGAGAAACTTTATGCTGGTGGTCGGATTAAGGGCAGCCGCTGGGTTAAGCGTGAGGGGAGGCCTTCGGATGAGGCTGTTTTGGCTGGTCGTTTAATTGATCGCTCAATTCGTCCTTTTTTTCCTGAGGGCTATTTGAATGAAACTCACATTATTATTACTGTTTTATCTGTTGATAATCAAAATGATCCGGTTTTGCTGGGGGCAATTGCCTCTTTTGCCGCCCTAACTTTCTCTTCGGCTCCTTGGGAAGGTCCTTTAGGAATTTCCGGGATTGGTTTAGGAGAAAAAGATGAGCTAATTCTTAATCCTACCACTGACCAAAGAGAGGCCTCGGCTCTTGATTTAATAGTTGCTGGAACTAATCAGCGAGCAGTAATGATCGAAAGTCAGGCTAATCAGGTTTCAGAAAAAATTATGGCTGAGGCAATTGATTTTGCCCTAAAAGCCAACGGCAAACTAATTGACTTTATTGTTGAGATGGGTAAGGTCGTTGGCCGAGAGAAAATTATTTTCAAACCAGAGGAAAACAAGGCCCTAGAAGAAGAAGTGGCCCGATTTATTAAGAAGGATTTAGAGGATGCTTTTAGCCAAAAGGGCGATTTGGTTTTAGATAAATTTTTTATTATTAAGCAAGCGGCAGTCAGTCATTTTAAAGATGATAACGCTGGTGATATTAATAAAATAGTTGAAAGGTTGTTTAAGAAGGCGCTTAAGAAGAGATTACTTAATGGTCAGCGTTTAGATGGAAGAAGGGTAGATCAGGTTCGACCGATTAGTGCCGAAATTAGTCTTTTGCCTCGAACCCACGGCAGTGCCCTTTTCAAGCGAGGCCAAACCCACGTATTGACCATTACAACCTTAGGGCCATTATCTTTGGGCCAGATGATTGAAAGCCCAGAGGGTGAGGAGGAAAAGCGCTATATTCATCATTATTCTATGCCTCCTTTTACTGTTGGCGAAGTTGGCTTTATGCGTGGTCCGGGCCGAAGAGAGATTGGTCATGGAGCTTTGGCTGAAAAAGCTTTATTGCCGGTGATTCCTTCGGAAGAAGATTTCCCATATGCTATTCTTTTGGTTTCTGAGGTGATGTCGTCCAATGGTTCGACTTCAATGGCCTCGGTTTGCGCTTCATCTTTGTCATTAATGGATGCCGGGGTGCCAATAACCGATGCTGTTGCCGGTATCGCTATTGGTATTGTTAGTCAAAAAACGGGTGATAAAGAAGAGTACCAATTGTTAACCGATATTGCCGGGGTAGAAGATTTTAATGGCGAGATGGATTTCAAGGTGGCCGGTACCACTAAAGGAATTACCGCTATCCAGCTGGATGTTAAAAACAAGGGCCTGACCTCAAAAATGGTCAGAGAAACTTTAGAAAATGCCAAAAAGGCCAGGGAGGAGATTTTGGTAACTATGAATAAAGTGATAAAAGAAGCCCATCAAGATGTTTCTGAGTGGGCACCAAAAGTTGACATGATTGTTATTGACAAGGAGAAAATTGGTGAGGTAATTGGTCCCAGTGGCAGGATGATTAAGAAGATTAGTCAGGAAACCGATTGTGAAATTAACGTCGAAGATGATGGTAAGGTAAGTGTTATTGGTCATGATAAAGAATCAATTAGAAAAGCAATTGACTGGATCGAGGGGTTGGTTAGGGAAGTTCGGCCAGGTGAGGTTTTTGAGGGGAAGGTAGAGCGGATTGAACCTTTTGGTGCTTTTGTTAATATTCTTCCCAATAGAGATGGTTTAGTTCATATTTCCAATATGGCTTCAGGTTATGTTAAGGATCCCAAGGAAGTAGTTTCTTTAGGTGATAAAGTAACCGTTAAGGTGATTAAGGTTGACGATCGGGACAGAATTAATCTGACAATGATCTTAGATGATGACGGTTCAAGTCAAGATCGTGATAGCCGGCCTGACCGTCGTCCTAAAACTCGTTCTACGGGTAAAAAGTTAGCTAGTCGTAATCGTCGGGAACAAGGTGGTCAGGTTGAATTTGATCGTTTTTCTCACTTTCGAAAACGCTGATTTAAGGCAGGAAAATAACCCCTTCTCTAGAAAGTCCACTCTTATTGTTTTTGGCAAAGAGAAATATTAAAAAAGTGGTCAGGAACAGCGAATAGCCGATAAAAAACAACAGTGGAGAAATAGCCTTGATATTAAACGATACGCTTTTAATTACTCGTATAGTATGTAGTGTGTGGGCAGTTATTTGGGCTTCTAAAGTTTATTGAAAAGAGAGAGAAAAATGATCCTTTTTAGTTAATTTTGATTATGGTAAGATTGAAACAATGACTGATGTCCAGTTCCCGGAAATTGATCAACTTAAAGAGAGGATTTCCAAGGGTAAATTGCCGGAAGATCTGGAAGAGAAAGCCTTTTCTTTAGTAGAAAGGTTGAAAATCTCTCTTCGTTTAGGTAGTTTTTCTGAGGAATACGATAGTATAGCCGGCTATATTGATTGGATTACCAATTTGCCCTGGCAGGAAAAAACCGAGGATCAGTTAGACTTAGCCAGGACTAAAGAAATTTTAGACAGCCATCATTATGGTTTGGAAGATATCAAGAACCGGGTATTGGAATACCTGGCGGTAATGAGGTTGAGAAAAGACTCTGGTGAAGTCGCCCGGGCACCAATTTTGTGTTTAGTTGGTTTGGTGGGGACCGGCAAGACTACCCTGGCCACTTCAATTGCTGATGCCATGGGTCGGAAAATGATTAGAATTCCTTTTGGTGGAATTGAGAGGCCTTTTTACCTTCGAGGCCAATCTCGAACTCTTCCTCAAGCGGAACCCGGCCAAATTGTTAAGGGTTTAAGAAGAGTGGGAGTTAGAAACCCAATTATTTTGTTGGATGAAATTGACCGGATTGGTGAAGATTCTCGTAGCTCAATTATGGGGGTTTTGCTGGGCTTATTAGATCCGGAACAAAACGATCGCTTTTTAGATTATTACCTTGATTATCCCTTCAACTTATCAGAAGGCTTTTTTATTGCTACTTGTAACAATACTGCCAATATTTCTCAGGCAGTGTTAGACCGATTGGAAATAATTACTATGCCCTCTTACTCTGATCAGGAAAAAATTATTATTGCTCAAAAGTACCTTCTTCCCCGGGCTCTTAAAGAGGCGGGTTTAAAACCAACTCAAGTAGTTATTGAGGATTCTCTTTGGTCTAAAATCGTTCGGCCCCTTGGTTATGATGCAGGAGTAAGGACTTTAAAAAGAAATGTTGAAGGTCTTTGCCGCCGAATAGCCAAAAAAGTTGTTTTAAAAGAGGGGGAGGAATTTACTATTAACGATAGCAATGTTAATGAATATTTACCCTCATGGTAAGCGATAACAAAAAAGAATTGACTCGAGTGGCTGATATGGTAGCTGAGTGTCGACGCTGTCCTCTTTATAAAACAGCTAAAAATCCAGTTCCCGGAGTTGGCGATTCTAGCGCCAGGGTATTTTTAATTGGCGAGGCACCAGGTTTTAATGAGGATCAACAAGGAATTCCTTTTTGCGGTCGAGCCGGGAAATTATTAGACTATTTTTTAAGTTTAGCTAGCCTTAGTCGGGAAGAGGTTTTTATCACCAACATGCTTAAGCATCGGCCTCCAAATAACCGTGATCCGATGGAAGAAGAAATAGCTGCCTGTCGGCCATTTTTAGATCGTCAGATCGAGACGGTTTCTCCTCGAATAATTGCTACCCTGGGCCGTTTTTCAATGAATAAGTTTTTACCCGGGGCACTAATTTCTCAAGTGCACGGTCAGCCGCGTTTTGCTGACTTTAATGGTCGAGAGTATATTATTTTCCCCATGTACCATCCGGCGGCGGC
>JAQVFF010000024.1 GCA_028697345.1 Candidatus Shapirobacteria bacterium
CTAAAAGATAAATATGATTTTTTTTCAAACTATGACTATCAAAATAAGCAGCCAAAATTTGAGCGGCGGCAACCGCATCAATTCTTTCCCGCCGATCTTTCCGTCTGGTTGAACTTAAAAGCATTTTATCAGCGGCCTCTCTAGTTGTCAAAGCTTCATTTTGAATAATTATAGGTAAATCAAGGCTGTTCTTTAACTTTTGAAAAAAAATTTTAATTTCTTTTTTTAAATCTTGACTAAAACCCAAAACCACCCGGTCAACCTTCTCTGCAACACAAATCTGCCTGATTTGATCGAAGATATTCTTGCCTTGAGGATAAACAACCAAAGGAAAAACCAGCCCTCTTTCTCCTAAAGCCAAACCAACCCTTTTTTTACCATAATCAATACCCAAATAACGCATCTTGTAAAAATAAATTTCTAATTAATCTAATTATTCTAAGAAATTTTAAAAACACCAAAACTCAAAAATTTATCCTTCCAAAATACTGGGTGTCTTTTGGTAATTTGGAATTTCATTAGGATAATTAAAAATTAGAATAATTTACTTCCTATCTTACTAGCCTGGCTCTTACTACTAACCGCCTTAAGTAGGTTCCAGGCGGAACACAGGTTACCATAGAAATATAAGAATCATCAAACTTTTGTTCCAAGATTGATAAATCTTCCGGTTTTACTTCGATCATTTCCTCAATTTGATAACGATAACGAACTCCATCAAAGTCAACCATTATCTCATCACCATATTCTAAAGTTGGTAATAAAGAAAAGATGGTCATATAGTCTTTGGGGTTAAAAAATTGTGGTAAAACCGAGTGACCGAAAATAACCGCATTACCGAAATCGCCCGGATAAGCCGTTCCCCCATATTGAATCAGGTTTTTCGATAGGTCTTCGCCACCAACTCGAACAATAGCATTAAAAATACCCAAAGAGGGAATAGTTAAACTATAGTAATCAACCCGACCACCAACGCCCCGATCAGATCCGGACGGCAACCAATTTTTCACTTGAGTTAAATTCTCCCCAACACCAGAAACAGTAAAAAAAGACTGTTCCTGATCGGTAATATTATTAAAAGCAACAGAAGAATAGGGCCTAATAAGATTATTATTTTGAAATTTACTCCAAGATTTAATTTGATAAGAAACAAGCGGCCAACCGGCGTAGGAAAGTGCCAATAAACCAATCATAAAAATTAACACCGGTACCAACCTTAATAATCGCCAAAATAACAAGTTTCTCGCCGGTTGTTTTTTTAAATAAAGATAAGACATTTTTATTAATTTTTTAGCTTATTCGCCTAACACCGATTCATTTCTAGCCAAAATTTGATCCTTTGCCAATAAATTCCAGTTTCTGCTTATTTAGAAAAATGGCAAGAATTTTGCAGTCAAACAATTCTTAAGGGTAAAAACTTTTAAAACCCGCAGAATACATATCACCCTACTCGGCCACTGTCATTGTAATAGTAATATTAGCGGCTCGACGGGGCAGAGTCAATAAAAAATCGGGCATTGGCGGAACCAAAATAACTTCGAAGCTATCAATACTGGGTAATAATGACAAATAGTCCTCGATAGTATCAATTTTTCGACCGGCTATTTTGTTTTTAACTTCATCCTCATTAATGTCCGGATAAAGACTGGCACCGAAATTTAAATTGAAAAGCGCGCCATTTTCTTGCTCTTTAACAAACTTAAAATTAGCCTGCTTCTCTTCACCCAACACAAAACCGGTTGGCACTTGTTGATCAAGAAGTTTCTCAATTAAATAGTCCAAATCTTTTTTCCAATAAGCTAAACCAGATAAATCTGCCGTCAAGGTTAATGATAACTGGTCTGTTTCTTCATCTGGCTTGTGACTGAATTCTTCCTCCGTTAAAGTGAAAGTTAAACTTTCCTTAATCAATTCCTCATCTGATGAAGACTGGCCAATTATCTCTTTTTCACCCTGATCCTTAATCGATGATAAAAGTATTTCTTTTAAGTCTTGCCAATCTTCTTCAGAAACCACTTTAACCTTACGACTGGCACCGCCGGAAAAAGATTGTTCATTTTTAGCAACAAAATTTTCTTTAATAAAAGAGGCGACCTCAAATTCCTGTCCAGAAGAAAGGTTATAATCAGAACCAATCTTTTCTGCCTTAACAGCAACGCTTTTTTTAGCGGGAGTAACTGTTTCGTTATAGTCGTCGTCAACATCAATTGAGGCCGGATCAATAATTATTTCTTCCTCAGTCAAAAACTGCAATCCTTCGGAATTAACCAAAACAGTTCCCTTTTCAAAAGTTTTTTTAAGTTTGGTTCTATTGTAGATTGTTACCTGACCACTGGCTTGATCACCGACCTCCTTCTCGCCGCTAGTATTTAATGAATCGCTTTTTTTAACCGTAACCGTTGTTTGATGGGCGGGAATAATTTTTTTTTCAATATCAACCTGGCTAATGCCGGTGGCGACCAGCAAAGAAATATTATCCTCTGAATATTTTGGTGTTACCGATAAAACTACTTCAGCCTTAGGAAAGTACCACCAAACAGCGAAAAGACCAAGTAAAATAAAGGCCATTATTAACAAAAGAAATATTACCGGTTTGGGTGGACTCTTCTTTTTTCCTGGTACTCGAGCAATTAAGTTTAACCTTGATCGCCAGCTCATTTTAATTTTATTTAAAAAACCGGTTGCCTTAACCCAATCAGGGCGAAACATCTTCTTTGATTCTGGAACCGGCAGATCTTCTTGTGCTAATTGTTCTTCACCAGCTAAATCAGCAGAATCGGTTGTTTTGGATTTTTCAAAATTAGTAAAACTGGCCACATCTTGATTTTTAACAAACCCTAACGCTTGACTGGGGGTTTTTTCAACTGAAGACGGCGAAAGATCAGATGATATCAACGGTGCTTTTGTTTTGGGCAATTGATCAGTTTCATTATCGGGTAAAAATTCTTTTGCCCGATCAATCAACATCGCCAAAATTGTCTGATAAGAGAAAATTTCTACTTTCGGCAAATGCATAAAAAAGGATTTTTCTGGTTCTACCCAAGGATAGGCTAAAAGATCATGACGGATTGTTTCTAAATTATCGGGGCCTAAAAGTAAAATTCGGGGAGGAAAGGTTTGGGTTAAATTGAAACGGGCCAAACCCTCTTCCAGATCTAGGGCAATGCTGTTACTTCTCTCCACCACCTGGACGCCTAAAATTTTGCCTCGAATAATGGGAAAAACACCAATTTTCTCCTCACCGACATCAACTGCCACCAAGTTAATAAAATCATCTTCCTGATTTTTAAAATGGGTCAATAAAAGTTCTCCTTCTGCTACAAAACCTAATGCTCTAGTTTGCAGGCGGTCTAAAACTTTCTTTAACAGAGTCGTTTTGGAGGTGTCAATTTGATCATCATCAACCCAGTGTTGAGGAACGGAAAAAATAACCGGCGCTTTATCGGCTAAATTACGAAAATTATCAGGCAGTAAAGACCAAGCACCCTTATAACTAAGCTCAATGGCAGTTAAAAAATCTTCGTCATTGCTATAAAATTCTTGACCCCCTTCGGCCAAAAAACCAATCTTGTTGTCAGGGGATAGTTGCTTATCGTCAGAAGGAGACCAAAAAGCTACCATTGCCTGATTCAGGCTAATACCAATGGCTAAATAAATTTTTTCCTGACTCATAAGCTTTATTCGGGCAGATCCTTAAAGCTGGCGCCGCTACTGATCTTCTTCTAGGATACCATAAATTCTTCTTTTGCCAGAACCAATCGATTTTTCTTTGCTAATAATAAACTTACCCATCAATCCGGTTCGTTTCAAGTGGGGACCACCACAAACTTCGACAGAAAAATCACCAATCTTATAAACCCTTATTTTACCCTGACGGTAACGATCCTCAAAGAAGGCTAAAGCTCCATCTTTTTTAGCCTCTTCTATTGTTTTCTCCCGGTAAGTCACTGGCAAATTAGCCTTAATTTGTTCATTAATAATTTTTTCTATCTTACTTATTTCTTCTTTCGTTAATGCTTTAGGATGAATAAAGTCAAAGCGCAATCTGTGACTGGTAATATTAGAACCCGTCTGGTGAACATGGTCGCCTAAGGTTGTTCTTAAGGCCTGGTGTAAAAGATGAGTAGCGGTATGATAAGCCACCACCCGATCTGAATTATCAGCCAGTCCCCCTTTAAATTTTTGATCAGAGCGAGACTTCTGTTGATGCTCCTTTTGAGCTTGAAGCAATTCCTGATCAATGTTTTTGTTTAAAACTATAGCTTGTTTAGAAAACTCCTTTTTAACAAGTTCTGGCGGAAGACCAAAGGTTTGAGTGAAATAAAAAACTTCCTGTCCCGACAGCGGTTTTCCTTGGGTTTTCTTTTCCTCGGACATCAAAATAATTTTTTTCTTGCCTCGTCTAATTGCTTTGCGAAAACCACCTTCTTCCGTTAGTAAAATTTGCTTAATTTTATCTTCTTGACCAGCCAGATAAGAATAAGCAGATTGATAATTAACAACTACTACCGAAACCAATTGACTCAGATCAGATAAGCCAATCCTATCGGCGGCATCAACTGCCCGCCTAATTAAGCGTCTCAAAATATAACCCTGCTCCTGGTTACTTGGAACAACACCATCAGCAATCAAAAAAACGCTAGCACGAATATGATCAGCAATTCGATTAATAAGTTGTTGTTTGTCCGCCTCTTGACCGGACCCAATAGAAGCTAATTTGTTAATTTGATTAGTTAAGGGAATAAATAAGTCGGTTTCAAAAACACTATTCTTTTTTTGTAAAACCATTGCCAGTCTTTCTAGACCCGCTCCGGTATCGACACTATTGAATGGTAAAGGTTGATATTGATCCTGACTGGTTCGATTGTATTGCATGAATACTCCGGCATTCCAAATTTCCAAAAACCGATCACAATCACAACCAGGCCGACAAGTTTTTTCTTTACAACCAAAAGATTCTCCTCGATCAAAATACACTTCAGTTGATGGCCCGCAGGGACCAATTTCACCAGATTGCCAAAAATTATCCTGATAACCCAAACCAACAATATGATCGGAATCAAGGCCAATTTCTTGCCAAATTTTAGCCGATTCTTTATCGGCTGGAACCTGGGGATAATCAGAATCTCCGGCAAAATAAGAAACCCATAAATTCTCAGGAGAAAAGTTTAAATGAGTAGTCAAGAATTGCCAGGCCAGCTTTATTGCCCCTTCCTTAAAATAATCACCAATTGACCAAGATCCCAACATCTCAAAAAAAGACAGGGTGCGAGCATTTTGACCAACCTTATTAATGTCAGTCGTCCTAAGACATCGCTGAACATTAACCAATCTGTTATGAGGAGGCTTTTCCAAACCTAAAAAATAAGATTTCAAAGCAACCATACCGGCCGAAGTAAACAATAAGGTTGGGTCATTCTCTGGCACCAAGGAAATTTGTGGTATCAGTAAATGTTTCCGGCTAACAAAAAATTGAATAAATTTTTTTTCAATTTCTCGACTCTTCATACAGCTTAATTATATGACAAAATGAAATCAAAACATAATTTGTTTCCTAAAAGTTACCTTCTAAATAGCTGGAAAATAAAAAATACTTAAGAAAGAGTGCGGCCATTACGGTAAAAAAACCGAGAAGCAGACGATCGAAGTCCAGAACCAACTGAAACCGGAGGAGTGGGGTTTTTCTTGCTGACTTCTTTTTCTTGATTATCAATCAGATCGTCTTCGATTAACCGGGACAAAATGCCATTCTGGCGGTAATTCTTAACCAAGAAATAACACTTATCGGCTATCTGTCGCAATTGTTTAATTAATTTAAAAACTTGAACACCAATTACCACCGATAAAGCCGTCAAGACCACCACTACCACCATTAACAAAACCTGAATTGCGCTAAACATTATTTTAATAATAAACTATGCCAGAATTTTAGTCCAGAAAGATGATAAAAATATTAACTACTCTTCTTGGCAAGTAAACCTTCTAGTCAACTGTTCTTGTTCACCCCTAGGATTGGCCGCCTCAATAAGGATTAAATTCTCCCCAGGCCGACAATCAAAAATAACCTCAAAGGAGCCATCTTCTTTCAACAAGACTTTTTCACCATTAACCGCAACAATATCGCCCCGTTTTAAACGACCCTTAATCAAGGCTTTATCACTAATAATTAATTCTCCTTCTTTTGGTGAATCTAAGCGCAATACCGGTGGGCCGCCTAGAAGAAAAGATCGCGAATAATAAAAGGCACCAGCCAACAAAATTAATATTAAAACAATTGACCCCACCGTATGGGCCGGTGTCCAGCTTGGCCTCTTTCCTTGTAGTTCACCAGGTAAAACTGCACCAGGGGTGCCTGTATAGTCTCGACGGAAAACAGCGCTCATTTTAACCGGATCCAACTTTAAAACCCGAGAATAATTAGATAAGATGCCAATAATAATTGGCATACCGCCAGGAATTGATCGATAATCATCTTTTTCCAGGGCAATCAAATGTTCCGGTTTAATTTTCAATTTCTTTGCCAGTTCAATCAAATCTTGACTTAGGCCTTGACGTTGTTGCCGCAAAATTTCTCCCACTGTTCGCATATTGAATTTTAAAAAATTTAAGAAGATAAATCGCTAATTCTTTTAGCCTCATCAAAACTGTTAACTAAAATTTCACGAGGTTTGGAACCATCAGCCGGACCAACAATCCCGAAAGCTTCAAGTTGATCTAAGATTCTGGCTGACCTGGTATAACCGATCTGAAGGCGACGCATCAACAGCGATGATGCGGCTCGATTATGATTAAAAATTACTTCCAGCGCCTGATCAAATAGTTCGTCACGATCGTCTCCAATTTGAATTCGACCTCGAGAGGTGGTTTTTACCGGAGTCT
This sequence comes from Candidatus Shapirobacteria bacterium, assembly GCA_028697345.1. Taxonomy (GTDB): domain Bacteria; phylum Patescibacteriota; class Microgenomatia; order 0-14-0-10-38-17; family 0-14-0-10-38-17; genus JAQVFF01. Next base: position 6,880 of record JAQVFF010000024.1, read on the forward strand.
CTAAAACCTCCTCGGTGTAAACCGGCTCAACTCCGGTATTTTTCAAAAAATCAACCAGTCTTTTAATTTCCTCTTCACCAACAAAGGCGCCTTGAATTCGATGAGGCTTAGCCTGGTCTGGAGGCAAATAGAGCATATCGCCCCGACCAAGAAGCTTTTCTGCTCCTGGCGAATCTAAGATTACTCGAGAATCAACCGATGAGGTAACTGCACAGGAAATTCGACAAGGAACATTAGCTTTAATTAATCCGGTTAAAATATCAACTGAGGGCCGCTGAGTAGCAATAACCAGGTGAATTCCAGTTGCTCTGGCCATTTGGGCCAAACGGCAAACACGTTCTTCAACATCAGAAGGAGCAAAAAGCATAATATCGGCTAACTCGTCAATAATAATTACCAAATAAGGCATCGCAGCAAAACCTGACTTTTGGTTATAAGAATCAATATTCTTAGCCCCAGCTTTGGCAAACCTTTTATAACGATCTTCCATCTCTTTCACAGCCCACTCTAATGCTGAAACCACACTTTTCCGTTCAATAATAATGGAGGATTTTAAATGAGGAATACCCTCATAAACAGATAGTTCTACCCTTTTGGGATCAACCAAAATCAGCTTCAATTCCTCCGGGGTGGTTCGAAAAAGAAGTGAAGCGATCCAAGAATTTAATAAAACGCTTTTACCGGAACCGGTTTGGCCGGCAATCAAAACATGAGGCATTCTATCAAGTCGAGCAATAACTGGCTGGCCAGAAACCCCCAAGCCCAAAGGAACCGCTAGTTTTGATTTCTCCCGACGCATTTCTTCCGAGGAAAGCATTTCTTTCAAAGTAACAATTTCCAACGACCGATTAGGTAATTCTATTCCAGCTAAAGACCGACCAGGAATTGGTGCTTCAATTCGAATCTGACCAGTTGGAGACGCCAAGGCTGAAGCTAGATTATCAGAAAGACCGGTTATTTTGGAGAGCTTTGTTCCCAAAGCCACTTCAATAGCATATTGGGTTACTGCCGGACCGGGATTAACCTCTACTACCCGAGCAGTAATTCCAAAAGAGTCTAAAGTTTTCTCAATAATATCAGCGTTCTTATTGACATTGCCACGATCAGCCTTGCCGCCTGGTTTGTCACTTAAAAGGCTTAAATTAGGATAACGCCAAACATTACCACGGGCCCCTGGCACATCAGCCAAGGCGGTGTCTTCTTCGGGTCTTGATTCAGACAACCGGTTAACCTTACTTTTCTCATCCGTTTTGGATCGATCGATGATTCTAATATTTTTCCCTTTCTTTTCTGGAGATAGTTCTTCCTGATCACTTTCCTCAAAACCAACCCGCCCCTTTTGGTCATCATCAACAAAATACCCCTTAATTGTAAAAAAAATTTTCCCAGCTCTATTAACAATGCTTTCAATCGAGGTATCAAATAAAATTATTAAACCAATAAAGGCGCCCAAAGAATAAACCAATGTTGCCCCAATTTGACTAATATAATTAGCTAGCCATAATTCCAAAAACTGACCCATTATCCCAGATTGACTGGCTCCTGATAAACAAATAAAGAAAATTACCGCTCCAAATAAGATATTTGGCTTAGCCCAAGAAGTTTTCAAACCGGACAAAACTAAACCAAAAGACAATAGAACAAAAGGAAAGAAAAAAGCTGTCCAGCCAAAAATTTTAATTAATTGCTCATTAAGGCGGGTTAGGGCCGGTACCCGACGCAGAAAGGAAATTGTTACTAAGAAAGCCAAACCGATAAATATAACCGCCAAAACTGAAAATAGAGTGTTCTTTTTTAAAGAAACCCCTAAAGTCTTTTTCTTGGGACGCCCTCTTTTAACCATAAACTATCTTCATCTTATAACTAATCAGGGTAATTTGGCAAGAGTATCCAATATCCAACACAACACTTGATAATATTTAACACCTTAAAAAACCAACAAATCGAAGCGTAAATTCAACTTACCAAGTAAGGCAATTTAAAAAAACATGAGATATCAGCCTGCAACCTACAGAAAACGGGCTGGGTTATTTTGGTAGCTCGATAAACATTTTTTTTAATCTTTCTACCACTTCATCATATTGAATTAATGTCGTCTTTTTCCTGTTTCTCTCCTTCCACTCTATCTTGTCACCAGTTTTGTCAGAAACAATTAAACGAACCGGAATGCCAATTAGATCAGCATCGGCAAATTTTTCCCCGGCCAATACCTTTTCCCGATCATCAAATAAAACCTCAAAACCTTCATTAGTCAACGCCTGATAAACATTTTTTGCCCAAGATTTATTTTCCCCTAAAATAATTAAGTAAACCTGAAAAGGAGCAATAATTTTAGGCCAAACAATGCCTTGTTTATCGTGGCAAGCCTCAACTACGGTTGCCAGTGTTCGACCCAAGCCAATACCATAACAGCCCATATAAAAAGGTTTTTCCCGGCCATTTTTGTCAATAAAATTGGCCCCCTTCATCAACTTGGTATAATGATAACCCAATTGAAAAATATGACCAACTTCAATACCGGAGCGCTTCTTTAGTTTTCCCTTCAAGCAGCGAGAACAAGGTGCCCCATCATAAGCGCTGACAATATCGGTTAAAATCTCATATTCAAAATCTCGACCATAGTTAACATTAATTGAATCGGTGGTTTTCTCTTTCTGGCCACCAATAAAATTCTTTACCGATTTTAAGCCTAAATCACCAACATAAATTACTCCCTCGTGTCCCCAAGAATGAACCCAGCCAGGTTTTGTTCCCAGCTTTTTCAAGTCTTCTTCTGACGCTGGAGTCAATGCTGAAACCCCCAAAGCGTTCCTTAGTTTGGCTTCGTTAACCTCCTGATCTCCCCTTAATGAAGCAATAACTAACTTTTCCTTACTGTCCTTATAAACAACATTTTTTAAATAACGCCAAAGAGGTTGACCATAATGCTTACTATTATCAGCCATAGTGCCAACCCATTCTGGCTGATCAACAATCTTAAAAGGTTTACTCTTCTCATTGGGATTTTTAAGTTGACGAGCAAATTCCGCTTTATCTTTACTAGCCTGATAACCACACTTGTCACACACAAACACCTCATCTTCTCCAATGGGGGTTGGATAAATAAACTCATGGCCATAATCACCACCAATATAACCACTGTCGGCCTCAACAACCAAAACCGGCAGGCCCAATTTAGTAAAAATTCGCTGATAAACCGTTTTGATTTTTTGATACTCTTTTTCAAATTCGGATTCATCACGATCAAAAGAATAAGCGTCTTTCATAATAAACTCTCTTACCCTTAACAACCCGCCCCGAGAACGTAATTCGTCACGAAATTTAACTGAGAACTGGTAAATATTGAAAGGCAAATCCCGATAAGAAAGATTTAATTTTCTGGTTAAATCAACAAACATTTCTTCGGCCGTTCCCCCTAGAGCGAACTCTGTTCCATTGCGGCTCTTTATAGTCATTAATTCAAAAGCGGCAGCTTTGGTT
>JAQVFF010000025.1 GCA_028697345.1 Candidatus Shapirobacteria bacterium
CTTCGGGAACATGAATATGGATATCTAACTTTTCGGCAAAATTTTTATCTAGTTTATACTCTTGCCAATGGGAACGAACATAAGAAATGGCCGCCTGGCAAGACTCTTTCATAACATCACCCAATTTTCCGGTTAATAAAGTCTTTCCCTTGCCCGGCATTAAAGCCACCTCGATAAACAAAATTTCTCCGCCGGCTTGAGTCCAAGCCAAACCGGTAGCCTTGCCAACTTCATCCTGACTATCGGCGGCGGTTTTGGAAAATTGAGCCGGTCCAAAAAAAGTACGCAGTTGAGCGACAGTAACCCTTCTACCCACCTTCCTGCCCTCGGCAATTTTTCGGGCTAATTTCCTAGCCAAACGAGCCATTTCTCTTTGTAATTGACGAACCCCAGCCTCTCGAGTATAGCGATCAATAATTTCATAATAAACCCCGGTAGTTAAATAAAAATTATTTTTCTTCAAACCACGACCGGACGTTTCCTTAGGCCACAAATAGTCTTTGGCAATGTGGTATTTTTCTTCATCGGTATAGCCGGGAAAACGAATTATTTCCATACGATCACGCAGAGCCGGAGGAATCGTGTCTAAAATATTACCGGTAGTAATGAAAAAAACCTGCGACAAATCGTAGGAAACTCCCAAATAATGATCAGAAAACTCCTTGTTCTGTTCCGGATCCAGAGCCTCCAAAAGAGCCGCCGATGGATCACCACGAAAATCATTACCTACCTTATCAATTTCATCCAGCATGAAAACAGGGTTAATGGTACCAGCCTCTTTCATACCTTGAATTAGCCGACCCGGCAAAGCCCCAACATAGGTGCGTCGATGGCCTCGAATTTCAGCTTCGTCCCGTAAACCACCCAAAGAAACACGAACAAATTTTCTTCCCATCGCCCGAGCAATCGATTTCCCAACCGAAGTCTTACCAACACCGGGAGGACCAATAAAACAAAGAATTGTTGGAGACGAGGCAGTCTCCTTCTGTTTGCTTTGTAATTGAATCACCGCTAAATGTTCCAAAATTCGCTCTTTAATCTTCTCCAAGCCATAATGATCTTGATCAAGAATTTTTTTTGCTTTTTTAATATCAAGGTTGCTCTTTGACCTTTTAGACCAAGGGATGTCGGTCAGCCATTCCAGGTAGGTATGAATGTAGCCGCTTTCCGGATTCATGGATGACATCTTAGCCAATCGCTCTAGCTCCGACTTGGCCTTTTGAGCCACTTTTTTGGGCATTTTACTGACCTTTATTTTTTTGCGCAGTTTTTCAATTTCCGGATCAGCGGTCTTGGTGCCCATCTTTCCCAACTCCCGATCAATCATATCCCGACGTTGTTTTAAAACCGCCTCTCTCATGGATTTATCAAACTTGTCCTGAGCCTTGGAGCTAATTTGTTGATCCAATTCTAAAACTTTAATTTCTTGAGCCAAATATTCGATCACTAAATTAGCCCGCTTACTAAAATCGTCAATCTCTAGCAACGACTGCTTGTCACTGCCTGAGATTTCCAAAATCATCGCCAAGCGATTAATCAGCTCCTGGGGATTTTCTGAAGAAAAACTACCCAAAATTTGAGGATCAATCACCTTACCCAAAGACATCGCCTTTTTTAACTGTTCGATCAACAATCCGGCCAAAACATGGACATCGTCTTTGGACTGACCAACCTCCAACTCGGACCAATCAATTACCCGACCAAGTAAATACGGTTTCTCTTGAGACAACCTGCTAAGCTTGGCTCGAGAAACACCTCGAACGATAACATAAATTGCTTTTCCGGATCTTAAAATGTTGTCAATCTTACCAACTGTTCCAATTTGATAAAGGTTTTCCTTTCCAGGATTGTTAATGCGGGGGTTTTTTTGGCAAACCAAAAAAATGTTTTCTTTGTTCTTGTAGGCTTTGTTTATTGCTTCCACCGATTGGGGCCGCCCAAAGGTAAGGGTAATTTCAGTATTGGGAAAAACTACTGCATCACGAAGCGCCACCACTGCCATATTTTTGGGAGAGTTGTTTTTTTCGGGTTTTAAAATAATAGCCATATTTCTCTAATTTAAATATTTACAATATTAAAAAAGTAAACCTTAAGGAGTAAACTTTATTTAGCAGTCTAACACAAAAACTGCTAATCGTCAATTTCTTGGTAGCTCTTTTTTATTTCCGTTACTTTATGCTCTATTTTTGATAATTGTTTTTTTAGAAAACGGGCCAATTCCAAACCTCTCTCTAGTTCCTTAATTCCCTGCTCCAGGTCAATTTTTCCCTGTTCAAATTGTTGGGCAATCTTTTCTAATTCTTTAAAAGCAGTTGCTAAATTCTTAGTTTGAGATGTTTTAGGATTCATTTTTCGATTTAACCTGAGAGATAATTTTCCCCTGATAAAAACGAGTAACAATCTGATCAGCCAAAGAAACCTGGCCAGGACTCTTAATTATCTTATCATGGCTATCTAAAGTAATTGTAAACCCTCTTTTTAAAATATTTTGATAATCAAAGCTTAATAACAACTTTTCCAAAACCAACAAGGTTTCTCTTTGAGTTTCAATTTTATTGAAAAAATAGTCGATTGCTCTGTTAAAACGGTTTAATAAATAATTAGTTTCCCTAAACTGTTGCCGATAATAAAAGGACAAACCGTTGACAAGGGTATTAACTGTTTCTTGGTAGTTTGAAATTAATTCCTGATAATTATCAACCATTGTTTTGGTTAAACTATCAATAATCGACAATGTTTCTTGGTGGTGATAATTAATAATTTGAGCCGCTTGAGTGGGAGTTGACGCTCTAATATCAGCCACTAAATCGACCAAACAATCATCTTCTTCGTGACCGATAGCCGCTAAAACCGGCACCCGTGATCCATAAACCGCCTCAATTACTGTCCGGTTATTAAAAGCAAGTAAATCTTCCAGGCTACCACCACCTCGGGTTAATACCACTAAATCATACTGGCTAGCCTGATAATTAAAAAAATTTAAAGCTGATTTAATGCTGTTAACCGCTCCATCACCCTGAACCAAAACCGGATAAAAATCAATCTTAATCCCTGACAATTGATGATTAAGAATACTAATAAAATCAGAATAGGCCCGAGAATCAGGAGCAGTGATCAGACCAATTCTTCTAATAAAAGTTGGCAGGGAACGTTTACGGTCCGGATCAAAATAACCCAAAATTTCCAATTCCTTCTTTAATTTTTCCAAGGCTTTTTTTAAGGCTCCTTTGCCGGCCGGAGCAATAGATCGAGCAAACAAAGAAAATCGGCCGGTTTTCTGATAAAGCCTGGGCCAGCCATCAACTCGAACCCTCATCCCTTCTTGTAAAATTTGCCAATTAGCAATTCTATTCAAGGGTGAAAAAACCGACACGCTGGCCTGACTATCCTTTAGGGTAGCAAAAAACCAACGACTCGAACGGGTGTTAATCTGAACCAGTTCCCCTTCGACCACAACCTGAAGAGGCGAAACAATCCCATCAATTAATTGATTAAATTGTGCTACCGATAAAACTTGATTTTGAAGGTTAAAATTTTCAGACAAGGATTTTACGCTATTAAATACTCTCTAAGCTAGATGTTATTTTTTTTCCTGAGCTTTGCTCACATAAGCTCCGTCTTCTGTCCTTATAATAATAAGGTCATCGTTTTTAATAAACAAGGGGGTCTCAATCTCAACATCCCCCTCGACTATCACCCTTTTAGTTGCCGAAGTAGCGGTATTACCGGCTACCGCATTCGGAGACTGAATTACCCGACGTTTAATTTTGACCGGAGGCAAAACCCCGACCAACTGATCATCAATAAACTGCAAGCGATATTTCTCCCCCTCTTTCAAAAATCGACTAAAACTACCAATTTTCTTAATTGGCAAGCTAACTTGATCATAGGTCTGGGGGTCCATAAAAAAAACTTCATCCTCAGATTGGTACATAAAGCTCATGGTTTGCAAAGACAAATCAACTGTTTCAAATTTATCAGTCGGACGAAAAGCTTTTTCTAAAATAGTGCCGGTCTTTAAGTTTCTTATCCTGGTTCGATAAATTGCTCCGCCTCGGCCTAAATGTTTAGTACGAACGGACAAAATTACAAACGGTTCGCCACGAAAAATAAGAGCTTCTCCAGTTTTAAAACCGGTAATGGAATTTTGAGTCATACGGGCTTAATAATAAACCATCGAGCCTGTCTGTTCAAGACCTTCCGGGTAACTTCAAGTTGAAAGCCCCCTTGTAAAACCCATCCCCAAGAAACAAAAAAATCAATCAATTATTTTTGGCCAATTATCCTCTCGATATCAGCATAGCAATTAACTCTAACCAACCGGCTTCGCAATTTGCTGGCACCAGGAAAACCCTTAGAGTACCAAGCCAGATGTTTTCTTAAATCAAGAAAATTATCTTGGCCAAAAAGATCAAGATAATAACGGACATGATCCATCATTACCAAAAACCGTTCTTCCTTGTCGGGTTTTTTATCATCAAAAACCCAAGGGTTACCCATCGCTCCCCGGCCAATCAAAACACCATCGAGCCGATATTGATTGGTTATTTCTTTGGCTTCCTTGAAAGATTTAATACCGCCATTACCTAAAAGTATTTTACCTTCTTGATGAACAATTTCGGCCGCCTGAGCAACTATCGGCCAATCGACTGGCCCGGAATGACCGCAAGAAAGAACTCGGCCATGAAGAATAATCGCCTCCACCGGTAAACTAGCTAAAAAACCCAACCAATCTTTAATTATCGGCTTCTTGATTCCCGGCCGGGTTTTAATTGATAAATCGGGTTTTTGCCTTTTTTTGGTTTTTATTCCAACCCGAGAGCTTCTTTCTTTAGTTGCCTTGGCCGCCAGTAATATTTTTCCATCAACAACCGTCTCGATTTTCTTTCCCTTTTCCCAATCATCAAGACCTCTTCTAACCGAGAAAACAATTTCTTTAACTAATTCTTGATTACCAATTAATCCTGCCCCACCGCCCCGATGAGTAATGCTTCGGGAAGGACAGCCCATATTAAGGTCAACCCCATCAAAACCAAGATAGGCCGCAACAAAAGCCAACTGATAAAAAAGATTCGGGGTGACACCGGAAAGTTGGGCCACTATCGGCCTTTCAATTGCTGAAAACCAAAATCGATTAAAAAGTTTTTGGGGCTTAGCCGCAACATGTTCAACATTAATAAATTCAGTAAAAATAACGGCCGGTTGGCCATATTTGGCAGTAATAAAGCGCATCGCCTGGTCAGTAACTCCATCCATAGGAGCCAAACCAACTATTGGCTTAGACAATCCTTTCCAAAAGGCCATTTCAAAAATATTTTATCATTTGCTAAAGCTAAATTAGCTTTTTTTGGCCATCGGCCAGGTTGAGGTGCTCTTTAGCCCGACCAGTGACAACCCGCCCCCGAGGAGTTCTTTTTAAAAAACCCAACTTCATTAAATATGGCTCATAAACATCAATTATTGTTCCTGTATCCTCAACCAAACCGGCTCCTAAATTATCAAGCCCCACCGGCCCACCTTGATATTTTTTAATAATTAATTTCAACAATTTACGATCCACTCCAGTCAAACCGATTCGATCAATTCCTAAATCATCCAAGGCTTTTTGGGCAGTTTCTTTATTAATACAACCATTACCCTTAACCTGGGCAAAATCTCGAACCCTTTTAAGAAGACGGTTGGCAATTCGAGGCGTTCCCCGAGATCGACAAGCAACCTCCAACGCCCCCTCCTGATCAATGTCAATCAACAATACTCTGGCCGAATTAATAATAATCTCAACCAAGTTTTCTGATCGATAAAAATCTAATTTATGAACCAAGCCAAACCGATCACGCATTGGTGAAGAAATCAGGCCAGTTCTAGTGGTTGCTCCCACCACCGTAAAACGCTTTAGTTTCAATCTGATCGACCGGGCTGACGGTCCTTTGCCGACAATTAAATCAAGGGCATAGTCTTCCATGGCCGGATACAATGTTTCTTCCACCACCTTATTAAGCCGATGAATCTCGTCAATAAACAAAATGTCGCCATCTTTTAGATTAGTTAAAATTGAGGCCAGGTCACCAGCTCGAGATAAGGCTGGCCCAGAAACAATTTTAATATCAGTTTCCATTTCGTGAGCCAAAATACAGGCCAAGGTGGTTTTACCCAAACCGGGCGGCCCATAAAACAAAACATGGTCTAAAGATTCTCCTCTTTGTTTGGCGGCATTAATAAAAATTTTTAATTGATTTTTTAATTGATTTTGACCAATGAAGTTGGTTAATCTCTTTGGCCGCAAACTATCAAAAAACTTTTGTTCCGGCTTGTTTTTGGTTATTTTTTTAGTCATTGCCTGATAATAATTTTAAAGCCTGGGCAATTTTTTCTTCATCATCGGCCGCTTCGTCGATTTTATCAATAACTAAGCGAATCTCTTCTTTGCTAAAACCCAATTGAACCAAAGCTTGATAAACGGTTGGTTCTTTGTTTTCAAACTCCTTTTCTTCTTGAAACCGAACTTGATCCAGAGTAGATCTTAAATCAACAATCAGCCTCTGCGCGGTTTTTTTACCAATTCCCTTAATAGACTGAAAGAAGGCTACATCAGCCTTATCAATTGCTTCTTCAATTACTTGACCATCATGGGCATTAAAAATTTGAAGAGCGGTTCTGGGACCAACTCCGGAAACTGAAGTCAACATCCGAAAAATTTTAATTTCTTGACGAGAAGAAAAGCCATAAAGTTCCAAAAGTTTCTCACCCACTATCAAATCGGTGTAGAAGGTGGTCTTTTCCCCAATCTCTAAATCGGCAATTAGCCTTGTTGAAACTACAACCCAATAGCCGATTTGACCAACTTGAACTTCTACCCCCTGAAGAGTTTTAAAATTAACCGTTCCGGTTAAACTACTAATCATATCAATTGCTCCTTTTTCAGAGTAAACAGGTGTGTTAGGGCGGCGGCGATGGCATCAGAAGCGTGATTATTGCCCAACACAACACTCTCTCCCAAAGATTGCCTAATCATACTAACCACCTGGTCTTTTTGAGCTCGGCCATAACCGGTAATAGCAATTTTAATTTGCAGGGGAGTATATTCAAATACCTTGGCCCCGGCGTTATCGGCCGCCGCCTTAATTGCTCCCATTGCCTGAGCAACCAACAGGGCTGTTTTAGTATTTTTAGCAAAAAACAGTGACTCTATCGCTAACTCATCAATCTTGTGTTGGCGACAAAGATCCTCGGTTTGACAATAAATTTGATCCAATCGAGAAGCTAAATCATCAGCTTTTTTAGTAACAATACAGCCAGACCGAATCAGGGTTTGAGCATCGGATAGAATAGCCCAACCGCAAGAAGCCAAACCCGGATCAATTCCCAACACCATATTAAACATTAGTATAGCAAACAAGCTCAAAAACAAAAAATACTCTCCACAGTGTAAATAGACAAAAAGTCTATTTGACAAAAATATCAACCCTGGTGATAGTAACCGGATTAACCGGTGAAGAAACCTCTCCGCCAGAGCCGGTTTTTACCGGAGCAGTGGCAATTTTATCAACAACTTCCATTCCTTCAGTTACTTGACCAAAAATAACATAATTTGCTGGAAGGCTCTGGGATTGATGCATAATAAAAAACTGACTGCCGTTAGTATTGGGACCAGCGTTGGCCATTGCTACTGTTCCTCTGACATACTGTCCACTAAAGGGTTCGTCAGCAAACTGATAACCAGGACCGCCACTGCCATCACCTCTGGGACAACCCCCCTGAACCATAAAATCTTCAATCACTCGATGGAAAATAATTCCTTCGTAAAAACCTTCCTGAGCTAAAAAAACAAAATTATTAACTGTTTGTGGAGTATTTTTTTCAAACAAATCAATTGTTATTTCTCCCACCGAAGTAGTTAAAGTTGCCTGATAATCTTGGCCTGAGTCAATAATTAGGGCTGGGGGCAAAGACCAGCTGGTTTGCTTCTTGCTATCAATCATTTCTTGTTCGGCAATTTCAATATTATCCTCGGGTAAAACCAATTGATCCAAACCGGAGCTTGCCTCATCTGGAAAATTATCTTGACAGGGAATTCTTTTACCCCGAGGCCGATAAATAATTCCCAAAACCATTAACAAACCCAAAAATCCAATTACTAAAACTAAATTTACCTTCTTCATAAGTTCAAGAACGCTTAACCAGTTTCGCCTTGCTAACAATTTCCATCAGTCGACCCTGATCAGTTTCAATCACTTTCTCTCCGGTTAAGGCCTGATATTGTTGGAGGTCGTCAGAGAGTGAGTTTTGAAGTTCTCTTAAAGAAAGGCGCATATCTTTAATCTTTGTTTCCAGCAAGGCTACTGCCGGATCTTTTAAAATCTGCTGGCGGGTAGCCAAGAGAACACCTCTGGCCTCTTCGTGTTTGGTCTCATGATCTCGATAAACGGGATCATTTTCGAAAGAATCCCTAAACATCTCCTGTTGTTCTTTAATTTTATCCTTAGCATCTTGAATTAGAGAATAGGCCCGTTTGATTTTAGCTTCCAAAACCAAAAAAGCCGCCTTTTTTTCTTGATTGTCTTCATTAACCATGGGTAAGAATATACAAGAAAAACTGTTATCAATCAAGAGGATTTTTTTTCTAATCTGTTCCCGCTATAGAACCTTACTGGTAGTTTTACCGCTGGTTTGATGTTCTCCTAAAAAATAAACATCTTGGCCAAATTCGTCCAAGCCGACCAATTCTGCCTTACCATCGATTACCGCTTCCAGCGGCAAGCAATAAGAACAACCTTGTTCCCCTTTCGGGCAAGAAAAACGGTCCATTTGATAAGACAAGCGAATTTTCTGACCAACCTTAAGAAGTTTCTTTAAAGTTTCTTTTCTGGGAGGCAATTTTGTTTCCCGGGGGTAGTTTTGGCGATCAAGATACCAAAACGAAGCTTTTTTGACCGGTCTTTCCTGACAGTTCTCGGTAATTAATCGATAAATCGGTAATTGCAAAGAATCCTCTTCTTGGCCGCCTTGACCAGTTTTAAAATCAATAATACCCACCGCTTTTTCTTTAACTAAATACTCTAGCCAATCAATTTTGCCGCAAAGGATTAAGTTATCTTTTTCAGATAACCAAAAATAAGGCAGGTTCATGTCAATTTTTACCGCCAGTTCTTTTAAGGGGCCGGGGTAATTAATTAAACGAGCGATCATGTCTCTTCCTCGTTGTTTATAGCGATTTTCCACTTGCCGATTACTAAAGCCTCCCCGTCGTCCGGAAAATTTTTCCCAAATCCGATCGAAACGGGCCATTAACGGCTCAAGAAAGCGATCGTTTTTTGGCAAAACCGAAATTTCCTCAATTACCTCATGAACCACCTGACCCAAAGTTAATGGTGGTGAGATTAATTTTATTTTATGGCCGGTTTTAGGATCCCGGTAGATATGTTTTAAGAAATAGGCCCGAGGGCAATGGTTAAAATCACCGATCGAGGTGTGGGACAACCAGGTGGCACTATAACGGTCACTCATAATTTTTAATAATGGTTTTTTATAGTCAAAGAGGAAAATTTTAACGGTTAAGAACCCAAAGTTGATAATTTAAAAATGAAGCAAAAGACACCCAAACAAAATAAGGCAATAAGAGAAGAGCCGCTTTTTTATCAATTTGATAAAACTTTACTATTACTGCTACTAAAAGAACCAGTAATAGTAAAATCTCCAACAGAGCCAAACCAATCTCTTGAGCACCAAAAAATATAATTGACCAGGCCGAATTAAAAACTAAATGAACCAAAAATAAATTAATGGCAGCTTTATGCTCTTTTTTTCCCAAACTACTTTGCCAAACAAGATAAAAACTAACTCCCATCAAAGTATAAAGACTGATCCAAACCGGAGCAAATAGCCAATTAGGTGGAGCAAACGATGGTTTTTCCAAAAAAATATACCAGGTGTTAATAGCGCCGGTCGTGAAAAAAGAACCGATTATTCCAGCCAGCTGACAAATAAAAATTGAGATCAATAATCTTTTCCAGTTTTTCATCTTAACCAATTGGAAATCAACACTAATAATAAGCCCCCAAGACCATTCAAGCTCATCCCCCATAAAATATCAACTATCGTCAATTTTAATGTCCAATCGGCTAAAATCGCATAATTAGTTAAATCATAAACTCCATAAACCACTAAGCCATAAAACGCTCCCCAAAAAAGACCCCAAAACCAAACACCATTAGTTTTAGGTAAAACCAGTAACAATAAACCTAAGGGAATTAAAAAGTAAACCAGGATGGCCGAAGGCCATCTTAAAGTCCGAGAAAAGGAAAAAAACTCCTGATCGTAAAAAGGCTTGG
>JAQVFF010000026.1 GCA_028697345.1 Candidatus Shapirobacteria bacterium
GGTCCGTCGCAAATAGGACAAACGGTTTCTGGAGTAACCACTTTTTGATCAAGAGCCGCCGCCATAGTGACAACCTTAAAGATTGAACCCGGTTCAAAGATTCGGCTAACAGCTGGATTGTTGAAAAGTTCTTGATCGGTGGTGGCATATTGGTTGGGGTCGAAGTTGGGGTATGAGGCCATGGCCAAAATACCTCCGGTGTTGGGATCACTAACAATCACCACTCCTCCCAAAGCTCCGTATTGATCAATTCCCCGCCTAAGATGCTTTTCCGCCGCCCATTGAATCTTACGATTTAAAAATAGCTTTAAATTGGATCCGTTTTTGGGTTCGGTTTTTTTCAGTTCTCCTAAGACAATCGGTTTTCCAAAGGCGTCTTTTTCTTGAATAATTAAGCCGTCTTGGCCTTTGAGAATGTCGTTATAAAATCCCTCAAGGCCCAGATAGCCTATATTTTCCCCTTCAATGTTTTTACCGACAAATCCCAACAGGTGGGCGGCTTGTTCTTTTTGGGGGTAATTACGAGAAAACTCTTCCGACAAATGAAGACCCTTGATGTTTAATTCTTTGATTGCCTCTTGGTGATCCTGGTCAATTCTTTTGGCAATGGGTATCCAAAGCAAATCTGAATCTAAAAGCTGGGTTAATCTTTTTTTTTCTGACTGGATCTCTTCCCCACCTTTTTCTAAAAACAAGACAGGCTCTAACTTATTAATTAATTCTTTATTGCTAATTTCTAATTCCGGCTTAAAGACGTGGAGGTTAATTGTCGTTTGGTCATTGGCCAGTGGATAATTATCCTGATAAAGAATGTCGCCTCTTTTGGCGGGAATTAAGTTTTCTTGCCAGCCTTGATTTTCTGCCTGAGCTAGTAACTGATCGTGATTGATTATTTGCCACCAAAAAAGCCGGCCAATTATTGCCAAAAAGAAAAACCCCATTAGCAAGAGTACTAGTCGGATTCTGTTTTTGGCCATTTTAATTAGCGGCGGCGATTGGTAGTTGTTTAGCCAAATAGATTACCGAAGACCAAGAGTTTTCCCGGGAAGGAATTACAAAGCCGATTTTTTTAGCTCTTTCCTCAAGGGTGGGTAGAGAGGTTAGTTGGGTAATCTCTTTTTCTAATTGATTATTTTCCAACAGCAACAGGTCTTGTTCTTGATTGATTTGGGTTAGCATACTAGCCTGGTTGCTAAAAAAAATAAACACTAGTATTTGCAAAACAACCAAAAAAACAGTAATAGTTCCCAAAATGGTTAATAGACCCCGGTTTCGGTTGCTGGTTGGGTTTTTAGAATTAATCATTAGTTTTTTTGAGCAACTCTTAATTTAGCGCTTCGCGATGAGGGGTTGGTTTTTACCTCTTCCTGATCGGGAACAATTGGTTTTTTAGTAATAATTGTCAGTTTTTTTTCTTGAGCCTGTTCTTTAAAAAAAGTTTTAACAATTCGATCTTCTCCTTCATGAAAACTGATCACTACCAACCTGCCTTTTTTAGTTAATAACTTTTTTGCTTGCTCTAAGCCTCTGCTTAAATTATTTAGTTCGTCGTTGATGACAATTCTTAAGGCCTGAAAAACTTTAGTGGCCGGATGAATTCGGCCCTTTTTGAAACCAGAGACCTCTTCAATAACCTTAGCCAGTTTTTTACCACTAGTAATTGGTGCTATTTGACGGGCGCGGATAATAGCACGAGCAATGACTCGAGCCCGCCCTTCCTGACTAAATTTTGTAAAAATCTGATAAAGTTCATTTTCTGATAAAGCGGCCAGTAAATCAGCCGCAGTCACTTTTAGTTGGGGACTCATTCTCATGTCCAAACAGTCGCTATCAAAAGAAAAACCACGGTTTTTTTGGGTCAGTTGATAGTGGGAAGTACCCAGGTCAAAGAGAATCCCATCAATCGTCTTCAAACCAAGCTTCAAGACAATTTTTTCCAGGTTAACAAAATTATCTTCAATTAATTTGAAAGGTTGTTGATTGAATCCTGGGGCCTGGTCGATAGCCGCTCTTTGTTTGGAGCAAAGAGCGGCAGGGCAGGCGGAACGCAAATTTTGTTGCGCCCGGACCAGAGCCTCAGGATCTTGATCAATACCAACAACTAGGCCGCCGGATTTGATAATTTCTTGAGCGTGACCTCCTCCGCCTAGGGTAGCGTCAATAAATAATTTACCCGGTTCGACCCCTAAGAATTCGATTGTTTTTTTTAAAAGTACCGGTTGGTGAAAATTCATTACCAAACCTCTTGTTTATTAGTTTCAAGATATTTTTTCCATTCTTGATTATTCCAAATTTCAAAGTGATCTCCAGCCCCGATAATAGTCGCTAAGCTATCGATCAAATTAGCATAGTTGACTAGATTTTGAGGAATAACGGTTCTTCCCTGAGAATCATAGCTAACAACAGCGGCTCCTGAAAAGAGGTGTCTTCTTATTTGACGGCTTTTTTTTTCAGTTACCGATCCGGCCAGTTCCCGATTGGTAAATTTTTGCCACTCCCCTTTTTCGTAGCCAAAAATACAGCCGTCAAACCCTTGGGCCAAAACCACCTCTTCGCCTTTAATTTGATTTCTAACTTTTGCCGGCAAGGCTAAACGGTTTTTTTCTTTTTGAAAACTAACCTGATATTCACCAAAAAACACCCTGTTTAAATTAATTATTAATTACTATTCACCACTTTCATACATTTTGCACCAAAGACTAACACTTTGTCAAGAACTAAATTTATAAGTCATTATTATTTACTTGTTTTTTCCGAAGGTTTTTTGAAGAAAGAAAAGCAGTTTTTATTGGTTAAAGATTTTTTCTTGCTGGCGGTTTTTAAAGCGATCCGGTTGGTTATGGAGTAACAAGAAGATAAGTTCCCAAGGAGAGATCTTCATATTCTTCTACTTCCTCCCAAGATTCCTGATTCCAGAAGAGCAATAGCGTCTGCTGGTTGGTTAATTTAAAATCAACTAATCCGGAACCGGCTTCAGCCGTGATAACATAAGGACCGGCTAGAATTTCCTGATCGGGCATAGCTGGCAGTCCGCCTCCCTCCAAAACAATAAAAGAACCTTTAGCAGTACTAATTTCTAGGTTTTGATCATTATAGGCGGCACTGCTGGTTAAAAAGGCAAACTTTGTTTCAAAAGAGTGTAATTGGTCGTCTTTGGCTAAACTAATAATTACTTCTCCGCCGGTAACTCCCTCGTCGTAACGGCAAACATTGCGAGAACAGGTTCCCAAAAGAATATCCCTTTCCCCTCGGCCGCCAACCAGATCGATTTCCCCCATTGCTCCTCTGGATAGTCCGTCTTCCAAATAATAAATTAATTCATATTCGATTTTGTCACCAAGAGGAATCTGGCTTGCTTTAACAGCCAGGGTTAATTCTCGTCCGCTGTTTTTGGCGGTTAAGCTGACAATAGGGAGCTGGTCAATGGTTAATGGTTGGATTTGAATCGGTAGATTGCCGGCCTGATCAGTTTTTTGAGAACGGTTCCTAATAAGTAGAAATCCTCCTATAGTAACAACTACTAGGGCAATAACGGTCAAAATTATCTTTTGTTTTTTGGTAAGATTGATTTTAGTCATTTAATTTGTCAGAAAAGTAATCTATTAATTGATCGATAGCTACTCTTTCTTGTGCCATAGTGTTTCGGTCTCGAACAGTAACAGTCTGGTTTTTTAGCGTATCATAATCGATGGTTAAACACCAGGGGGTGCCAATTTCATCTTGTCGGCGGTAGCGTTTGCCAATGTTGCCATTATCATCCCAGTCGACGACAAATTTTTTGTTCAGTTGATCAAAAACACCTTTAGCCAACTCTACTAATTCTTTCTTGTTGGCTAGCAAAGGGAAGACGGCGATTTTAATTGGAGCAATTTTGGGAGCCAGTTTAAGCACTACTCGAATTTTTTGATCAATTTTTTCCTCAGTATAAGCATCTTCTAGCAAATAAAGAACAGTCCGGTCAACTCCACCGGAAGTTTCCACAATCCAAGGCAAGAATTTTTCGCCGGTGTCGGGATCCTGGTAAGTAAAGTCGTGTCCGGAAAATTGACCATGGCGTGATAAATCCCAGTCGCCTCGCCAGTGAACTCCCTCCCACTCCTGCCAGCCGGCAAAAGAAGTTTTGAATTCGATATCATAAGCAACTTTAGCATAGTGGGCCAGCTCTTTATCGGTGTGTTTGTGAAAACGAATTCTCTTTGGATTATTAATTAGGTTTTTGTACCAGGCCATCCGCTCTTCCTTCCAATATTGGAACCATTTTTTGGCTTCCCGAGGATTAACGAAAAATTGTAGGTCCCACTGCTCAAATTCTCGTTGACGGTAAAGAAAATGTTTAGGAGTGATTTCATTTCTAAAAGCTTTACCGATTTGAGCGATTCCAAAGGGGATCTTTTGCCTGGTTGAGCGCAAAACATTGTCGTAATTAAGATAAATGTTTTGACAAGCTTCTCCTCGAAGATAATAAGTATCTTTTTTTCCCTCAATTACTCCCAGGCCGGTTTCTACTAAGATGTTAAATTTTCTTGGTTTACCCACTTTACCGCCGCACTCAGGGCAACGTCCAGCCTTAAGATCATCAGGACGAAAACGTTTTTTGCAGTCTCGGCAATCAACTAGAGGGTCGGTGAAATGGCTAATATGTCCGGAAGCTTTCCAAACCTTAGGATGAGTAATTATTGATCCGTCAATACCAACCACGTTGGCTCGACTATGAACCATATCTTGCCACCAAAGCTTTTTGATATTATTGACCATTTCTACTCCCAGAGGACCATAATCGAAGATGCCGGCCACTCCGCCGTAAATTTGAGAGTTTTGAAAAACAAAACCCCGTCTTTTGGCCAAAGAAACAATCTTATCTAGGTTATTCATAAGCGTAAACTTTTGCTTTTAATTTTAGCATGAATAATTTCTTCAATAAAATGATTAATTTTTTCATTTCCCATTATGCGGCCTTCTGGCCAAAAACCGGTTAAAACGAGAAGTCTGATTTTAAAGTTAAATAAAAAATTGTCAAGATTGATTGGAGTGTTTTTGTTAAGAATTTTTAAGTGATCAAGAATAAGTTTGAGTAAATTCCGGTGGTGGTCATTTTCTGGAATTAGCCGGTCAGCCAGTTCACAAATTTCGTAGGCGGCCGCTACCCGAGACAAGTTTTGACGAAGACCGGAAAAACGATTAATTGTTTCTATTTCTCCTAAAATATCCCAGGTTTTACCTTGATGAATTTGGCTTTTAATATAATTAAAAATTTCTACTCGGGGGCCGCGGCAAGAGGTGATTTTTCTTACTCCTCGAGCCAAAAAGACTTGTTTGCCGTGGTTATTGGTAAGAACGGTAATGACCCGGTCAGTTTCGGAAAAGTTTCTGCGGCCGATAATTACCCCCTTGATTTTATAGGAATGCATAAGAAGCTACCAATCAAGAATTTTGTCAGCCCCAAGGTCAAATTCTTGACAGCTATTATCCCAGCAAACTTGGTAGGGATGGTTTTTGGTTCCTGGTTGTTTTTGGATCAAGAGGCGGAACGGTCGGTTTTTGTCGTACTTGAATGGTAGCTGGTATGTTAAGCTAACAATGCTGGTCCCACCGTCTGGATAAAGAGGATATTTATCACCAAAAAATCCTTCAAAAACAGTTTTGCCTAATTCATCGTAAACTAAGGCTTCAACTTCAGACCCTTTCATTTCAATTAACTGACTGCCAAGCGGAACATAAATTCTAAACCAGTTTCGATAAAGGCCGTTAAGGCACAAGCCGCCGCTTTCCAGGTTGCAGTCGGAAGCCGGAGCAGGGTTGGCATATCTTATTTTTATTTCTTTGGTGATAGTGCCATCTTTAGCAACTAAAAAGTTTTGTTCGACTTGCTGTTCGATGAACAAGTTAGACTTGGCTCCGGCGAAATTAGTATCGTTGAGGTGGAAATAATCACCGTCAGCAAAATCTTCAATTCTTCCGGAAATATTTAAACCCTCAAGGGCGGCCTGTTTATCTTCTTCTAAGGCATAGAATAAAACATTTTTTTGTTTGATACCGGTTATCAGAGCCTGAAGAAGACTAGGAATTTTTTGGGCTGGAGAATTAGTCATATTAAGAAGAATGGAATGCATTAGGGGGCCAATAACCGCTTTGCGGTCGGTGACCAAGGTTCCCAAGGGGCGGGTAATAATTGATTCCAACCGGTATACTACCTGGGGACAGCCTCCACAAGCGTCCTCTGGTTGGGCGGAAAAATCTCCCCAGCCGGACACCCCGATTGGCCCTAGCACTTCCAGTAATAGGGTTAAAAATTTGGTATCAACTGCTAAAATGCCGTCGACATCTTTAGTGCCGGGAATATCCTGATAATTTTGATAAAAATTATCCATCGAGGCAATAAAGTCGGCGGACAAATTCATATCTCTTAAGTTCCAGTAATAGACACCGGGTAAATAATCGGCAATTGGTCTGGGAGCCTTAAGACGACTATTAAAACGGTTATCAAGATCGTAGATATCTTGCGAAAGGATCGGAGTAACCTGACCATCCCTAACTTCCAAAAGAGCATAGGCGGTCAAAAATCCGCCGCTGGGTCGTAATTCGGCATCGTTTTGAAAGATAACCAAGTATGTGCGCAACTCATCTTTGCCTAAAAAGAAAGGCAGGTTTTCCAAAACGGGCTTTAGGCCGTCAATGAAGACCAGATTAGTGTTGAGACTATCTTTAAAAGAAATAATATAGGCTTTAATTGGTTGGCCTCTAAAGTTTTCGGGTAAGTAGTTTTTGTTAATTTTTTCCAATAAAGCACTGGCCTCTTTAATGTCTTGACTGATAATATCAATGTTTTTGGCCAGTTGGGGTCCGGTTTCCATTAGGAATTGAATCCGATCTTGGGTTTTTTCTTCCTCGGTTTCTTCTTCTTTGGCTTCTTCTTGATTAAAACCAAGGATATCGGCATATGGAGCAAGAGCTTCAACGGTTAATTTGCCGGCATCAACCAATTTTTCCGTTGCCTCAAGGCCATATTCGATGTTGGCAAAATATTTGTTGGCAACCGGAACTATTTTTAACCAGGCCATTCTTTTTAGTGGCTGGTGACAATCGGCCAACAAAAGGGCCCCCTCGGTTATTTTTTCTTCTAAGAAGGATAAGTTTTTTTCTGATAAACCCTGTTTACCTTCGGCAATTAATTTTTGCCCTTTGTCAAGATTATCTTTGAGAGCCAGCACCGGACTGATGGCGAAAAACCAAGTTAAGATTCCTAAAACAACCAGGCTCCCTGTTAGTGTGGAGAGGACAATTACCTTTTTTTTATTTTTAGGATTAGTTTTCTCTGTTTTTGGTTGAATTTCTTCTTTCCCCTTTTTAAGAAGAAACGGTAATTTTATTTTCATGAATTATCTTTATTTTGTTGGTTTGATTTTGTTTTACGATGAACCCTTGCCGGTTAAAACCACCCAAGGGGATTTGGCTAAGATAACTATATCATCAGTTATGTTTTTTCGGTGAGCATATCGGGCATCAAGGGTGATTCGCTCTTCAAAATTAACGTCGGAACGTCCCGAAACTTGCCACAAACCAGTAATTCCGGGCTTGACGGTTAGGGCTTTTTTGATTAATTTTTTGGTTTGGGGGAATCTTTTTTCGTAATCGGCCAGTTCGTCAGCATAGTACGGCCGAGGTCCGACGAAACTCATTTCTCCTTTAAGGACGTTAATTAGTTGGGGCAATTCGTCAATAGAATATTTACGAATAAACTTGCCAACTCTGGTAACCCGAGGGTCGTTTTTTAGCTTAAAGTTGCTTTTTTTGAGTTCTGCAAAAGCTTTTTTTAATTTTGGATCTTCTCTGATCATTTGATGAGCATTAGGAATCATCGATCGAAGTTTAAAAATTTTGAATGGTTGGCGGTTTTTGCCTACTCGGGGCGGCACATCAGCCAAAACCGGTCCCGGGGAATCCAGCTTAATGGCGACGGCAGTAATAAGGCAAATTGGCAAAGCAATAATACCGGTGGCAATTGACAAGATGATATCGCAAAGGCGTTTTAAAAAATAGTATGATTGATCGTTGGTTGTCATATCAGTTGTTTTTGGTTAATTTCTCTGTTATCTCTTTTACTCTTTGGCTTTGGTGTTTATCGCAAATTAATAGGGCCTTGGGAGAATCAATAACAATTAAGTCTTTTAATCCGGCAGTGGCAATTAACTTGTTATCGGTACAAACTAGACAACCTCGACTGTCAATGTCAATCCAAGCGGACTTTTTGGAACCAATTAAAACATTGTTTTGCTGGTCTTTGTTTTTATTTTCCCAAACTGCTTGCCAGTCGCCGACATCCTGCCAGTCAAAGCCGGCCGGAACCAACAGCATGTTACTGCTTTTTTCTGAAACTGCTACATCAATGGCTACCGGAATTACTTTTTGGTAAATAGTTTGCATCGTTAACCAATAATTTGGTTTTCCCCAGGCATTTTTGATGGCCATGGTTTGTCGGTGAAGATCGGGGGAGGTTTTAGCCAGTTCGGCCAGGAAAACATCGGTTCGCCAAATATAAGTGCCGATGTTCCAATAATAATTACCGGCAGTAACAAATTTTTTAGCGGCTTCCAAGTTTGGTTTTTCTAAAAACCTTTTAACCTTGAACAAATTAGTGGTTATTTCTTTACCGGTTTCAAGATAACCAAGTCCGGTATGGGGAAAAGTAGGTTTTATACCTAAAGCCACCAAGGATTTTTTTTCAAAAGCGGCTTTGGCGGCCCGATTAACATCACAAACAAACTGTTTTTTGTTTTTAATTAAAGAATCCGACCATAGGTTAATAATTACTGCTTCCTGGTCAATATTACTAATGATTGCCGCTCCGGCGGCAATAGCGATGGCAGTATGTTTTTTGTCAGGCTCAATTAAAATGTTGTTGGGGTTTATTTGGGGATCGGATTTTAAAATATCGCTGACATATTGAGCACCGGCGATAATAAAAATTCGCTCATAGGGAGCAATTTCTTTAGCACGGTTGATGGTTTCTTGAAAAAGGTTTTTTGGACCGAAGAGATTAATAAACTGGTTTGGTTTTTGGGTGGTCGATTTAGGCCAGAGGCGGCTTCCACCACCTCCGCAAACGATCAGGATAAAAGTGTGTTTTTTAACCTTTAACATAAATTACTGATTAATTTTTGCCAAGAGGAAACAAACCTCTCTTGACTAAATTTTTTTACCCAAGAGCGACAGTTTTTCCTATTATAATCATTTTCAGACCAATTTAACAAGGTCTTTTTTAAAGCGGAAGCGGTTTGGGGGGTAAAAAAACAGCCGGTTAAGTTATTTTTAATTGTTTCAGTGGCTCCACCGGCCCGGTAGGCAATAACCGGTGTTTGGCAAGCTTGAGCTTCCAGGGCAACCAGGCCAAAATCTTCTTCCTGGGGAAAAATAACGGCGCGGGCGTTTTGGTAGTATTTAACCAGTTTTTTATCTGGCAAGTAGCCTAACAGACTAATATTGTTTTGGGCCAATCTTTTTAATTTTTTTTCCCAGGAGCCGCTGCCAACAATTATTAGCGGCCAGCCCAAGTCATTGAAAACCTTGATAACCAAGTCAATTCTTTTTTGGGGTTCCAGACGGGAAACAATTAAAAAGAAATTATTTTTTCTTTTGGGACCAGGTTTAGTTTTGGGTGGAGAAAAAAGATTGG
>JAQVFF010000027.1 GCA_028697345.1 Candidatus Shapirobacteria bacterium
AATTAATTCCTGGTAACTTTTCTCTATTTCTTCCATCATCTCTTCAAATCTTTTCTTTCTTGTTTTACTATAAGATATATTGGGAGGAATAATATAGGATATTCCTTTTCTTGAAAAATCTAGATAGCGTTGTGATTGTTGAGAAAAAGAGGCAATTCGATGTCGAACCAATTGGTGGGAACAGGCACGACTAATTCCTTCAATGGCAAAAGTAAAAGAGGCGTGCTCTATTGTTGAAGTATGACCCGAGGCAGTCACCAAACTAATTAATCTTTCTTGAGCCGCCTGGTCGGTTTTTTCCAATAACTGATTGGCACCTACCGATGAGTAACATTGACGAATTGCGGCTGTTACTGTCTTTTCGGGTTCTTTAGTATAACTAATTAACCTCACTTTTAATTTCACTTCTTGAGCCATAAGTTACCTCGCAGTAATTCTTGTCCTGAAACTATTGGGTAATTTTACTCTTTTTGTAATAAAATTTGCCCCAAAATCTGGAATATTTTGTTTTTTAGTTGGTTAATAGTACCACTATTGTCAACTAGAAAATCAACCTTTTTTAAACAATCGGGAATATTGCGCCCTGTTTGACCATCACCACTAAAAAAATCTTGTTCGTCAACTTTAATAAACTCTTCCCAGGTCAACGGTTCTCCTTCTCGGTTCCTTTTTTTGGCCCAGACAAAACGTTTCTTTTGCGAAGCATTAATACCAATTAAATAAAAATTCTGTTTACTTTTAAAAAAATTGACCTCAGCAACACCCCTAATTGAATCAACCACCACTTTTGGGTTGTTATTCTCTAAAATCTTCTGCCAGGTCCTCCTGGCTAAAACGTCCGAACCAAAATTCTTTCTTAATTGGTCGGCCACTGTAAGTAATCGTTCCCTGGTTATTTCTTGTCCACGGTTAATAATCTCTTCTCGAATCCGATCAGAAAGAGATAAACAAAAAAAATCTTTTTCTTGCAAGAACTTAATTATTGTTCCTTTGCCAGCGCCAATTGGGCCAACCAAGCCAATAATTATTTGTTTTCTTTTAATTGCCACTGTTCTAGTTTAATACCAGCCTCTTTAATCATGTTTTGAGCAAATTTATCAGGATAAGGGTGCTGATAAACAATTCTTCTAACTTGGGCATTAATTAAAATTTTAGTACAAATAGCACAAGGTTGATGAGTAACATATATGGTGCTGTTCTTGGAAGAAACTTCGTGAAGGGCACATTGAATAATAGCATTTTGTTCGGCATGAACGGCCCGACAAATTTCGTGACGAGTACCAGAAGGAATTTTAAGTTGATCCCTAACACAACCAACTTCTTCACAATGAGCCATTCCGGTTGGGGCGCCATTAAAACCGGTCGATAGAATATGCTTCTGGGCAACCAAAACTGCCCCAACTTTCCGGCCCGTCCTAATACAAGTACTTCTAGTGGCTACCAGCTGAGCCAGTTTCATAAAATAATCATCCCAAGAAGGACGGTGGTGGTTAGCCTTTATCATTTATATTTAAATTTCTAGTATATCCCAATTTCTTAATCGTTTCTTATTTTTGCCGTTTTGTTATCGGTAGAAACCCAAATCCCAAGTTTTTTAAAAATATCTTTATCCGACAAGGACAACTCATGGGTAGTGTGCATAAAACACCCTCGTAAGCCCGGTAGAAAATCTTGAGCTTTTTTAGCCAAAGTGTTAGTCTGAGCTGAAACATTCAATGCTAATATTGCTTCAAAACAATTAAGACTCGGTGATTTTTCTCCGATTTGTTTTTTAAACCGGCTTATTTGTCTAATAATTGGCTTAGAAATTAAATCTAAATCATCAGGAATATCAGCTAAAACTTTAATGGCGTTTAAAATTGCTGCTGTTTCAGCGTGAAGAAGTAAAGAATTTTTACCAGTAACTGTTTGCCCATTGGGTAATTCAATAGCGGCGCCACAATAAACACCATTTTCTCCTTTGCCAGGCTTTTTTTTAGCCTTCTTCTCGGCCCTACGAGCAGCAGGAACAGTTTTCAAATACTCCTCGTTTATGGCTAACTTTTCCAATAAAGAGTCTATTCTTTTTAAAGTCTTTATATCTGTCAAACCTTTCTGATATTCCTGACGATAACGAAACAAATAAAAAACAACTTCTTTCTTGGCTGCCTCGCAAACAATTTTTTCATCAACAATTCCTTCTTTTAAAACATTAAAACCCATATCGGTTGGTGATTGATATTGGTTAGAAAAATTTTTTTTGTTTAAAACTTTACTAAAAATTGCCTTTATAATCGGAAAAGCTTCAATATCTCGATTGTAATTAACCGCCTCTTTTTTATAGGCCTGAAGATGGAAAAAATCAATCAAATTAAAATCTCCCAGATCTGCGGTTGACGCTTCATAGCTAACATTAATCGGATGGTTAACCGGTAAATTCCAAACGGGAAAAGTTTCGAATTTGGCATAGCCAGAATTAAAACCTCTTTTAGTATCCTGATATAACTGCCCCAAACAAGTAGATAATTTTCCTGAACCTCCCCCAGTCCCCCAAACCACTACCAGCGATTTTTTAACTTCAATATAATCATCGCGGCCATAACCTTGATCGCTCAAAATCTTTTCAACCCTCTCGGGATACTCTTCAATCTCATAGCGTTTAAAAACCTTAATCCCCATTCTTTTTAGTCTCTTTTCTAGGGCTTTGGCCTTTTCTTCTCCTGCAAAACGATTAATAACCACCCCCAAAACCGGTAAGCCAAAATCGGCCAAATCCTGTAATGTCTTGATTGTCGCTAAATCATAACCCATATCCCAATCGCCACGAATTTTGCCCTGTTCCAATTGTTTTGCAGAAACACAATATAAAATTTCTAAATTTTTACCCAAGTCTTTTAAAAGAAGCGCCTTGGTGTTGGGATAATATCCGGGAAGAGTCCGAGAAGCATGAAAATCATCAAGTAATTTACCACCAAATTCTAAATAAAGCTTATCAGAAAATTTGGCCAATCTATCTTCGATGGCTTTTTTTTGGGCAGCTAAATATTTTTTGGTATCAAAACCGATTTTATTTGTCAAAATCATAATAAACAACAAACAGTTTTTACCCCTAACCTGTCAGCCCTTGTTTGGTTTTCGCCAAGAAGCCCATTTACACTTAGGATAATTACTACAACCGTAAAAGCGCCGACCTTTTTTAGTTCTTCTTACCACCACTTGACCGCCACAATCAGGACAGTTAATTCCTTTAATTTCCTCAATATGGGGAGCAGTATATTTACAATCAGGAAAACGAGAACAAGACAAGAATTTGCCAAATCGACCAGTTCTAATCACCAGTTTTCCCTCTTGACACTCCGGACAATTTTTCCCGGTTGCTTCTACTGGAATTTTAACTCTCTTGGCATCTTTTTCCACCATCTCCACTTTACTAATAAATGGTCTATAAAAATTTTCAATAACCTTCTGCCATTCTTCTTGACCGTTGGCAATCTCGTCCAAGCTTTCTTCCATCTTAGCCGTAAATGGTAAATCCATAACTTGAGTAAAATGCTCTGCTAAAAAATCATTAGTTACCCGACCCAAAATAGTCGGTTCAAATTTTCCTTCTTGTTTTTGAACATAACAACGCCCTTGAATAGTAGAAATAATTGGTGCATAGGTTGATGGTCGGCCAATTCCCTCCTTTTCTAGGGTAGCAATTAAGCTTGCTTCTGAGTAACGAGGCGGCGGATTGGTTTGTGATTCCTCTGGGTTAAATCTTTTCACTTTTAACAAATCACCTGATAATAAGCCTGGTAATTGCTTGTCTTCTTGTTTAATTCCCAAAATTTCTAAAAACCCGGTAAAAATTAACCTTCGTCCCCGAGCAACAAACTGATAATCACCAGAGTTAATATTAGCAATAATTGTTTCTGTTTTGGCATCAGATGCTTGACTGGCCAAAGCTCGTCGCCAAATTAATTGATAAAGTCGATCGGCGTCATTGTTTATTTTAGCTTGACCATTGCTAAAATTAGTTGGCCTGATTGCTTCGTGAGCTTCCTGAGCAACTCGAGCCTTAGTTTTATAAAAATTGGGTTTATCGGGAACCATCTTCGGACCAAATTTCTTAACAATTAACTCTCTGGCACTATTAACAGCTTCTTTGGCCAAAGCCGTAGAGTCGGTTCTATGATAGGTAATCAACCCTTCTTCATAAAGCTTCTGAGCCGCTCTCATCGTCCTTCGAGAAGAAAAGCCTAAAATACGATATGCTACTTGTTGCATTGTCGAGGTAGTAAAGGGTGGATAAGGATGGCGGTAGCTGGTTTTTCTTTCAACCTCGCCAACCCTATGGGGAGGAGTTAAATTGTCGATAATTTTTTTTGCTTCATTAATATTACGAATACTGGTTTTAGTTGAAGTATAATCGCCGGCAAAAAGAGATCTTTTCTCTCGAGTCTCATATTTTTGCTTCCCTTTACTTACCAACTCTGCTCTAAAGACATCTTTATCCTTAATAAACTCCCCCCAAATTCGCCAAAAATTACTACTGGCAAATTGGTTGATCTCCTTTTCTCTTTCGACAACCAAACGAACTACTACCGACTGAACTCGACCAGCTGATAAACCTCGACGAATCTTTTTCCAAAGAACCGGTGAAAGCTTATAACCAACTAAACGATCTAAAACCCGTCGAGTCACCTGGGCATTAACCAAATTGGTGTTTATTTTTTCTAAATTACTCAGGGCGGACTGAATTGCTGTTTGGGTAATCTCGTGAAAAGTTATACGACTAACTTTTAGTTTTTTCTTATCATCGCTGATGATAACCGAAACATGATAGGCAATTGCCTCCCCTTCCCGATCTGGGTCAGTGGCTAAATAAATATTACTGGCCTTCAAGGCTGCTTTTTTAATTTTGGCAATTGTTTTTTCCTGACCCAAAACTACTTCATATTGAGGTTTAAATTTATTTTCAACATCAACTCCCAGCTTACTCTTGGGTAAATCTCTAATATGTCCCATGGTGGCTAAAATCTGGTAGTCTTTGCCCAAAAACCTTTCTAAGGTTCGGGCTTTCGTTGGTGACTCAACAATAACCAGCTTCATGGTATATAGGGTAACAGAAAGTCTTGTTCTTGCCAAGAGAAAAAAATTTAGAAACTAGAAATCATTCACTTCATCCCCCACTGTCCTAAGCCTAGATTAACTGCTATCCCCTTAATTTCCAACTTTGTCAAGATAATGCTTATCCTGTTTGTCTCAAGTCCCGATTGACAAACAATTTCATCGATGGTCATATTTTGAACAGCTAATAAGTCTGCAACCGATTTCTCCTCATCATCAAGGCCAATTATATAACTACCTTTTCGGGGAGCCAAATTAAATTCTTCCAAAACATCAGCGACCTCAGTGACCATTTTGGCACCATTTTTAATCAAATAATTGGCCCCTGAAGACAGTTGGCTGGTAATATTTCCGGGAATTGCCAAAACCTCCCGCCCTTGATTGGCTGCTAATGAGGCTGTGATTAAAGAACCAGACTTAATTCCACCCTCAACCACTAAAACCCCCAAAGATAAACCGGAAATAATTCTGTTTCTGGCTGGAAAATGACCTGGTAATGGTTTGGTACCCGGCACCAATTCGGAAAAAATTATTCCTCTAGATAAAATTTTTTGGTATAGTTGTCGATTTTGAGCCGGGTAGACGACGTCAACACCACTCCCTAAAACAGCAACCGTTTTACCGCCAACACTCAAGGCAGATTGGTGAGCCAGGGTGTCTATTCCACGTGCTAGGCCAGAAACAATAATTAATCCATTTTGGGCCAGATTTTCACTCAAACGAACCGTAATTTGCCGCCCATAAGCAGTTGCTCTCCTGGTTCCTACTACTGCTAAAGCTTCAGAAGACCAAAAAGACTGCCAAGACTCCAAGCGTCTATTAACTAAATCGGTAACTGAATTACCTCGGGAATATAACACTGCTGGAGCATCGTCAATTGCCAACAAGTTTTTCGGGTAATAAGAATCTAGTTTAATGATTGGCCAAATCGGAGGACAATAACTGGCCACTAGCTTTTTTAAACAACGGTCTGGATCAATCTTCCTTTTTAAGGAAAAAAAATCCTCGGCAATTTTTCCCCACCCCAACCTTCTCCAATCCTGGTCTGATGCTTTCCAAGCTTTTTGCGCTGAACCAAAACAACTAATAATTCTGTTAAAACGAATTGGCCCGATATTGTCCAAGTAACCAAAAGCCACCCAAAAAGGTCTTTCCGTATCTGCCTGGCAATTATTTTTTATTATCGCTGTCAATTTTCAAAAAACTTCTCTAAAATTATCTTTGCTAAAGGAGCCGCCTCCTTTGCTCCACCACCACCATCTTGTAAAAAAACCGTTACCGAAACAACAGGGTCTTCAACCGGAGCAAAAGCAGTAAACCAGGCGTGGGTTCGTTTATTATTAATGTCAAACTCTGCTGTTCCTGTTTTGCAAGCTACCTGATTTTTCTGACCATCAATTTCAAAGTCAAAAAAAACCGACGCTGTTCCTCCAGATCGACATGCCGCTGCCATTCCCTTAAAAATTAATTCCCTATTTTCTTTACTTGAAGAAATTCTTTGACAATTAATCTGACTGTTACCAGCCAATCTTGGTTGACAAAGATAACCATCATTAGCAAAAAAATTGGTCATCATGTTGGCTGTTAGGGGAGTAATGGCCAAATCACCCTGACCGATAGCAAAATGAAAGCTGTTACCCAAAAACCAAGGTTCACCGATAATTTCCTCTTTCCATTGAACGGTTGGTACAAAACCAAACACTTCAGCTGGCAAATCAACCCCTGAAAGATCATTTAAAAAAAACTTTTTGGACCAATCAGCCATTTTATTTGGTCCCAGTTTCTCACCAAGACGATAAAAGAAAATATCGTTAGACCGCTTGATTGCTTCAACAATATTAACGTGTTGATCTTTCTTGCCATACTGAGAATAGTACCAATTGGTATAACGATAATCGTTAATCTCAATAAAACCGGTATCTTCTATCTCCGTCTGACCATCAATCACTTTTTCCTCTAAACCAGCCAAGCCAGAAATAAGTTTAAAAATTGATCCTGGTGGAAATCGAGCCGATATTGCTCGATTCAAAAAAGGCTGTTTTGAATCAGTTAATAAATCACTAACCACTCCATCGTTATAATTAAAAGTAAAGAAATTAGGATCAAAGGATGGTGAAGAAACTAAGGCCAAAACCTCTCCATTCTTGGGGTTGCTAACCACGATTGCCCCAAAACGATCAGACAACAACTCAAAAGCCTTTTTTTGAATTGCGCTATCAATAAATAAAGTGATACTTTTACCATCTTGAGGTGCTACCTCTCCAACTTCACGAATTTTTTCCCCTTTAATATTTATTTCAATTAAACGATAACCGTCCTGGCCAGACAATAAAGGTTGATAGTATTCTTCTATTCCACCCCTGCCAACCAATTGGTCTAATTGATACTGGCCCGCCTCAACTTCTGCCTGAGTGGCTTGGCCCAAATATCCGGTTATATGAGCTCCGGCTTCACCTAATGAATAATAACGACGAAAGAAGTGATCAACTTTTTCCCCTGAAGATTTTAATCTTAAACACTGATCCCGATCTTTTTCTTGCCCTTGGTAAAGACAATAAGGATCATCGATCGCCAGTGGTTCTCCACCACGATCGAAAATGGTTCCCCGAGCGGCATTGATCTTTTCTTTGACCACTCTGTTTTGTTCTGCTTGAAGACGAAAATATTTTCCTCGAATAACAGTTAAATAACCCAAGCGTAATAAAAATAAAACAAAACAGACCAGCAAAACCAAACGATATAGTTTAATCATATTGCTTTGGTAAACTTAATTTACTCTGCCCCTGGCCAACCACTCTATGTTTAATAACTATTACTAAAAAAGAGGCTAATAAAAAAATTAATGACCGTGAACCCAAATGACGCCAAGAAATAAGATCTTGCCATAAACCAATTAATAGAGCCCAAAGAAAGGCCTTTTCTTCCCAATAAAAAGCCAAAACTATCAAAAAAACCAAAGTTATTGGCCAAGAAACAAAGACCGCTTCCAAAAAAGCGATTAAAAAAAACAAAACAATCACCAATATCCGATTATGATTTACTTTTCTCATTGATTAATCAAAAAAACTTCTGTTAAATTATTCAGGTCAATTAATCTTTCTAGCTGGGCCTGTTTAAAAATCTTATCTTGGCTTTCTTGAATCCGACCTATTCTCCCCAATAAAATGCCCGGCGGTCCATCAAGAAGGGTAACTAAATCACCGCTACCAATCTCTTCCTCTCTCAATATTTCCTTAATTACATCTCCGGTAATTATTCCTTTCCCTTTTTGACATTTAACCAAATCACTAAAACAATTCTCTTGGTTAGAGAAAATTAATACTGGAAGCTCAAGAGAAGCACTGCCCAATTTTAAAACTCTGGCTTCGCGATCATAAACATCCAAAACCCGGCCAACCAAATATTGCCCCTCAACCACTAGTTGATTAACAAAAACACCGTTTTTCTTTCCTTGATTAATAATTAAAAAATCGTCCTGACGACCAATCACCTGGGCTGAAATAAAAGAAAAATTTTCTCTTGGGTAAAAATCTAAAAGATTTTTTAGTCGTTGATTCTCGTCGTGAAACCACTGGCATTCGGCCATCTTTCCGGTCATTAACATAATCTGTTTCTCTAGTTGTCGATTTTCCTCCCTTGTTTGTTCTAGTTTTCCAGAGTAAAAAACTTCTTCCAGTTTAACTTGGCTAAATTGATAAGTAGCCCCCCTTAATGGCTTAAAAAACCAACTGAAAACACTTTTAAGCGGCCTAAATATAATCCAGAAATCTAATAAAAAAATTATTCCAGCAATCAAAAAATAACCCAAAAACTTTTTTTGATTGAAACTTTTCAAAATTGTCACCTTGAATAAAGAGGCTAAAAAATTAATCAATACCAATGATTTTAACTTTATTGCGAAGCTCAATGTTTTCCAGTAATTGACCACAACCCAAAGCAACTGCTGCTTGGGGATCTTCGGCAACAAAAGCTGGCATTTTAGTCTCCTGAGAAAACAGCTGATCTATTCCTGGCAAACTAGCTCCTCCGCCACACAAAGTTATTCCCCTCTCTAGAAAATCATTAACTAGCTCTGGCGGTGCTTCTTCAATCATTTCGCCAACTGCACTAATAATTTGGTTTAAAATTGGCGCTATTGCTTCGCGAATTTCCGAGGCAACAATTTTCACTGTAATAGGCAAACCCTTCTCTACGCCTCGACCCCTAACAATCATCTCTGGTTCTTTTTTCTCAGGCAAAGCGCTACCAATTTCCAGTTTAATTTCTTCTGCTGTTGATGGGCCAATCAAAAGAGCATACTTCAACCTTAAAAAATTAAT
>JAQVFF010000028.1 GCA_028697345.1 Candidatus Shapirobacteria bacterium
TCCGGCGGGTCGCCGATGAGGCGACTACCACTAGACGACCGGGCAAAAACATTAACTTGCCTTGAGGATACTCTATCAAAAGAGAAGTAAAAAATCAGTTTTTTAAGAATTTTTGAAGCCTTTGAATCGTCTCTTCTTTTCCTAAAATAACTAAAGAGTCGTTAATTGGCGGAGTATGGCGTGATCCGGCAATAACAATCCGCAAGGCCATAAAAAAATCACCAGTCTGCCAACTCTTTTTTTTAATTAGGGCCATTAGTTTCCTAGTAATTTCACCCTCTTGCCAATCTTTAATAGATTGAATAACTAGCAAGGCTTCTTTCAAATAATTTTTATAATTTCCCCTAACATTTTCTTTTAAAAGACTCTGGCTAACTTCGGGAGAAAGAAAAAAGAAACCGGCCAAACCTCTAAATTCGGATAGCCTCGCCAATCTTTCTTTAACCAGAGGAATAATTTTTTTAATTAAATCTTCGTCTGCTTCTTTAGGAGCAAATGGTTTTAACAGTTGAGCTAGCTCTTCATCTTTCTTCATTCTAATGTACTGACCATTAAACCAGTCTAGTTTTTTAATATCAAAAATTGCATTTTGTTTTTGAATTTTTTGATAGTCAAAGGCTTTAATTAACTCTTCTTTAGTTAAGATTTGGGAATTGTCATGATAAGACCAACCTAAATAAACCATAAAATTAATTAACGCTTCTTTTAAGTAACCTTCGTCCCGATAATCTAAAACCGACTTTGCCCCATGTCTTTTAGACAGTTTGGCCTTATCGGGTCCTAAAATTAGAGGCAGGTGCATTAACGCCGGTACTGGCCAGCCCAGGGATTGATATAAAAACAAATGTTTAGGGGTCGAGGAAATCCATTCCACACCCCGAATAACATGGCTGATTTTCATATCATGATCATCAACTACCACCGCCAAGTGATAAGTCGGATAACCATCCGATTTCAATAATACCTGATCATCCAGATCTTTAGAATTAATAGTAATTTCTCCTTGGACTAAATCCTTCCAAGAAAAGTTTAAATTTTCCGGCATTTTTAATCTAACTACATAATTACCAGCTTGTTTTTTCTTCTCTATTTCTTTTTCAGATAAAGACAAACAATGACGGTCGTATTTGGGAATTTGGCCTTTTTCTTTCTGTTCCCGGCGAAGTTTTTCCAACCGATCCGAAGAACAAAAACAATAGTAAGCTACCCCGCTGTCAATCAGTTCTTGAGCAATTTTTTGATAATGGTCCAAACGTTGGGATTGAAAATAGGGCTGGTGTGGGCCGCCAACTCGAGGCCCCTCATCCCAATCCAGTTCTAAAAACTCCAAAATTTCCAAAATTTTTTCTAATGATTGAGGTTGATATCGTTTCTGATCAGTGTCTTCCACCCGAACGATAAACCGACCACCGGTTTGCCGGGCCAACAACCAAGCAAAAAGAGCTGTTCTGGTATTGCCAATATGAGGAAGGCCGGTCGGAGAAGGAGCAAAACGAACTCGAACAGGTTTCATCTTGGTTTGAATTTTAGCACTTCCAAGTGCTATACTCAAACTTGAATAATACTGTCCTAAAATGAGTCAGCTAACCCAAACTGCCCACTATGCCAGAAAATATATTAAGTTTTTTTTCATTGGTTTGGTGGCTATTATTATTCTTGTTCCCAGTGTTAAAGCTTTCAGCCAATACTGGCAAGAACGCCACCCTGAACCACCCCCGCCACCCAATATTGCTTTTGGTAAAATCCCGGCCATTAACTTTGGGCTTGAAACCTACCCGATAAAAGATTTTTCTTTTCAGCTTCAAACTGTCGACGGTAATTTGCCTAACCTAAATACCCAATCACGAGTGTATTTTATTCCAATTCTGGGATCAAAGTTTTTTAATGAAGACAAAACCAGAAAAACTGCCACCTCGCTCGGCTTTACCAATGAAATGGGTAGAATCAGCACTACCCGCTTTGCTTTCAACAATCCCCAAACTGGTGCCAGCCTAAAAATCGATACTATCAACAATAATTTCGAAATTAGCTATCCTTATCAAAATGATCTTTTTTTTCTTAATACCCAAGCTCCCAGCCAAACCCGAGCTTTACAAACTATCCAAACTATTTTGGGTCGGGCCGGTTTGTGGTATGAAGATATTGATGTTCAAAAAACCAGCTACTTGTTTTTAAAATATGATCAAAGGGGGGAGAAGCTGGTTAGTGTTCCTTCTTTATCAGAGGGTCATTTAGTTAAAGTCAACCTACGACGAGCCGACCTCGACGACTGGTCTATTATGCCACCCCACCCCGATGAAACCAATATCGCCTTCATTGTCTCTTCTCAGTCCGGCGGCAAAGAGATTATTTTTGGTAAACATGTCCGTTATCCAATCAACTACGACCGCTGGGGAACTTACCCAACTAAATCCTCGGTAACCGCCTGGGAAGAATTAAACTCCGGCCAAGGGTTTATTGCCCGACTAGGCAACAATTCTACCAAAGAACCAATTATAATTCGCAATATTTATTTGGCATATTTTGACCCGGAAGTTCCTCAAAGTTTTTTACAACCGATTTTTGTTTTCGAAGGTCTCAATGATTTTCTGGCCTACCTGCCGGCACTGGATTCTTCGGTAATTAGTCAAGAAAATCCAACAAACTAACTTCTTGAGGAGAAAAACTGGCTAATCCCCAAGCCAGTAGGTTTTGTGTTTCCAAAAAACGATTCCCAGATCCTAAAACAACACTAATAAACCGACGGCCTTCTTGTTCCCAAAAGCCGACAAAACAACCTCCTGCTTCATCAGTATAGCCAGTCTTTACCCCCAACATACCAGGAAAAACCAATAATTCATTAGTCGTTTCAATTTGATAACAACCATTACCAGCCAAATCACAAATTTGGCCATTGCCTCGTTTAATAATTTCGGCAAAGTGGTCATTTTTTAAGGCGTAGTTTGTTAAAAGAAATAGATCCCGAGCGCTACTATAATGTCCTGGTTCATCTAGGCCGTGAGGGTTTTTAAAGTGGGTTTTTTCCAAACCCAACTGTCCGGCTCGCTCATTCATCCGGGCCAAAAAAGCAACTTCTTTACCCGGGTAATTATTGGCTAAAATATAGGCAACATCATTACCCGACATCACTAACAAAGCATAAACAAGATCACCCACCTTAAACTGCTGCCGAGATTGTAAACCAACCACCCGACCTAGTCCTTGAGTTTGATTAACTGTTAAAATTTGATCAAGAGGAATTTCTTCTAAAATAATTAGCGCGGTCATAATTTTAGTCAGCGATGCCGGTGGCCAAGATTGGTCGGAGTTTTTCTGATAAAGAACTTGACCAGAATCATAGTCAGCCAAAAGAACCGAGTGAGCATAAATTGGGGCTTCTCCGGTTAAAGAGCGAACCAGCAAGGGTGGTAGAGACGGCAAAATCCAACTGCTATTATCAACAACAGGAAACAGCTCAAAACTTAGCATAAGCGTTTCATAGTAAGAATTGCCCGGCAAAAATAACAAAGTTAAAGCAATCAACAAGGGCCAAAAAGGAAATAAATGTCTACGGATAAAACTCTTGCTTTTAATCTTCTTGCCGGTAAATGAGCACTTAGTTTCGCCTATCCTTTTAGGTAAGTCATTGGTATCAACTCCATTCCTGGTAGGAGCGGAATTTTTGTCTTTTTTAGAAAAAAATATCTTGTTAAGCCTTTCTTTAAATTTTAGAAAAAGCTTAGGCAGTTTCACCAGATTGTTCATCAACTACTTCAATGGCTAATTCTTTTAATTGATCTTTGCCAACCAAACTGGGTGCTTCCATTACTGCCGTCCGACCGGAAGCATTAACCGGAAAAGCAATCACTTCCCGAATACTGTTCTCGCCGGCTAAAATAGCTGTCAAACGATCAAAACCAAAGGCGATTCCACCATGGGGGGGTACCCCATAGGAAAAAGCTTCCAAAAGATGACCAAAACGATTTTTAATCTCTTTATCTGAATGACCCAAAACTTTAAAAACCTGTTCCTGAATTTTAGGATCGGTAATTCTGATACTGCCACCGGCAATTTCCTGACCATTTAACACTAAATCATATTGCCAAGACCGAACCAATAAGGGTTCTGTTGCCAATTTGTCCAAATCATCAAGGTTAGGGCTGGTAAAAGGATGATGCATTGGATTAATTTCCCGTTCTTGGGTTTTTTCAAAAAGAGGAAAATCAACAATCCAGGTAAAAGCCAATTCTTCCGGGTCTTGTTTGTTTTTCCTTAAGTCGGGTTTGTCACTATTATATTTCTTTTGAGCCTCTTGGTAAGCAATTCTCGGAAAAGGTTTTTTGCTAATTTTCCGGCCCAATTTTTCTATTACCTCAATAATCACTTCTTCCATAATCCTCAAAAGATCGTCTCTATCCACAAAAGACATTTCAATGTCAATTTGTTTAAACTCCAAGCCTCGATCGGCCCTTAAGTCTTCATCGCGAAAACAAGTGGCAATTTGGAAATATTTTTCGATACCAGCTACCATTAACAATTGTTTATATTGCTGGGGAGATTGGGGTAAAGCATAAAATTTGCCCCGATGAAGCCTTGAGGGTACTAAAAAATCCCGTGCTCCTTCCGGGGTAGACTTAGATAAATTAGGAGTGTCAATTTCCCAAAAACCACGAGCTGATAATGACTGACGAACGGCTTGCATTAACTGATGACGAAAAGCCAAATTTCTCCTTAAACGAGGTCGTCTTAAATCTAAATAGCGGTAACGTAAACGAAGATCATCATTAATTTTAATACCGGTGCCGTAAATATCAAACGGCAAATCCTTGGCTTTAGCCAAAACAGTTACTTTTTCAGCTTCAACCTCAATAGTGCCAGTGGCAATGTTATTATTAATCAAATGGTCGGGGCGTTTCTTAACTATACCCTCGATAGTCAAAACTGACTCGTTTTTAATCCCCCCAAAAAGATTCTGACCGCCAACCACCTGAATCAACCCTGAACGGTCACGAAAATCAATAAAAACCAACTTACCATGGTCACGAACACTGTTTACCCAGCCATAAAGAATTACTTTTTGGTCAATTTTATCTATAGCCTGATTAACTAAAGTTCGCTTTTCTAACATGGTTATGATTATAACACCTTTGGGAAAGCTTAAAACTTAAAAACTAACTGTTAAAAAACAAAAAACAGAAATTTTCCAGCTTTTGGCTTTTTAACATTTTCACTTTATGGTCTGATCTTATTCGACAGGCCGCATCTTGTGTTTAACATCTTTAAGGGCTAGTTTTTCACTTTTATTCCCTCACCGCCGCCTTAATCTTTCTTTTGGCCAAACGGGTTTTAGCAAAGTCCAACCAAGAAGAAGCTGGCTTTTTTCGATTACGGTTTAGTAAAATTTCTACAATCTCCCCATTTTTAAGCTGATAGTCTAGACTCACCATGCGGCCATTAACCTTGGCTCCACAAGCCTGATGACCCATATTGGTGTGAACCGCATAAGCAAAATCAACCGGCGTTGCTCCATCAGGTAAATCGAAAGCGTCTCCTTTAGGAGAAAAAACAAAAATCCGATGTTTTAGGGCATCAAACTTTACCGAGGCAATAAAATCACCAGAATCAATAATTTCGTCCTGCCAGGCCGCTAATTGTTGAACCCAAGCCATTTTTTGAATTGGAGCAAATATTTCTCCTTTAACTAGATCTTTTGAACTAGCTCCTTGTGATTTAGCCTGACTATAATACCAATGAGAAGCCGCCCCATGTTCAGCTTGTTCGTGCATGGCTCCGGTCCGAATTTGAACTTCAATTATTTGGCCATCACCCAAGAAAACATTGGTATGAATTGAACGATAACCATTAGGTTTGGGTTGAGCCACCCAATCCCGCACCCCCAAATGAGGCACCGGGCGCCATAACTTATGAACCAAACCCAAAGCTAAATAACATTCTTTGACATCGTCGGTAATAATCCTTAACGCCATCAAGTCATGAATATTATCAATATCTTTCTCGTTTTCGGGTCGCAGTAACTTCCGCCATAAGCTGTAAAGATGCTTAGCCCGACCGTCAACCTTGGCCCTCACTCCTTCTTGGGCCAACTCTTTAAGGATAGTTCGCTTTAGCTTTTCAATCCTTTCTCCGGCCCGCTTATAATGAGAAGCTGAATAATTGATTAGCCACTCATAATCGGCCGGATAACA
This sequence comes from Candidatus Shapirobacteria bacterium, assembly GCA_028697345.1. GTDB lineage: Bacteria > Patescibacteriota > Microgenomatia > 0-14-0-10-38-17 > 0-14-0-10-38-17 > JAQVFF01. The sequence goes on from JAQVFF010000028.1 coordinate 6,186, forward strand.
ATACATAAAAGCTAAATCTTCCAGGTTACCCTTAGCCTGACCCATACCAAGCCGCTCTGCCAAAGGAGCATAAACTTCCAGAGTTTCCTCAGCAATACCGAATTGTTTATCCGGCGGCAAATACTCTAAGGTAAGCATGTTATGATAACGATCGGCCAGCTTAACAAAAACTACTCTCAAATCCCGCGACATGGCCAGGAACATTTTTCGCAAATTTTCAATAAACTGTTCACTGTTTGATCCACGCAAACGCACCCGACTAACCATAGTTAAACCATCCACTAAGCTGGTCATCTCTCGACCAAAAACCCTTTTAATATCAGTTATTTTTACTGGCGTATCTTCAACTACATCGTGTAATAAAGCGCCGGCAATTGAGGCTGAATCCAACTTCCAGTCAGCCACGATACCGGCTACCGCCAAACTATGGGCAATTACCGGATCGCCAGATAAACGCTGTTGATCTTGATAAACCCGGGTAGAAAAATCATAAGCTTTTTTAATTAAACTTAAATTAGCCTGAGGATGATAGTCCTTAACACGATTAATTAATTGTTCAAAAGTAATCGATTCTATTTTGTCAACCGGCATTTTTCTTAATTTCTTTAACTTTTAACTCTAGGTTTTTTTGGCCCCGATAACAGTTAAGAATTAAATTAAAGGCGATGTCAATTTTATCGCCGATTGCCAGACTTTCTTTGCCTAAGCCAAAACCGATGCCGGGTAACAACTGATCATCAATATTAATTACCGCCGGAGCTTTCTCTACTTTTCTAGTTTTGGCCTCATCAAGAACCAACTTCAAATGATCACCGTTGCGACCCACTTTTCTCAAATCCTTAATTATTACTCCGGGAGTATAAAAAAGCGGCTCCGGATTACCTAAACCAAACGGAGTCAAGCGATTAAGTTGCCGCCAAAAGGAGTGATCTAAATCAGCAAAGCTAACCTGGGCATCGATTGGCAAAACCGGTTTAAGCATTTCCTCGTCAATTGCTTTGTCGGCTAATTTCAATAAGCTCTTTTTAACTTGATCAAAATCACCTTTCTTTATGGTAAATCCAGCCGCTAGAGGGTGGCCGCCAACATTAATTAAACAGTCAAGTTTTTGTAAGGCTTTAATAATATCAAAACCCTTAATTGACCGGCAAGAAGCCTTGAAAAAACCGTTTTCGCAAGCCAAGACAACGCTAGGCCGATAAGATTGATCAGTTAATTTACCAGCCACCAGGCCAATAATACCAGAAGCAAGAGAGGGATGGCTAACAAAAATTAACTTTTCTTCAGCCAGTTTTTCTTTTTTGACAATATCGTTAAGAATCTCTAGGGCCTGACTAGTCATCAATTGCCGTTCTCGATTAGCTGAATCTAATTTACTAGCTAAAACACTGGCCCGACCCTGGTCGGTAGTACAAAGCAATCTCACCGAGTCCAAAGCATTATAAAGACGACCCATGGCGTTAAGACGAGGACCAAGTAAAAAACCCAAATGATAAACTCCTATTTCTTCTTTTTTAATTGATGCCTGTTTTATCAAGGCAACTAAACCGGGCCTGCTAGTGTTAATCAAGTATTTCAAACCATACTTAACTAAACTTCTGTTAACTCCCAAAAGAGGCATCATGTCGGCAACTGTTGCTAAAGCCAACAAATCCAAACCATAATCTTTTTGACCGATTATTTTTCTGGCCAAAAACCAGGCTACTGCCGCCCCGCAAACTTGCTCACTCCAAATAACTGCGTTAGCCTGAGGTGTTTTTTTTTCCTTGGCGTGATGGTCGGTAATAATTATTTTTAATCCCAAAGAAGCAATCGAAGAAACTTCTTGATGGGCAACAATACCATTATCAACAGTAATCACTAAACCGATATCCGGGTAATTATGATAAAGTTTTTTAAAAGATTGGCTATTCAAACCATAACCGTCGGCTCGATTAGGAATAAAAGGCAAGGCGTCAAAACCTGATTTCCACAACGCTTCCCAAAGAAGAGTGGTACCAACAATACCGTCAGCGTCATAATCTCCCCAAACTAAAATTTTTTTACCCGTTTTTTTGACCGATACTATCAGTTGATGGGCTTTAATAATTTGCTCGGGATCGATTCCCACCTGAGCAGGGTTAATATCGGCCGGATGAGGAGGTTTAAAAAAAGTTTTCTTATTCTTAATATCGCGATCAGATAATAGAAAATCAACAATCTCTTTCTGACGCCTGATCTTATTTTTGCCCCGAGGAACAAACTTAACTTGCCAATTTTTCATGATAGAATGAACTTGTAGCCAATAAATTCTTTTCTAGCCTTATTATAATGAAAAATCAAAAAATTACCAAAGTTGATGACAAATTACCCGAAAAAGTAGTAGTAATTTTAAAAAAATTTTATCGCCATGGTTGGGATATTTATTTAGTGGGTGGAGCGGTTCGTGACCTGCTACTGGGTCGACCAATCAAAGACTTAGACTTTGCTACCCTGGCTCCTCCGGAAGAAATTCAAAAACTTCTTCCGAACAGCTTCTATGACAACACCTATGGAACCGTTAAAATTCCTGACCAAAAGAGACAAATTGAAATCACCACTTTCCGATCCGAGTCCGGTTATCAAGACCATCGGCACCCTGATAAGGTTTCCTGGGGTAAATCAATTAACGAAGATCTTTCCCGACGGGACTTTACTATTAATGCCTTTGCCCTAGGAGTAAGGGCTGAAAAAAAACCATTTCAACCAAAACTAATTGATCTTTTTAATGGTCAGGAAGATCTTCAAAGAGGTTTAATCAGGGCTGTGGGCAAACCGGAAGAACGGTTTGCCGAAGATGCTTTAAGATTACTGCGAGCTATCCGCCTCGCCGCCCAGCTTAACTTTAAAATTGAGGATAAAACTTTAACGGCTATTAAAAAACAAGTTCCCTTAATCAAAAACATTTCTCAAGAAAGAATCCGTGAC
>JAQVFF010000029.1 GCA_028697345.1 Candidatus Shapirobacteria bacterium
CCAAGTTAACCATAATTCTAGCTTGGCGCACCAAATTAATCGGTATTGACGATCCTCAAAAACACCACCATCCCAAAGTGGTTCATCAATATTCGGTTCCCAGGGGCGGTGGATTGCCAATATTTTTGTCAGTTTTCTTAACTAGCTTTTTTTGGCTGCCTCTTGACAAGCATTGGTGGGGGATTTTTTTAGGTGCTTTAGTGACTTTGACAGTGGGTTTGTTTGACGATAAGTTTAATTTAAATCCTTATTTAAGGTTGGCCTCCAATTGTTTGGCGGCTCTTTTTGTAGTGGGGATGGGTATTGGTATTGCTTTTATTACCAATCCTTTCAACGGTTTGGTTCGCCTTGACCAGCCCCAGATTATTTTTGACTTTTTAGGCCAGACTCGATCCTTGTGGGTGTTGTCGAGCTTGCTTGGTTTGTTATGGATCGTTTGGAATATGAATATTGTTGGTTGGTCTTCAGGGGTTGACGGTCAATTGCCGGCTTTTGTCTTTGTTGCCGCCCTGGTGATGGCTATTTTGGGTTTGAAATTTAGTACTGATATTACTCAGTGGCCGGTAATTATTTTATCAGCTTCGGTTTCAGGGGCTTATTTAGGTTTTTTGCCTTGGAATTTTTATCCTCAAAAAATTATGCCTGGCTATAGCGGTAAAAGTTTAGCCGGTTTCTTTTTGGGGGTTTTGGCAATTCTCTCCGGAGCCAAAATCGCCACCGCCATTTTAGTTTTAGGAATTCCGATGATGGATGCCTTAATGGCTATTTTAAGACGTCTATTGCGAGGTCAGTCGCCGGTTTGGGGTGATCGAGGTCATTTACACCATAAGTTTTTGGATTTAGGCTTAAGCAAACGGACGATTGCTCTTTTTTATTTTTTTTCCTCTTTATTGTTGGGGTTAGTAGCCTTGTCAATGACTTCTCAGCAAAAATTTTATGCCATAGTGATGGTTTTTGTTACTCTTTTAGCCTTTTCCGTTTGGTTTAAGTTGTTTTTTGAGAAAAAAAAATAAACTTGAATTTCCAACTTTCTTAATTTTTAATCTTCAATTTTTCCGTATTGGGCCGATATCCACCCCTCGCTTTCGTCTTCCAGGGCAATTTTTAACCATTCATCATTTTTTTCTAAGAGGAGATACTTTTCTCCGGGGTTAACCTTGGCTACCTCTTCAAAGCCGGTCCCTGGGCCGCTTCTGGCTCTTAACCAGCCAGTAGGAGTTGATAAGACGGTAACCATCATTCCCTCCTCGTTTAGTGATGGTTGATCTGTCTTTTCTTGGTCATTGTCTGTTTCTTCGCTTTTAGCCAGCTTTATTTCAGCGTTGAGTTGAAAGCCGGCAACGATATTAACTCCGGCCACCATATTATTATAACCGGCTAAATTAAGCTCTAAACTATGATGACCCGGGGGAATTTTTTCTAGCAGTATTGGAGTATAACCTTTGGTTTCTCCATCAAGGTTAACAACGGCCCTATCCGGCCAAGAAGAAACCAATAATGAACCATTTTTATTGTCGGAAGTCTTACTAAAAGTAAGAATTTCTCCATAATTGTCTTGTTCGTTGTCGCCAAAATCATATTTAACGAGGGTTATGGCCGATGGTGTTATCGGTAATTTTCCTTGCCAGAGGATATTTTCCTGATTATTTTCGGCTAATAGTTTAATTTCTAACCTTTGGGGTTTAAGTTCTTTTTTAAAAGGAGTAATTCCCATTGGTTCGTCGTTGAGAACGACAATTGTCGGAGGGTTAGTATTGATTTCCAAAACTCCCTGGCTGGCAAAAAGGGAATAGCGAAAAAAATAACCGACGGCCGTGATTAAAATGATGGTTGAAATTGGCAGGATAAATTTTTTCATTTGAAGACTTTTTTTGGGAAAAATTTAGAGGCCTGGGTGGGAATTGCACCCACGAATGAGGGTTTTGCAGACCCTTGCCTTGCTACTTGGCGACCAGGCCAAAACAAGATTATTGTAGCACAAAAAGCCTGGTCAACAAGAAAGGAGAGTAAAAAACAACCAATATTTCTCCTTTCAACTACAAAATTTTTTAGACTTTAAGAGCTGATGGGATCTGGAGTTTTCCTTTGGCGAAACAGGGGTTTTTTAATTAATTTTTTAGCCAGATTGGTAAGCTGGTAAAATTCATTTATTTTCAATAACCAAGAAAAAAACAAATAAACAAAGCCGCCAATACCAGCTGATAACATAGTTAAGAAAACCAGAGGAATAACTCTACTGGTGTTAAAAACCAGGCGATCCAATAAGCGCATAGCCTGCCAGGTGGTTAAAATACTAATAATGGCCGAAAAGGCCATTTTTAACCAAGAAACAAGAGCGTTTCGATTAATCAGATTAATCTTTTTTTCCAGTCTTGCGGAAAAAAACACTAACCGGATCAAGCTAGATAAAGAAATACCGGCACTTAATCCTAAAATTCCCCAATCAAGCCGGATAGCAATAACAACAAAGATTAGATTGAACACCGTGGCCAGGCCATCGATAAACAGAACTGTTTTGGTATCGGCAAAAGCGTAAAAAGCTCGTCGGGTGATTTCACATAGTGTTTGGGCAAAAATTGCCACAGAGAGAATGGCTAAGATTTTTCCGGTTAGGACGGTTGCCTCCCAGGGGAATTCTTGAGCGCCAAAAGCCAGACGAACCAGAGGAATCCTAAGGACCAAAAATAAGGCCGTTATCGGCAGGGCCAAATAAGCCGTTTGAGAAAAGGTTTGGCGTAATAATTGGCCGAAAGAATCTAGTCCATTTTTGACTTTTTGGTGCGATAAGGCTGGCAAGGTTGCTTGGCCGATGGTGGCGCCAATTAATCTGACCGGTAGTTGAGACAAGTGTTGAGCCAAATAAAACAAGGACAACATTCCCTCACCAATAGAAGTAGCCCAGTAAATAATGATGGCCGCTTCTATTTGGGAAATAATTAGACTGATATTTCTTGGCGCCATTAGCGCGATGATTTTTTTAACTACCGGATCGGAAAAATCAAAAAGAAGCGGTTTAAAAGAAAATCCCAAAGAAACAGCTAAAGGAACTTGGATCAACAGGTGAAGAAAGGCGCCAATTACTACTCCGATGGTGGGTCCCAAAATGCCAAATTGGTCGGAAAAAAAGACGATTCCACCAATAATTCCCAAATTGTAAACAATTGGCGACAAGGCCGGTAAAATAAAACGTTGATGGGAATGAATAATCCCGGTTAGGAAATTAGAGGTCAATAAGAATAATTGGGCCAAAACCAAAATTCTCGTTAATAGGGCCATTAAATTAATCTGTTCTATTGAGAAGCCAAAGGTAATTAAACTTGATAGCGGTCGGGCAAAAATAAAAATCACCAATCCTAACCCTATAAAAGCCAATAACAACCAATTGAGCATAATTGAAGCGACCCGGTTAGCAATTTTAGGATTTTTATTAATCCATTCGGAGAAAATAGGAATAAAGGCTGCCGAAAGAGCACCAGTGATTAAAATTTGGAAAAGGATGTCTGGGATTTTGAAGGCGGCATTATAAACGTCTAGTTGGCCAGGATTGGTGGCAAAAAAACGAGCGTAGAGAAACCGGTCTCGTAAAATCCCTAAAACCGCCGAACCCAGCATAGCCAGGCCGATAGTAAAGGCGGCAGAAAAGATACTGGTTTGCTGTTGGGAAAGAAATCTCCTGCCGTTTTTAAAAGCGTTGTTGATCATCTTATTTTTTAGTAGTTTTTAGTATAACAGAGGAAAGTTTTTTCAAGAAGAGGGAAAACACTGTTTTAATGAATACCAGCGTCAACTTATTTTTCCAAGAGTTTTTAATAACAGTCTAATCAGGATTTGACAAGAGTAAATTAGTAGTTAATAATTAAACTAAGTTGGTTTTATTATTAAAATATTAAATTTTGCCTGTGACCAGAGACATCAATTATCCCCTAGCTCGAGATGAATCAACCTTGTCATCGTCGCCGCCTTCTCCTCCTGTTTCTTCCGGGAAAGAGATGGTCGGTTCCGATAGTTTAATTTCTTCTAATGAAAGTAAAAAAACAACAGGCAAAAGGGCCTTAATGATTGTCGGGGTTTTTTTGGTATTGGCCTTAATTCCGGCTGGTATTTATCTGGTTCAACAAAGACAGGAGGTTAGGAAGGAGGCGGCTGGTGAATATTGCGGCCCCGATAATGGTTATAATTGTCCGCCCGGAGAGCATTGTCTAAGAGGCGGACAACCTTTCGATCAATCGACTGGTTTGTCTGGTACTTGTGGGGTTGTTGGTGGGGGATCTTGTCGTGGTTGGTGTAATAAAGACGGTTGCGGTAATGATTGTCCTAATATTTGGCCGGTGTCTTTTTATTGTCGAGGCCGTTCCCATAGTGCTTGCGGCCAGTTACATAGTAGTTTTTTGGGTTTTGGTATTCCTGCCGGTTCAATAAGATACAGTGAAACAATTGATGTAAAAGATAAAAGCGGCAATACTATTCAAATATCCCCCTGGTGCACTACGGTTCAGGCTGATGCCAATGTCAGTAATGCCGCCATTGTTGTTTATATTGGTGATCGGGGTGAATATTGCGTTGAAGGTACAGGTTGTAACCCCGATGCCCTTGATTGGGATTGCAGTCGGGAACCGCCCCTAACCTGCTCTTCTTTGACAAGGAGTCCCGGTGGAGATATTGTCCCGGGAACTACTATAACCCTTACTTGTGCTCATTCCGGCGACAGCTGGCATCACTATAATTTTCGTTATAGGAGCAGTTTTCATCAGGATTGGCAATATGGGGCGCCAATGTCCGGTTTTCAAAACAACACTACCGGATCGACTTCTTATGTGGTTCCTTCAGGAACAGAAGGGGCAAGCTATATTTTCCAGTGTCAGGCTTGTAGAGAAAACGATGTTTGTACTGCTTGGGGCCAAGCTCAATAGTAGCCTTTTTTTGGTTATTTAGAAGATAAGAAAAAGAATTTTTGATTAATTTGTGCTATAATTTCGTAAGAAATGGTTTTTAACAACGAATTGGGTCCAGAGGTGCCAATGATTGATTCGGATACGCTCATTAGAGCCAGGTTAAAAAGAAAGACTCCTCCGCTTCCCCTGGCTGAAAGAATTACAGAAACAGCGAGGGTGGTAAGAGAAAATTTAAGTTCCAGGTTTACAGAACCTACCCAAAAGAAAGTGTAGCAATAGGCGGCTATCACCACCAAAGAATATGGGTGAACAATGTTCTAGGAGAAGGTTTCTAAAGTATGTGGCGGCAGGAGCAGGGTCGTTTATTTTACCTAATTATGGCCCTAAGGAATCTGGTGATAAAAATCCCTACGAGAACCCTAATTATATTAACGCTTCCAGTAAAGTAACACAGGCAGTCTTGGATAAAGAAGGTCAACCCTTTATCTTTCTTCCCAATAGAAACATTAGCAGTAAAGCACCTGGTTTAGCCAGTATGCCCAAGGATATATTTCATATGCCGGAAAGAGGAGGTATTAGCAGAATATATGACATATTAAACGATTACCCTTGGGTCTCTCTAGAGGTTAATGGGGCGCCAATATCAATTGGTTCTAGTCCTTTAGTTAACTTAATTAGCCGTTCATTGTGGACACAGGAGGGAAACAGTGGTCGCTGGGAGCCTGACCCGAGTCTTCGGCAAGCTTTTACTCTTGAACCTGGCTGGGGAAGCTCTTTGGGAAATTGTTTTGGTTTTCATAATAGTTTTTTGAAAGAGTATGGAGTCTATGAGGGTGTTTACAGGGACACCGATAGCGGAAAAGTTTATACAGGACAAACTGGTTTTAACCGATTGGGTGTACATAAAATAATCGGTATTGTCAGATATCCTTTAATCCCAAACTCCAGTGATGACCGGCTAGTTCTTTACCCGTCTAAATGTAATGTTAGCAGGCAAATGTTAGGCCCTGATGTTACCGGAAAAAAGGTTTATTTTCGGTGTGTTGAGGCGGGCTTATTATCAGCCAAGGAAGCAGATAAAAAGGGTTGGTGGAACAAGGAAGGCGATTTTCTTTACTTATTATCTTGCTATCCGCCAGAATATTCAGACTTGACACCTCCTCCCCCAGGGAGATTGTTGATGAAGCTGGAACAGGTGAATTAACACCAGAGATTATTTGTAATAATTTTTATTTATTTTTAGGTTTAGTAAATAAACCAAAGTATAATAATATTTTTTATTGGAAATGGGATTATCTCAGTGTTTCTATATCCTATAAGACATTTTTAAAAATCCACCTTAAGTTATTATGAAGAAGTAAGTCAAAGAAACAGTTTTTCCTGATAAATTTGTTATCGATGTTGATATAATTGACTTATTATATGGTATATGTTACTATACCCATAGTAAGGTAAAAGTAGACGCTCTTGAGTATTATAAAAATATATAGTTTTTAGATAAAAAAATGTCTAATAAAGAGGGATTATCTATTCCTAGAAGAGATTTTTTGAAAATAGTAGGAGCATTCGGGTTATCAAGTGTGCTAGGTGGGTGTAACAGAGAAAGCTTGAGCTCATCTAATTTTTTTAGTGAAAATGAAAGCGAAAAGGTAAAACTTACTTATCTTCCTCTTAATAAAGATTCGTTTGTTTATGGTGGGGGGGGGTTTATTTGGTTGGAAAGAGTTGGTCTTTATTGTCAAGAACCTAAACCTCTTCAAACTAGGTGGGCAACATTAACCGTTAATTATCCCCTGGGGTTAACAGAAGAGAAGTTTAAGGATGAATTAGGACCAATTCTAGCCGAATCAGGCTTGGGTCCAAATAGTAAAAGGGATAATTCTGATACAGTTGTTTTAATTGATGATAGTGATAGAACTTTGGCTGGTTTTGTCCGTTATGATTTTGAAAAAAATGATTGGGTAACAATTTGGTCATCATCAGATGAGGTTACAAGACTTATTGACGACAAAAAAATCTTCCAGTTTGCCCAAGAGCAAGGAAGTAATTTGGTTTGTAGTCTTGAGGCAAATTCTAGTTGGCAAGTAACTCAGGAAAATTTACACTCCCCAAAACCTCCAGAACCAGAGAATAAGTAGCTCCAGCTTTTAGAATTAGACTGTTGAATGGAAAAGAAGAACAATTCTTTGGTAATTTTGTGTTTTTATGGCACTAATAATTAATGATGCGTTTTATTTATTACATTTTCAGACCTAAGCTGTTTGGTGACTGTTGACATTATTAAAAATAATCTGTTAAATGTAGGTAAATAAATGGAAATAAGAAAATTAGGTAACAGATATAGGTTTTTTTTTCTTGGTTTGTTTTTAATTAGTTTGATTTTTGGGTTAGTATATTTTTTTTATTTTCAGAATGAGAGAGATAACGAAGTTCAACAGGGTGAATTTCCTGTTAACGAGAACAATGATTTCTTTTGGGAGGTTGACATACAAGATTATGGCTTTGATAGAAAAGCATTATTACACGGATCTGTGTCTCAAGAACCGATTATAAATGAAGACGATTTTGTTTTTTTTAGTATAAGGATTGAATTAGGTAATGATTCACAAGAAATAGAATTAGTTTTAGGACACAATGACTGGTATGTTTCTAGCTCTAAAATACTTGAGGAAGACTTTTTAGAAGAGAGAACATGGAACTTCGTTCAGGTAAAAGAGTTAATTGATCAGTTGAGGAGCGGAGATTCTGTTGAAGTTTTAATTCCGATAGAGTTTGGCCAGGAGCTGGAAATCGTTAGAAGTGATTGTGATTGGTGTAAGGAGAAGCTGGCCTTTGATAGAAGAATGGCTCCAGAAAACATAAAAGTTTTAAATATGCTCACCAACAGAGATGTAAATTTTAGAAAACCTCCCAAGATGGGATCTGTTTCCTCTTTGGCTTATTAAAATTTACATAATATGTAATTATAAATAATGGTTATGTTTAGGAAAATTATATTGGTTTTGAGCTTAGCTTGTGTTTTTTATTTGTTCTTTAGTTCGAGTAATGGATTTGCCTTAGCCTGTACGGGGGGGAAAACTTGTCATGGCGCTCCTTGGGGGAGTAGATGTGTTGGTTTTTATGGTGATTATACTTGTCAACCTTTTGGCGGAAGTGCACAATATTGGCCATGCTTTCTTTATGATAGTGGCTTTGGGTTATATTGTATAACAAGTCAATGTTATAATGAAACTTTTTGCAATACTGATGGTTATTCTTATTGTAACCAAAGTGGTGGTTCCAATATTCCAAACACTCAAGGTTGTTCTACGGGCGGTGGTTCTACTCCACCAGGTATTACTCCAACCGCGCCCCCTACTAGCAACTGCTTTTGTAATTGGCTTTGTGGCAATGGTTCTTGTGATTCTGGTTGTCAAAAAGAAGACCTTCCAAGGACACCAGATGACTGGTGTCCAGAAGGACATATTTATCGTTGTAAACCACCTGGGGGTTGTGGTGGCGGTCCTACCCCAACACCGTGTCCTGATATTCCTGCCCCAGAGGATCTTGATGTTGTTTGTTCCTCTGGTTGTCGATCAAATTTTTCTTGGAGTCCTGTTACCGGCGCTGCTTATTATCCCTTAAGAGTAAGTAACGAATCTGATAGTTTAGCTTGGACTTGTCCGGCAAATGTTAACGATATTTGTCAAGACGATATAACTACTAATTATTATTTTTTAGATACTATTCCTGGTAATAATTATCGCTGGTGGGTTCATGCTCGTAATAGTTGTGGTAATTGGAGTCCTGTTGCTGATGGTGGTAATTTTACTTGTTGTCGTAATCCTCTTGTTGAAAGTCTAAAAATTGCCCCTAATACCAATTCAAATCCAACAGTGGAAAATATTAGTGTGGGAACAACGGCTGTTTTTACCGGCGCTTATTCCGATTATGACGACCCATCAAGGTCTGGCAATCTTTTAATGAATGGTAGTTTTGAGGACGGTCTTACCTACTGGCGTCGGGGTAACGTTAATTGGGCTACTTGGGCTCCAGGAGAGAAGTGGAGCGTTAACGATGTTCTTTTTGGTTCTCGACTTTTAGAAGTCAACAA
>JAQVFF010000001.1 GCA_028697345.1 Candidatus Shapirobacteria bacterium
TTCTTTTTCAACTCAAGAGCACTTTTAGGAGTCTTTTTCTTATCGGGAGCCTGAAGGTGACAACAAAGATAAGATGCGCTTGGCTGATTGCTTGTCTTAGCAGCTAGCAGGCAAAGAAAAAACCAAAGACTAACTCTAAAATGGTTGTCAATCGCTTTATTTTTAGAGGAATTTTTTTGATTGACTAAGCTTGTAGAAGTTTTAAAAAGTTATTTTCGGACGGGAGGTCACACCTCCCCATCTCCACCAAAGTAAAATTTAAAAGTTTTAGTTTAATTTAAAACTATCTTCAGAAGCTGATCAGAGGTAGCAATCACCGCTACGGTTTCGTCAGGAGAAACAATTAACCCTTGAGCTTGATCAAGGTCAAGGGCTCTAACCTCGATATCGACTTGGCCGGTTTCTTTATTAACTGTTAAAAATCGATGATTTTCTTTATCAACCAGGTAAATATTATCAAAGTCTGCGCCAGTATAAATCAAAACCTGATCACCTAAATCGGCAATATGATAAGTGTCGTCCAAATAGCCCTGATAAAGACGATAAAGCTTGCCGGAAACCAGCCAAATGGCTGAATCAATGGTTATTGTTGAGCCGTCAACCACTTGGGGTAATTCTTCCTTATTCCATTTCCTGACTGCTCCAAAACCACTTTGGGTAGCCGGATATTGCCAAACAATGTTGTTCTGACTGTCTAAAAGATATAAATTACCCAACCAGCCATAAAAGTCAACTATCTTTCCCCAAGAATCATCAATTTCAATAATTTTAGTTAGTTTGTTATTGGTAATTTCATAAAAACCATCATCGGCCAACAAAATGATTTTACCGGCCTGAGAAAAAAGCTTAGTGGCTTTTTTAATTTTTTCATCACCTAAAAGAACTGCTGATTTTTTATCTTCCCAACCTAAAGAGTAAACCTTGCCGCTATCATTGTCTAAAATGAAAATCGTTTTACCAGAACCAGCCAAATGGGCAATTTTTAAATCCGAACTAATCTCCGACAATGAAAAAAACTCAGTCAGGCTGTCAGTTGGTGGTGGAGGAGTTTGAGTTAAGGAAGTCAGTAATTGGTCTAAGTCTTGTTTAAGATGATCGGCCTCTTGTTTGTTGGAGCTATCAAAAGAAACCGAACCCAGCAGACCTTGAGCCTCGTTGGTAATTTTAATCGCCTGATCCTTATCCAGTGAAGATAAGCTTTGGGCTTCCTGATATTTTTCCCGAACCTGGCTAATAACTTCTTGCGCCTGTTGACGACGATTTAGGTTCCTTTGCCGAAAGAAAAAATAACCTCCCAACGATAATGCCAAAACCAATGCCAAACTAACAACAAGAACTGGCCAACGACCTGAAGAAAGAAGAGAGCTGAAACTATTGGGTAAAGAAAAAGACAGTTTCCTTTGTTGATCGCCAGAGGAAGAAGTCGATCTAGTGTTGACTGGCTCTCCTTGAGCGGCCAATTCAATCACCAAACCAGCGGCATTATTATTATCGGAAACCGACAATAAACCCCCCGATAATTTCTCGGCGGTTTTTTTCAAATCTTCTTGACTAAGAGCCTGTTGAATCAGATCGTCCCTTAGAATGTAAAAACCGGTTGTTCCCAAAACAACCAAATCGCCTCTTTCCGCCTTGCCAGAAGAAGAAACCACTTGACCATCAGCCTCACCAACTAAAACCGCCGAAATGGTTGGCCCCCGCTTAACCAAAACCTTACCTTCGCCCAAGACAGCAAAATACCATACCCCTCGCCAAAAAACACCGGCAACAATCTCAACAGAAAAATCAATTTGGCTGGAAGCAACCTCCTGAGCAATCGCTTCCAATGAATTAACCAATCTTTGCATCGGTAAACCGCTAGCTTGATCATAATATTCCTTCTGGAGTCGGTCGATTAATTCTTGCCCGAATTCTGAATTGGCTCCCTCCTGATCAGACAAAGAAAAACAGGCCAATAACGAACCTCTCTTTTCCAATAAATCTTTGTTTTCCGGAGTAAAAAAATAACTCTGGGCCCAACCAGTATCATCGCTATTGCCCAAAATTTTGGCTACTTTTAAAGAAAAATTGCTCATGTCTGTTAAAACTAACTAAATATTAGCAAAAAACCAACACCTATTTCAATAAGACTGTTTGCTAACAATTAACTAAATCAGCCTAATCAAGAAAAAACTTAAAAAACCAAAAATAGCCAAAGCCAGTAATAACCAGTTACCACTTTTCAACAAAAAATCCATATTGGTCTTAAAAAGATTGCTCATCAGGCTAATTTGCCGACCAACAATCAATAAAAAAATAGTCTGACCCAAAAACAGAAATGGCAAAAACCATTTTAATAAAAAAACTAAACCAAAGCCGTTAAACAAGTTGTCCAATTCCATGGTTTTTTTAATCGGTAGCGGCTTCCCGCAATTTTCTTAAAGTGCTGGCTACTTCAGCCGGATGGGGCACTCTAAGAAATTCAATCTGAGGCTTGGCGCCAGCAGTTTGAATATAAACATCGCCAAAATTAAAAACAATTCCCAACAAACCGCCCATGTTATGGGTAACGTCTTCTATTTTATCTAGATTGGCATCCGATACTTCCCGGTAGATAAGATCGTGGAAGTCAATGTCAATTACTCGCTTATCAGAGATAATACTAACATTAAAGTACCAACTCAATAGCCCCGACCAGGCAACCAGTAAAGTTAATAACAGCCAAGCATAAACAGCTGCTGCTTCCAAGCTGGAGGATAAAAAGTTTAACCAACCAAAATGAAAAGCAAAGAACATGATAAAAAACATAACCAAACCTAACGCTACCCAGGGCGCATTGGTAATTGGATGGCGACGCAAGACTACTAAGACTTCTTCATCTTGGGCTTTATCGGCAAAATTAACTCCTCGGGGCTCAACCGATAAACCGACCCCAGCGCGAATTTCTTGAGCAATATCATGATAAATTTCTTTTTTATTCTTTTTTTTCTTTTTTTTAAGAGAGGAGCCTGGTGGTGTTTTTTTTAAACTCGAGGTCTCCTGAGGGTGACCGCTCTTGGAGTCTTTGCTTGTCTCGTCTTTTTCAGGGGCTTTATAAATAAGGGCCATACTTATAAAATTTCTAGTTCCTAATTTCTAATAAAAATCCAATTATCAATTTCCCATCTAAAACAATGAACAAGTAAGTTTAGGGTAATGGGCAAAAAAGTTTTTTAAACTTTGAGCTTATATTATTATATCTTATTTCTTTTCGATATTAAAAAGAGGGGAGCGAATGGCAACAAATCCTGGCGCTCGCAAATTAAAGGCCTCCAAGAATTCCGATCCTGAAATAGACACCTCGCCTTTGTTAGTTTGGAAAATAACCGTGCTGGTTTGGCCATCATTGCCATAACGAACCGAAACCGACGAAACACCTGTATAGGCTCCGCCGTTTTCGTTGGCCTTATTCTTCATTTCCTCTAAAGAATAAGGGTCGCCGGTAACGCCGTTAATTGGACACTGGTTAATAGTGACCGGTAAAATTCGAGCGTCGTCACGATGTTTTTTCAACACCAACCAAGCATTAAGAATATCGGCCATTTCTGCTTCCGTTAGCCAAGGATGAGATCGGCCGCAGGTACCAGTATCGGTGTTGAAACCTTTGGTGTACCAAGAGCTATAAAACCAAGGCGAACCGGCCTTGCTTTCCCAAGCTCTAGTGGCGAAACCCTCGCCTCCTTGACCGTCAGTGGTATCCCAACCAGAAGTAGTTAAATACCCTCCCGCGGTCGAGGAATAATAAGTAATCACATCTTCAATTACCTTGCCCCTGGTTTCCTGAACCGCCTCCCGCCAAGCCGAGGGCGGATTGTCCGCCTTGCTTTTAGAAAAAACCTGACAGGCCTGAGTGGTACAGATCGCGCTTCCGTTCTGTTTATAGCGGTAAGCATAGGTTCGGGCGGCAATCGCCTGAGCCTTTAAGGCTTCCTTGGGCCAACTTGAAGGCATCTCGGCAATCCCCATCAAGTAATATTCTTCAAAGTTAAGCGAACCATAACCCTGCACCTGAATATCACCATTAGTATCCTTGCCAACCGGCTCCTTGCCATAATAAGCCCTCAGAACCTCAACATAATTTTGACCCGCTTCTACTCGACCTTTGGCCCCATACTGACTCATACCCTTACGGTGAGTCCAAGCGCCAAAAGAAAAAGCGGCAAACCAAGTCCCCCCGCCCGGATTACAATAAGAAGGACTACCCGGAGGTCCGGAACAAGCAATATTGGAAACCGGTACTTCGCCAACTGCCGAAGTAAAACTGCCGGACCGGGCGGCTAACAATTCCTTCTGTTTGGCCGATAATTGGGCTTTATACTGTTCAGCACTTTCAATTTCTCCTTCTAAAAACTCCCGTCTTTGAGCAAAAGAAGCCTTGGCTATCGCCAGATCCTGACGAACCTTCTCCAGGGAATCTTTGTCACGTTTTAACTGAACCAGATTCTCAGCAATAGCAATTAACTCGGTGCGATCTTTGCGAGCCGCCACTTTAGAAAAAGACACTTCCCGAGCCAAATCAGCCGCTTCGCCTTCTCCGGCAAAAATAGTTAACAAAGGAGAGGAAGAAGTGCGTTGTTTAATATATTGGCTTCTAACCCGCTGGTCAAACATCGCTTTTTGATAAATCAATTCTTCGGTCCGCTCCTCAATTTCCCAAGCTAATTGGCGAACCCGTTGTTCGACACCGCCAATCCGGTTTTGAACATCAACAATTTTATTGTAAAGATCACCAGACTCTTGTTTTAGAGGACCAATTGCGGCGGTAATGTTAGCCAGCTCTCTTTCAATTTCCTCCAAACTCATTTCATCGATGGATTTAGAATAAACCCCAGGGGTGTTAGCTAAAACGAAAACTGATAAAATCAATAACAGTACTATTAAAACCTTTTTCATAACAATTAAACTATCGCGTGGCTAATGAGTTTCTCTTAAAAAGAAATTGACTTTTCTAGTCTTATCCTATCAAACTTAGCTTTTTTTTGCTATGATTGATAAAATAAGTGACCTTGGACAAAGAGCTAAATACCTATGCTACATTAAAAATGAAAAGAGGATTATTTCGACTGACGTTATTTATTGTTTTCTTTTTTTTGTTTAACCAACAGGCACGTAGCGCTTGTAATAGTTTTTCAGCCAGCACTAGTACCAATAGTGCCCACGTTTCCGTAAGGGCATCTGGGTGTGATCCTGACGGTAGATACTTGGTTCAAATAATTCAAAATGACAACGTCATTGAGGCCAATGAATTTTTTGTAAACACAGGCGAGGGTGAGGCAACTTTTTATTTAAGCGAAGAAGGAAATTATCAAGCTCGATTGTTCTTTGCAACCGATCTAATTGCTTCAACAAACTTTTCGATCCAAAATACTGTTCCCTTGAGTTGTGGTGATCCCTGTAATCCTAATGACTTAAATTGTCCTCCGGAATGTCCCTCAAGAAGCGTGGGTGCTGGTACTGCTTGGTATTGCCTTAGACCAGAAGACTCTTATCCTGGAGAACCTGAGCCTATCGTTCAAGAAGGTTGTGTCGAAACTGCTCTTGGCTGTATTCCAGGCAATCATGAAGAGATGGTTAAATGGATATTCCCTTATCTTTTAGGCCTGGGTGGGTTATTAGCCTTTGGCTTAATTGTCTTCTCCGGTATTCAAATATTAACCTCGGGAGGCAATCCAGAAAAAATCCAAGGTGCCAAAGAGACCATCACTTCAGCCATAACCGGATTACTGTTTATTATCTTGTCTTTATTTCTACTACGGCTGATTGGTATTAATATACTTGGATTGAAAGGGTTGAATTAACAAAACAAACACTTTATATTAAAATAAAAAAGAAATGATCAAAAAAGGCTCTTTGTTGGCACAAACAGTTAGTTTACCTGATTACTCCGATATCACCGGAATCGAAAGCAATGCTCCTATTAGGGGTTGGACCAACATCGGCCAAATCGTATCTTCGGCGCTTACTTATGTCTTTCCTATTGCCGGCATTTTAGTTTTTATTTACCTTATTTATGGGGGGATAAATCTTATGATCGCTATTGGCAACGAAGAAGGCATTAGGGAAGGTAAAGCCAAAATCACCAATGCCTTGATTGGGTTTGTTATTATTTTTGTTGCCTACTGGATAGTCCAAGCCTTGGAAATAGTTTTGGGTGTTACCTTGCTCGACTGGGGTACTTAATTTCAAAATAACTAAAAAAATAATAATCTAAACTAATGAATCACGATAATATATTGGCTGTTGACATTGGGACAGATTTCAAAATTACTCCAAACATGGGAATTGGAGAAGCTAATCAATTTAGATCTATCGGCGGCCTCATTTCAACCGTTTTGCCTAATGTTTATCTCTTGGCCGGTCTGATATTGTTGTTCTTCTTGATTTTCGGCGGTTTGGCAGTTATATTGGGAGCAGGAAAGGGTAATCAAGAACAGGTTGAAAAAGGCAAAAAAGTTTTAACCGGCACCCTAATTGGGTTTTTGGTTGTTTTTGCCAGTTTTTGGGTTGTTCAAATTTTAGGAATTATTACCGGAGTAAAAATCTTTAATTAAACTAAAAATAAAAAAATGAACATTCTACAGGTTGTTGGTACAATTCAACCTCCTAGTCAAATCACCCCAATAGAAGAGGGAGGCTTAGGTAGTTTCTTAAAAAATATTTTTATTCTTTTGATTGTCGGGGCGGGGATATTTGCTCTTTTTAATTTCATCCGAGCCGGTTACGCCTATATGGGTGCCAAAGACGATAAAGAAAAAATTAAAGAAGCTACTGCCATGATTATTAATAGTATTATTGGTCTACTGATTGTTGCCTCTGCTTTTGTAATTGCCGCCCTGGTTGGCCAATTGTTCTTTGGCCGTTGGGATTTTATTATCAGGCCGACAATTTTGGGACCAGGAGCATCAGAATAGTTAATGTAAAATTATTTTTATGAGATTTTTTATCAATAAAGTTTTCGCCCAAACTCAAATAGGAGATTTTTCAGAAGGACCATGGATAGTTCCAAGAGGAAACGATCTTGGTGGCCAAATAGCCGACATTGTTTCCGTTGTTATTGGTATTTTAACGGTTCTGGCTATTATTTGGTTTATTATTGAATTCGTTGTTTCCGGCTATATGTTAATTAGTTCTACCGGAGACCAAGAAAAAACCGCTGAAGCCAAAAAAAGACTAACTCAGTCACTTATCGGCTTGGTTATTGTTCTTAGCGCTATCGTCCTAATTAATGTCATTGCCTACATTTTCAATATTGATTTCTTAAATATTGGTGAATATCTTAACAACTTAAGTTTTTAAAAAACATGGCCATCTTAACTTTAATTGCCGATCGGATCCAAAATCCACTTCTTCCTGATCAAGTATCGACTATGGACCAAACCCCGGCCATACTTAGCCAAACCTTAAGCAATGTTTTGACCCTGCTATTAATCGGTGCCGGAGTAGCTTTTTTTTTCATGTTTGTTGCCGGAGGATTAAGATGGATTTTATCAGCCGGAGATAAAGAAAAAGTTGAAGGAGCCAAAAAGCAAATTTCTTCGGCCATAATCGGTTTAGTATTAATCTTGCTGGTCTTTGCTGTTGTCAGTTTAATTAGAACTCTTTTTGGCATCAATTTAGTGAGGTTTAACTTGCCCAGATTATTTAGTGGACCAAGTAGACTTGTTTTTGTGACCCTGTAACGGGCAGATGGACAGGATCAGGTTGTGTCCCAGGACAAGCAGGAGCAAACTGTCAATAATAAATATCACTTAGTTTAAAAATTAGATTCTTAGTATTTTTTATATTAAAATAAAGAAAGAAGGGAGGTGAAAGAAATGAATAATGTTTTAAATAGGGTTGGTTCGGCTATACTGGGAGTTGTTTACGCCCAAGAAATCGCCATTCAACCGCCAGACAGTGCTGGGACCCTAAACACCATTACTGTTGAAAATTTAATTTCCGGAACCATCACTTTAGTTTTCATTGCCGCTTCCTTGGTTTTTTTCTTTATGCTAGTGGCTGGAGGCATTAAGTGGATGATGGCCGGAGGCGATAAAGAAAAAGCCGGCGAAGCTCGAAGCCAATTAACTTCAGCTCTAATTGGTTTGATTGTTATCTTTCTGGCTTGGGCCATTTCTAAATTATTAGAAACCTTGTTTGGTGTTAATATTTTGGGAGGGTTCAGAATTCCTAATTTTTTTGGTCCAGCTTCTTAAAATAAGATATGACCCTTACCAGTTTTTTAACAGGTGTTAGCGTTTTGGCTCAAGATGATAGTGATGTTCATCAGATTCAAGACATTGAAGAAATAGTTAGTCGGCTTTTAGGACTTGTTGTTCCGTTTGTTGGAATACTCTTGTTGTTAATGTTAATCGCCGGGGGTTTTCAATATATTACCTCCGGCGGAGAAACGGAACAGGCTCAAAAAGCCAAAAAAACTTTAACTTATGCCTTTTTTGGCCTAGTAGTAGTTTTGGGTGCTTGGTTAATAATTAGACTATTAGAGGAATTCACGGGACTTAACCTAACAACCTTCCAAATCCCTCGTTAAGATTTTGCTCTTCTTGCCTCAAGAGGTTATTTTTGCTAAATTGAATTTAAGGTCTTGTGTAACTAGTCAAAAAATGAAAAAAAAGTTCTCTTTTGTTTTTCCGTTGGTGCTTGTTTTTATTTTTTTATGTTCCCCTAGCCCTAGCCATGCCCAACAAGGTTTCGGTTTTAATATTCATGGTCTGGCTAAAGAGTCTGAAGATTTCATTAGTTGTACTTTGGATTGGCTGGGACAAAATTGTAATACTACTATCGTCAGGCTTTGGGGCTACCAAAGCACTTTTAGTATAAATGGTGTTAATAACCTCCAAAAAGTTTTAGATGCCGCTCCGGCTAATATAAAATTTATTGTTGCTCTGGAAGATTTTCCTTTTGGACCTGCTGTTAGCAATTCTGGAAACTGGTTTTCCTCCGGATATAGAAGTCAATACCGAAATTATGTTCAGACAATCGTTAACAAATATAAAAATGATGATCGAATTTTGGTTTGGGAAATTATGAACGAACCTCATTGCAAGGGAGATTCGAGTTGTTTGGGAGCGCTTTATAATTTCATGTACGATATGGCCGGATTAATTAAATCCATTGATCCTTCGACCCATGTTTCTCCGGGTTTAATGGGCGGAGAAATACCTTGGTCAGAATACAACAGAATCAATAACATTCCGGCAATTACCGCCACCTCGTGTCACTACAATGCCGATACCAACAATGTCAGCACTTGTTTGGAAGCAACAAATTACAAGGGAAATGTTAGCTTTTTTTATGTCGGGGAAGCAGGTTATTTGGGAAACGCTAATTGTTCCGGCGGCGGTTGCACTAATGATGATTGTACTAACTGTTGCGACTTAGCCAGTCTTCAGCAACGCGCCAATCAAATTAATCAAGACAGAAATACTCTCCTTGGGTCAGGAGCAAACGCTTTTTTAGTTTGGCAATTTTCTCCACCAAGGAACCCTCTTTTAATCTGTGATCGATTTTCTGTTTTTCCTTCAGACCCAGTCTGTCAAGGACAACAGCCGTTTACCTGCAGTCCTTCATCAAGCAGGGGAATGGTTATTTCCGGTTCCAGAAATATTTGTGCCGATCTTGAAATAACTAAAACCGATAAGCAAGAGGCCACTTCTACCCCAATTACTGGCGGGACCTCCTGGGGAAAAAAGGCAGTGGCGGCGACTATCATACTTGATGATGCAAAATTTCCCGATTTTAACAGATTCCAACAATCAATGTCTCTTGGTTTAAACAAGCTTTTACCTCAAGAACTAGCCCAAAACATCAGCTTGGCTGGTGATGTTGAATTAAAATTCAAACATATTCCTTTATCCTTTAATGAAGACGGCACTCCTGTTCAGGAATATTCTGAATGTGAAGATCTTCCCAGGGGTCCGGCACAATTATCCGCTAACCTTTGGGGGAGACTAACCTCTTTAAGGGGTCTTTGCGGCTTTTTGGGAACCTGTGACCCTGTTGCCGATTTTCAATTTCAGCTGGAAGAAACACAATATCCCGGCTGTGATTATATTGCCAGCTGTGAACCGGCAGACCGGAACTTGGCCGACAAAAATCTATCCATACCAGAACCAGAAGAGACAACATTCAGTTTTCTTGCTTGGTTTAAGAGAATAATATCGTATATCGAAGACCTTATTTCTAGAATAGGAAAAAAAACCACTGAAGATGAGGTTAGGGTACTGGTTCTTAGCCGCAGTAACCTTCCCGGAGCCTCGGTTTTAGCTGATTCTTCCAAATTTTTACAAAAATCCTTGTTTGAGGAAACAGTGGAACTGATTAGATCAAGAGGGGGGACCCAAGCTTTAAATGATGATTTTGACTATACTTTTGCCCTTAGTCCGGAAAGCAATATTCAAGAACAAGGCCGTTTTTATGGAATTGAACCCATGTGGAAAAACTATTGTCTTCATCTTTGCGGCAGTCTTCCCGAGGGAACAATTCAAACCTTGGGCGACCAAATTTGTCCTTCTTGTAATCCCGAAGATTACAAAACTCCCAGTAGGCCCATACCAAAACCGGATAATTTGCCAGACGGATGCCACTGGGACCCTTATGTTGGCGGTTGCGACTACTACGACTGTGTTGTCGGAGAAACATTATCAGACGGAACAATCTGTCAACGAAGCTGTGAATTAGACCCAATATGCGAAAGCGGACTTTGTACTAGAAACAAACTTTATACCAAACCCTATCTTCCTAACGGAACCTACTGCCCGAATAAATACTGCCAGCCGGGAGAGTGTTATTGGCTCCATTTTAGACACCCTAGCAGTTACTACTATCCCGACCAGGGTCTGCCGGAATCAAGTTATCCTTGGGGTCCCTGGTATACCAAGAACCCCGATGTCTGCACCCGAGGCAACAATGTAGGCTGTAACCCGGATTGTTGCCTGGGATCAAGAACGGAACAATATGATTAACTCTCTCATTTGTTGACAAACAAAATAAAAACTTTTATTCTTAAACTAATGAAAAGACAACTTCTTTTAGTTACCTTATTTATTTTTGCTTTTTGCTTCTTATTTGTCCGCAACGCTCAGGCTCTTGTTTCTGGAACAGATCTTGAGACAGAATTAGAATCCAGTAATTGGCAACTTGGCAGTCATACTTTTGGTACTGTAACCAGAATTACCGACTCTTTAAGTATTTTGATTGCTGGAAGCAGTAGCAACGAAACAGTTAACCAAGCGGTTGGATCGGGAGCAATTCAAGCAACCGGCAACCTAATTGCCGCCCTATACTCTCATCCTCCAGCTTCATCGATAGAATATTTTGCTGACCTTGGAAGAAGTCTAGATATTATTAAGCCTACTTATGCCCAAGGAATAGGCTTTAACGGTCTAAGACCGATTTTAAGTCTTTGGAAAAATTTCCGCAACATTGCTTATTTTTTCTTTATCCTGGTATTTATTATCCTTGGTTTTGCTATTATGTTCCGATTAAAAATTAACCCCCAAATGGTCGTTACTATTCAAGCGGCAATTCCTAAGGTTATTACTGCCCTAATTTTGGTAACATTTTCTTACGCTATTGCCGGACTATTAATCGATCTAATGTATCTGGTAACAGCAATTGGAATATCGGCAATCGGAGGCGGAGATCTTTTCCTAGAAGGTGTTTTACAGTTCTTACAAGACTTAGGAATCTCACCAGGGGGAATAGAAAATCTAAATATGTTGACCTTTTCTTTTTTCTTTTGGGGAAGAGCCAGTAGTAGTATTAATCAAATTTCACAAATGTTCACTCCTGCTTCTCTTATTGCTAGCATTCTTGGAATACAAATACCGCAAGCTGTTGAACAGATTTTATCAGTCTTTCCTACCATCCCTTGGTTAAATCCCGTAGGATCCATTCTTAGGTTAGTATTATCCATAATAATACTTTTTATCTTTTTTAAAATCTTTATAAGCCTCATTCTTTGCTACATTAGAATTCTACTATTAATAATAACCGCTCCGCTACAGTTGATGATGGGGGCAATACCGGGCTTTAATACTTTAGGTAAATGGATAAAGGAATTAGTCGTTAACCTTTTACCTTTCTCGGTTATTGTAATTTTAATTTCCCTAACCGGTGTAATTTTAAATGCCGTGGCCGGAAATTATCAAAACTTCTGGATGCCGCCAGTAATTAGACATCCCCTTGCCAGCGCTGACACTATTGGGGCCATAATTTCATTCGGCATTCTCTTGCTATTAGCCAGGGTTCCTGACATAATCAGAAATATGTTTGAACAAAAACCATTTGAATATGGAACAGCAATCGGACAGGCGTTGGGAGCACCGGCAGCACTTGGCGGGAAAGCAATTAGGAGCGTAGCCCAAACTGCAGAATCCATTAGTGATGCCACAGGACCACAGGGTTGGGCAAAAAGAACCTTGGGTCATTTCAGATCTGATGGTAAGAAAGAAGAGCCTCCTGCTAAGCCTGGAAATCTCGAAAGTATCAAATCAACCTAGGGTTTTTTATCACAGCTATTTAATATTTCTTCCTATTGCCACAAAGACATCCCAAAGATAACCAAGACTGTTTAACAATAACATCTGTCTTATTTCTTCCTTGTCTCTCCCAGAGGCAAAAAGAATTTCTGCTGCCTGATGAAGTTCTAACTCTGCTCCATACTTGTTATCTTTAAAGGCAAAATTCGTTCTACTACCGGAAAGCTCCCTTATAAAACCACTACTAGCATCAAGCTTTGGTCCCCAAATAAAAGTTTCCGCATTTAAGAAAGGTCTAGTCTCTTCAATTCCATGGCCCAAAAAAATCAAAGCTTTCTCTCTAAATCCTGGCTTCAACCTCTCCATCGTAATAGCAAACGCTTTAATATTAATAATCCTGGCCATCATAGCCGCAACTACATGTTTTGACTCTCGCGGATGATCCTCGGATTGTCCACCATAAACCTGATCCAATAATTCTGCAATTTCTTTCAGTCCAGAACAAGATTCTTGATCCCATTTAGGAACGCCATCTGCCCTAGAACCACCAAGAAACTTCCAAAGAGCAGCACTCCATCTAGAATAAGCTTTTAAGTCAATTGTAGCAGAAGCTTCTAGGGGTTTTATCCTTGGATCTTCTTGAACTACACTAAAAATATCATCAGGACGAAAGGCTTTATCTATTTTGTCAAAAATAAACTCATCTTCCGGACTAAGTCTGCCAGAATAAACACCTTTTATTCTCTTGGGGAGAAAAGAAGGTTCCAGGATTGCTCTAAAAGGATCTCCGCCCCAAGCCGCACTTGGCTTAAAGCCTGTTTTTTCTATTTGTCCTTCTTTATTTATTCTGTATTCCCATTTTGTGAAACTATCAACTAAAAAAAGATCGCAGGCTAATTTTGCTGCTCCCCATCTTTCTGCTCTACTGAACCCATTCTTTTCGTTTTCCATTAAGACTTCTTCAATATAGCTATTAATTCCACCTCTATACCTACCATCGTCGTCACTAACTAGATAATAGGCTAGACTAGCCTTATCAAAAACGCCTTTTCCTTGTTCATAAAAAATTGATTTATCAATCTCACCATCCCAATTGAACACCCCGCTCTCTTCATCCCAAGCGCTATTTATTCCTACACTACTCATCAAAGTTTGATAATATTTCCTAACCAGCTTATTCTCTAATAATGTTCTTATTTTGCTTCTGTCTCCGTGTAGCAAGAACCTGGTCCAATCATCTTTTCTTTCTAAATTAGGGTGTTCTGGGTTTTCTGGATTGGTCATATAGCCAACATATAGTTCTGCTGAACCATTTGATTGTTCCATTGCTCTAGCAGAAGCACAAATTGCCATCGCTGATCTTATCTTTTTCTCAAACTCTTTCTTCATTTCAGTGGTAATGAAACCAGAGTCATCACCCTCAATGCTTTCATTGGCTCTTCTTACTGCCAAATTAAAATCTGCCATCCAGGCCTCAACTATCACCTTCCACTTTCTTTCCGGATCAAAAATAACCTCTTCGCTCATCGCTGCTTCTGTGTTGCGTAAAAGCCACTCTTCTCTGTCTCTTTCTTTTCTAACATCAAGAATGTGGTTTACTACTTCACCTTTTTCGTTTTTTTCAATAATTGCTCCCGATCTAATATCTCCCTCAAAAGACCCAAGAGAAAAAACCGCTCCCAAATAGGGAGGAAGATTTTGTCCCATCAGAAACTCTCTTCTTCTGATCAACAAGTCCTCAGATGTTTGTTCTGCTAGTTGTTCAATCTCTTCAAAAATAATCTCCTTAAGAATCCGTGCTTGCTTTTCTACCTGATCATAGTCCTCTTTTGTTATTAATCCATCTTCAACTTTTTCTAGCTTCTTGCCAAGCCAATCATTAATATTCCTGTGACCATCAAGAAGGGTTTCGGAAGAAATAAGGGGATCATTAGAAATCCTTTCTGCTGTTCCTTTTAGATATGTGTTGATTAGTATTGGGGGTTGTTCTTCTTGTTGGCCAGTTTCTGAATTTAACCCCGCCTGAGGTTTAATCAACTCAATAAGCTTATCTCTAAAAGAGACTGCCTGTTGTGCTTTCCCTTCTGGTTGTAGAATTTTTTCTTGTTCTGGTCCGGGCATATCGCCTCCTTCTGTCATTTGCTATTCCTCCTTAAGAACTATTATTACAAAAAGGAAGAGAAATAGTCAACTAAATTAATAATAGTTACTATTATAAGATACTTTGTTTATTTTTGCCAATATCTTTAATAATCTTGCGCCAATTTGTGGTTTGTTGTAAGCTAGAAAAAGAAATTGTCAAATTGTTGCATTGTTTAATTGTTATGAAAAAATATTTGCAATTAAACGATATAAAAGCCTACCAAACTGCTTTTTGCCTGTCGAATTACGTTTGGAACCTTGTTATGAAATGGAAATTATTTGAAAAAAATACCATCGGAAACCAATTCACAAGGTCTGTTGATTCTATTTCCGCTAATATTGCCGAAGGTTTTGGTAGATACTCTAAGCGAGACAAAATTAAATTTTATTATTATAGTCAAGGGTCAGTTAAAGAATCTTTAGATTGGAATGAAAAAGCCAAAATAAGGAAGCTTCTCAAGAAAGAAGAGTACCAACATATTCTACAAGAATTATGTAACTTGCCAAAAGAATTAAATTATTTAATAAGCTTCACCGATAAAAAATTAACAATATAACAATTTAACAGTCTAACAGTTCGTTCCTATGAACCAACACCCTATTCCACAACACATTTCTTCTTACCAGTTTCGTCTGATAGGGGAGATGACTCTGGAACAATTTGGCAAGGTTGCCGGCGGGTGTATTATCGCCCTGGTTTTTTACGCCCTACCCTTGCCAGGCTTTGTTAAATGGTTTTTGATCATTCTATCGGCCTCTTCTGGAGCCTTATTTGCCTTTGTCCCAGTTGAGGGCCGACCCTTGGAAACTTGGATTATTTCTTTTATTAAATCAATTTATTCACCAACCGAATATGTTTGGGAAAAGTCACCGGTTGATTTTTTCTTTACTAGAACCGATGACGATTTTTCTAAAAAAGAGATTTTACCCCAAAAGGAAACTGCCCGATCTTTGTCAGTAAAAGAACTGGCCCTCTTACAAGCATTGTCGGAACAAAAAGATTTTTACAGCCAAGATGAACTAAACCATGCTCAAGCACTGTTAGGGCTTTTTCAACAAACCACCGCTTCAGGAAAAAGCCCAATCAGTAAACAACCGGTAAAGCCAGAAGCGGCTCAAAAAGAGGCTAGTTTCAAAGAAAATCTGCCTTTTCCCAGCACTCCAGATCAGCCAAATATTTTGGTCGGCATGGTAATCGATAAAAACGGCAAAATTTCTGAAGGGGCGATCGTGGAAATCAAAGATCAGGGCGGTAATACTGTCCGGGCAATGCGAACCAACAAATTAGGCCAATTCCGATCTGTTTCACCTTTGCCCGATGGCCAATATCAAATCAGCACTGAAAAAACCGGTCTTAATTTTGATATAATGAAAATCCAGTTAAAGGGTGAAATTGTTCCTCCAGTTGAAATTAGAGAAACTGGACTAATCAATTAAAATATAAATAATAAATTCTAAATTTCAACAAACTTAAGCAAATCAAAAATTGAACAAAAAATTAATAATTTTTAAAAATTAGAAACTTTACAAATTATGCCTGCCGTTCCAATCCGTTCTTCTACACAAGATGCTCTACCCATAGAAGATATCCGCGATGATTTGGTTGTCTTAAAAGACGGTTCTGCCGCTTTAATTCTTCAGGTCAACGCCATTAATTTCAGCTTATTATCAGAAAAAGAACAAGATGCAATCATCTATGCTTATGCGGGCCTGCTTAATTCTCTTAATTTTTCCATTCAAATCATTATCCGCTCTCAAAAAAAAGATATTACCGGCTATTTATCTCTACTGGAAAAAGCTAAAGCTGGTCAAAATAATTCGTTATTAAAAGATCTAATTAATAAATATCAAGCTTTTATTAGAGAAACGGTTACCCAAACAGAAATTTTAGATAAAAAGTTTTATCTGGCGATTCCTTTCTCGGCCCTAGAGTTAGGCACTGGTCAGGTTGCTTCAAGTGTCTTAGATCAATTCTTACCTGGTAAAAAAAAGACTAAAACAACCCTCAACTTTGACCGGGTGGTAGAAAAAGCCAAAACCAGTCTAGAACCCAAAAGAGACCACTTAATCCGATTACTTGGTCGAATTGGACTAGTTGCCCAACAATTAACTACCAATGAATTAATTCGACTTTTCTTTAGAGTTTACAACCCTGACGCCAAAATTGTTGACCATGCCCTAACCAAAGAATATACCAGTCCGATTATTAAAGATGATGATTCTATCCAAAAAAAATGATTAGTCTTCCTAAGGTTTTCAGTAAAAAAAACCAACCTGAAAAAACAGTACCCGCTAAAGGCAGCCAAGAACAACGAACCCTGGGTGATGGAGTATTGGTGATTAAGGACTTACTAGCCCCGTCAGCTATCGAGGTCGATTTCAACCACCTAAGAATTGATAATAAATATTTCCGCTCGTTGTTCGTGGCTGGCTACCCCCGATTTGTTAATGCTAATTGGTTGTCACCTCTGATCAACTTTGATCACACCATGGATTTGGCAATGTTTATTTATCCGGTAGAAATCAAAGGAACTCTAGATGATTTAAGAAGAAAAATTGCTGAAATGGAGGCTGAGATTGCCACCGACATTCAGCGAGGCAAGGTGGTTGACCCTTCAACTAAGGCAAAATTAGAAGATGCCCTTTCTCTTCAGGAGCAATTAACCAAGGGGGTAGAGCGATTTTTCCAGTTTGGCCTTTACTTAACTATTCCCGGCAACAGCGTTAAGGAGCTGGACGAGACCACCAAGGAAATTAAATCAACCCTGGGATCACTAATGATCATCGCCAAAGATGCTACCCTGCAGATGGAAGAAGGCTTTCAAACCACTCTGCCAATAGGAGACAGCAAGCTCAATATCACTAGAAACATGGATACTACTTCACTGGCAACTACTTTTCCTTTTACCTCATCAGAACTGACTGCCAATGAAGGCATTTTATACGGCATTAACCAACATAACGGCTCTTTGGTTATTTTTGACCGGTTTAACTTGGAAAACGCTAATTCGGTTGTTTTTGGTAAATCCGGCTCCGGTAAAAGCTATATGATTAAACTGGAAGCCTTGCGATCACTAATGATGGGTACAGAAATAATTATTATCGATCCGGAAAACGAATATGAAAAATTAGCCGAAGCGGTTAGTGGAGAATATATCAGCTTCGGTTTTGGTTCCAGCGCCAAAATTAATCCTTTTGATCTACCGCAAAAATATACTGACCAGAACCAAACTCTCCAAGAAAACCATTTAGGATTCAAGTTATTATCTCTTCAGTCGCTTTTTAAAATTATGATGGGAAAAATGGATTCTGATGAAGAAGCAATATTGGATCGGGCGCTGGTAGCTACTTATAAAGGCAAGGGAATTACTCCCGATCCGGCCAGCCAAAAAAATGAAGCCCCCTTGTTAGAAGATCTTTACAAAACCCTTCTGGGCATGGAAACGGCCAAAGCCCAAACCTTATCTAACCGACTGGAAAAATTTGTTAAGGGTTCACTGGTGGGAATTTTTGATCAACGCTCTAATGTTAATCTTAAAAATCCCTTTACTGTTTTTTCCTTAAAAAATGTTGAAGGTTCATTGCGGCCCATTGTAATGTTTATTATCTTGGATTATATCTGGACCAAGGTTCAAGACGATCTTAAAAAGAGAGTGGTTATTGTTGATGAAGCCTGGTATTTAATGCGTTATAAAGATTCTGCCCAATACTTAGAATCAATTGCCAAGCGAGCCAGGAAATATTACTTAGGCCTAACTACCATCACTCAAGATGCTCCCGACTTCTTAGCCTCGCCTTACGGCAAATCAATCATTACTAATTCTTCTATTCAAATTCTAATGAAACAGCACCCGGCAGCGATTGACCAGATTGGAGAAATTTTTTACCTTTCTCAAGGTGAAAAAAATCTTTTGCTTTCGGCTGATATTGGTGAAGGATTATTTTTTGCCGGAGAAAACCATGTTGCTATTCAAGTAATCTCTTCAAACGAGGAACATAAACTGGTCAGCACTGACCCAAGAGAAAAAACAGCTAAACTCAAGGTTCCGGAAGAGGGTAACAAAACTGTTCAGACCCAATATCAGACACAAATTAAACCAGAACAATCCCAAAACCAAAACCCGCCTAACCAACCAAGCAAAAGCACTCTTGGCGCTAATGCTCCCAAACCGGATAGTCAAACAGCTAACAATACCGAATTTGTTGAAAATGAAACCCAACCCCCAATTAAAATTAACACCAATCTCGAATAGGCAATTAAAACATGGCTGAAGCAAAAAAACTGATTTTGTCAAAGGAGTCAGCACAATTTATCCTTGAGGGCCTAAACTTCTTTAAAAAAAATCCCCAAGCCAAAGAGTGGCACAAACTAGATAAAGACACTTTTTTAGTTTTAGCCCGTGACGTTGCTCAATTTTACCCTGATAAAGAAGAAAGTTTGGAAGAATATTTGCTTCGTTTTGAATCTTTCTTGAGAAGAATTATTAATAGTCAGGAACTGGCCCCATCTATTCCTGAAAACCTGAACCAACTAGTTGAAGCTTTTGAGGCCTTCCAAAAAGAGCAAGACGCTGATATCAATTTGAAAAAAACTGCTATTGTTACCAGCCAGGATGTTAGCTTGGAAGACTGGATTAAAAACTTACAAGAGAAGCATCTGGCCCAAAGAATAGCAAAGGAAGTTGAAGAGGCGGTTGCTCCCATCGGTCTCCCCGAGGAACAAAAAGAGACAGTCAAAGAAACTTTAACCCAGGAAATTACCGCTTCTGTTCCTATGGTGGTTATTACCAGGCCAGAACAAGAAAAATCAATAAAAGAAAAAATAAGTCGTGCTTTTGAAAAAGAAAAAACGACCGTTGTTTCGTCAACAAAACAGGCCTTAGTCAATCAACAATTACAAGAACTTGCTGATCGAGCCAGGTTTTTGACTGTCCCAATCGCCGTTAAAACTCAACCATCACCAACACAAAAAACCCTTGAGGAAACAATTGCTAAAGTTCTTCGACAGCAAACCCCAATCAAAGAAGAGGCCGCTGTTCAAAAAGTCGCCCAGGCAATTACTCAAGTAATCAGCCAAAAAGTACCCAAGTTAGATAAATCAGAACAGGCGGGTTTATCTGCACTAGAAAAATTTGCCCTAGTCGAAAACACGATTAATGCTTCACTGCCAGAAATTGTTCAGGCCTTAACTAACCCTGAAATCACCAGCCTGCCAATAGAAAAAACAACCATTAATCCTCAAGACGGTCAGGAATTCTTGCAATTATTAACCGGCCAAATTAACCAACCGGTTCTTGATTTGTCCTCGTCGCTTAAAGAAGATTTAAACCGGACCAGGCAACAAAAGGTATCTTTTCTAAGACCTGAAACAAAAATCATTTTTGACCAACTGGAAGAAAATCCACTATTACCTTATCAGCTTATTCCCCAAGAAGAACTTCAGCCGCTAGGAAACCAAATAAGGGCTGTTGTCAATTACCGCGGTATCAGTCCAGGGTCGGCGGAAATTATTCAATATCAAAACGAGGAGGCGGCTGGTTTAAGGTCCGCTATAGAAGGAAAAACCAGTTTTTGGTGGCAAAATCAAACAAACCGTTTTCAGGCTCAAGGGGCAGAAGAGGCAATTATCACGCAAACTACCAAAAGATTTAATCTCCAATTGCATTTTGAAGAAAAATTTCCCCAATTTAAGAATTTCTATCAACAGGCTTTCAGTTGGTCCGGACCGCGAAAATGGTTTAATCAAGTTACCAGCCCTATCGCCGGTTTAGTTAAAGAGAAAGTTGGTTCTTGGTGGCAAAAAACCGGTCTAGCTAAAAAGCTGGCCCAAAGAGCCGAATCAAAAGCAAGTCTTTTTTTCAAAAAAACCCTCGGTTCTTTTAGTATTTTTAAGGCTGGCGTTAAAAAAACTCTTCAAGAAGGAGCCAAAAAAGGTGTCACCAAGGCTATTTCTTGGCTGGCCACAAAATTAGCCGCCACAAAACTTGGAGCAATCTTGGGCTCTATTGCTCCGGGAATAGGTAATGCTATCGGGGCGGCGGTTGGTTTTGTGATTGATGTTGGTCTTGGTCTAATTAGGGGAGGTTTTAGGTTGTTTTCCAATGTTTTGCAAAAAGTGTCCGGAGGCGAAACTGAAGCCGAAAAGACCATTAAGGCTAATTTTGGACCCTTGGGTAAAATTGCTCTCTCTCCAATTACTTTAATTGTTATTGGTGTGCCAATATTGATTATTCTTTTGGCTTTAGGACTGTTCCAAATCGAGGAAGGGGCTTTTGTTGTTGATGTTGCTGAGCATGCCGTTGTTTTTTATGGTTCTTGTTATGTTGAAGATATTCATCAAACTGATGTTATTACTGATGAAAACTTGGCTATTTTTATAGCCAGAAATAAAGCCGCCTACCCTAATAGTTTAATCGAAGAAAAAATTCATCAGGTAATTGCTGAAAGTATTTCGGTCGGGTTTAATCCCGCATTGGCAATAGCAATTTGGGGCGAAGAAAGCCAC
Organism: Candidatus Shapirobacteria bacterium; assembly: GCA_028697345.1. Classification (GTDB taxonomy): domain Bacteria; phylum Patescibacteriota; class Microgenomatia; order 0-14-0-10-38-17; family 0-14-0-10-38-17; genus JAQVFF01. Next base: position 21,148 of record JAQVFF010000001.1, read on the forward strand.
TTTTCGGATTACTCTAATCCTAGGGTGGTTCCGGGAAGAGATTTTGGTTGCGGAGTTTATTGTTCTAGTAACCAACCAAGCAACTTTGATGAATCGTTGGCTTGCTTTGTCGCTAAACGCACCAGTTGTAATAGTGCCTGTCTTAGCAGGGCTACTTTCGCAGAATTTATGGAATGCTATGGACCAGTTGCCGAAAATCCAAACTTTATCTCTAATACATTAAAATTTTATCAACAACTCGTTCCTTCGGGTCCAGGAGTAGTTGTTTGTCCAGGAGGAACCACTGGAGAGTTTGCTTCTCAGCTTCTTAACCACCTTATTGCCTGCTATGGCAATATCATTAATCGGGCAAGCTATAACGATCAGGGTGTTTGTTTACTTGGCCGAGGAGTTTCTCAATCAAGCGTGCAACATATTACCTGGTCTGTTGGTCAATTTAGCGCCCTTCAGTGTGTTGGCTTTGCCAAGGCTGTCGAAGTAGAAACCGGCGCTGGCAGCTTAGGTTTTGTTCGCGGAGCCTATGGTGATGCCGCCAATTATTATCGTCCTTTAACAGGCTATCAACAAGTTCCCAAAAGCCAACAGAATGTGATGGTTGGAGATTTGGCCTTTTTCTCCGGGACTATTGGCCATGTTGGAGTTGTTGTTGATGTTGCTCCCGATATGTCCTGGTTTATAATCGCTCAAGCAATTGGTTACAGGAGCGGATCTGCTTACGGGTTAATAAACGAATCAGGAAGAATTCATATAACATACAATTCTTTGTTGGGTTTTCTTAGACGAGCGCCATGATAATATAAATAATAATGAACAAAAAAGTAAAGATTTTAATCTTAGTTTTAGTAATAATTGCTATTGTTTTGTTTCTGGTCAGGTTTTTTTTGTTAAAACCAGTATCCGAGGAAACAAGTTTTTATCCGGATTCCACTCTCACGCCCGCCCCAATAACCGAAGAGCCATTAAGTATTTTTGAAGAACAAGAACAGATAAGAACTGCTAATTATCCGCTAATCGACAAGACTCCTTACCAGACAACCTTGTTTGAAATTACTTATAGTGGGCCTCTTGAACTAAAAGTAATCATGTTTGGTGAGAACCAAAAACAAATAGCCAACGAGGTAAATATTTGGTTAAAAGAAAATGGAATTGACCCCAATAGTCACACGATTGAATTTGCCAAACCCCCTGTTTCTTCCCTTGATGAATCTTAGCCAATATTAGAGTCAGTTAAAATAAGCGGTAATGAAAAACAAACCAGTAATTATTCTAATTGTCGTTTTGGCCTTTTTAACAGGAATGTTAATTTCTCGAAAAATTCTTTTTACTGATCAAAATTTAGCCTTGGTCTCGTCTGAGCCAAATATTTTTCAGGACAATGTTAATCCCAACTTAGAGAAAATCACTTTTCAGTTTAATCAATCATTAGATAAAACCAATCTTTCCGTTAGTATTATTCCCGATCTTCAACACCAAATTAAAAAAGAAACCAACAATTTGATTATTTTCCCTGAAGAGGTTTTAAAAGAAGGGGAGCGCTACCAAATCGAAATAAGAGAAGTCTCTGGCGATTTCTACTTTCCGTTTAGTTTTCAAACTGGCTCTGGTTTGTCCGACCCCGCCGAACAGGAAACAGGCTTTCAGTCTGAAATCGACTAGAAAAACCTAATCAATTCCTTTTCGATTTCTTGTGCAAAAAACGGCCGGCCGTCGTCTTTTAAGATTTTTCCCATTGTCTTAATCCCTGTTTCCGATTGAATTAGAGAGGCTAGTTGACCAGTACTGTTGTTCTCGACGACAATGATTTTCTTGGCTTTAGCCAAAAATTTTTTAGCCTCGCTCGGAAACGGCCAAGGCCGAAAAAAGTGAAGACAGTTGATTAATCTTCCTTTATCTTTTAGGCTTTGATAGGTCGATAACAATGCTTGTTTGGTTGAGCCCCAACCGACCAGGGTTAATTGGGCTTCTTTGTCTCCATAAAGAGCGGTTCCCTGGTTTCGGCGATTAAGGCCCGCTAATTTTTTTAATAACTTTTTTTTCATAATCAACCTTTTTGCGCCATCTTCAATAGAAAAACCATCTTCATCATGAATATAAGAATTAGTTAAAAAAACTGTTTGTCCAGGTAACGCTCTAGGAGAGATGCCTTCAGGGGTTATTTGATAACGTTTATAGCCTTTGGGTGGTGTCTGGTTTAATAATTTACCACGATCAATTTTTAAACCAAAAGCCTTTCGATTAAGCGCTGGCGTGGCAAAAGCGCTTTCTGATAAGTGTTTGTCGGTAACAACAATAACCGGCAACTGGTAAACATCAGCCAAATTAAAAGCCGCAAAAATAAGTCGATAGGCCTCTTCTGGGTCTCCGGGAGTAAAAATAATCCGGGGGAATTCGCCGTTACCAGCCCGAATTAAAAACAACAGGTCTTCTTGTGAAGTCCAAGTGGCCATACCAGTTGATGGGCCAGCCCTCATTCCTTCAATTACTACTAGCGGTGTTTCCGTGGCTCCCGCCATAGCAAAACCTTCAATCATTAAGGAAAAACCACCTCCCGATGTGGCCACCAGGCTTCTTTTTCCTGCAAAAGAAGCTCCGATTGCCGAATTAATACCGGCAATTTCATCTTCGGGGCGAAAAACAATCATACCGGTTTTATTTTGTTTTTTGGCTAAATCCGCCAAAATTGAATTAATCGGCGTCATGGGATAAATGGCCGCATAAGAACAACCGGCATCAATTGATCCTAAAGATAAAGCATCATTGCCAGAAAACAAAAAGTTTTTACTTTCCTTGACCGGTTCTTTAAGAATTTTTCTTAAAAAAGTTGATTTTCTAGTTAATTGATAGCCAGATTTGACGGCGGCCAAATTGCCGTCAACCACTTTTTTACCCTTACTAGATAAATTAAAAGCGATTTCTTTCTCCAAAAAACCTAAGGGAAGACCTAATAGGCCGAAAATTACCCCTAAAGAAACGGTGTTTCGGGCAATTTCCCGGCCGGTATGTTTAAGAGCCACTCGAGTCAATGGCAAACTTAAAACTTTTTCTTTTTTTATATCAACCAACTGGTCGGTAATCAAAACGCCTCTTTTTTTTATTTCCTGTTGATGTAATAAAAAACTTTCTTTTGTTAAGGCGACAACCAGATCGGCTTTTTTTTCTGGCAAAACGGAACCGAAAAAAGAAAAAGAAACAAAAACCACATTATCACCGCCTCGAATCCGAGAAGGATACTCCGGATAAACCAATACTTGAAAACCTAAAGATGTTAGGGCCTGGCCCAATATTCTGCCTGCCTCCATAATTCCGTACCCGGCTGGTCCGGCAATCTTGACTGAATAATTTTTTTTCATACTCAAAGCCTAGAAGAGGCTAGGTAAAATAAGTTGTAAAAACCTAAACAACGAAGTAAATATTTCTTTAATTAAAGGGATTGAAGCAGGAACAAATAAAATTAATAACAACAACCAAAAAAAACTCTTTTTGACCAAATCAATAATTATCTTAACAAAAAAAATAAACACCACCAACGAAACCAACCAACGAATCGAGTTAGGAAATAAGGCTAAGAACTGAAGCCAAAGAGAATAAGCTTGTTCCAGTATCATATTAATATTATAGAAAATAATACCATTAAAAACAACCAAAAAAACAATAATTGATAATAAAACTGTCTACTTTTTTCCCTTGACTTTTTGTGGAAAACTTTCTATTATTGACTTACTCCTTTAAAGGGCCTGCTGGAAAAGTTTCTGCCGTTTTTAATAAAAATATGGATCTTAACCATCTTTGGCAAAATGTTCAAGAAGAACTAAAAATTTCTGTTTCTCAAACTACTTACCAAGGAATGCTGGCTCAAACCGCTCTTTTAGATTTAAAAGAAAACATTGCCACTATTGGTTGTCCTAATCCTTATCTTCGCGATTTGGTTGAAAACCGCTATTATTCACTAATTAAGGAGGTTTTAGATCGTCAAACCAAAGAAAAAAACAGTTTAGTTTTTACCATTGACCAGAAGCTGTCAATAATTAAAAAAACTAAAAAGAACCTGGGGCCATTATTCAAAAAAAACTCTCCTGTTCAAAAACAATTGGTTGACCCTGCTTTCGGGTTGTTGCCTAATTATAATTTTACCACCTTTGTGGTTGGATCTGCTAATAACTTTGCCCATGCCGCCGCTCAAGCAATTGTTAAAAATCCTGGCCAAACTTATAACCCTTTCTTTGTTTGGGGTGGAGTAGGAGTAGGCAAAACCCATTTAATTCACGCTATTGGCAATGCTATTGCTCAAGGTAATAATGATTTTAAAATTTTATATGTTAGCGCCGAAACCTTCACCAACGAACTGGTTGATGCTCTACAAAAAAAAACCATTACTAAATTTAAAAACAAATACCGCAAGTGCGATTGTCTTTTGGTTGACGACATCCAATTTATCGCTGGAAAAGAATACTCCCAAGAAGAATTCTTCCACACTTTTAATGCTCTCTACTTGTCCGGTCGACAAGTAGTTTTAACCTCGGACCGTAAACCGGAAGAAATTCCTAAAGTTGAGGATCGGCTTATTTCTCGTTTTATGGGCGGTTTAACGGTTGACATTCAACCTCCAGACTATGAAATGAGACTGGCTATTATCAAACAAAAAGCTCAAGAAAGAAACTTTTCTTTACCCGAGGAGGTGTTTAGGTTTCTGGCTGAAACAATTGAGTCTAATATTCGCGAACTGGAAGGAGCTTTATTTAAATTAATGATCAAGGCCCAGAGCAACAAAAGTCCGGTTGATTTAGAATTTGCACAAAACTTTTTTGGTTCCTTTAAAAAAAGAACCCAAAGAGTAACTCCAAAAATAGTTCTTTCCCGAACCGCTAAACATTTTTCTTTTAAAACGAAAGAGCTTTGTGGAAAAAGCCGTAAATCAGAACTAGTCATCGCCAGACATATTGCTATTTACTTATTAAGAAAAGATTTAGACTTACCGCTGATGAAAATTGGTGACTTAATCGGCGGCCGAGACCATACGTCAATAATGTATGCTATTGATAAAATTGAACAGGAATATTCGAATAATCAGTCTTTGCGCAACAATATTAACCAAATTAGAAACAGTCTGCAATTTTAGAAGAAAACTTTGTGAATTAGTAAGGGTTGTTGTGGAAAGGTTAGAGGACAGTAATTATTTCTGTGGATAAATTAAATTCAATTTTTCCACAAATTTTAAAAAATTTTCCACAATAAAACCGTTGTTTTTCTAGTTTTTTAAGACAAACCAAAACCAAAACTAAAGACAAACTATAAGGTTTTTTTCTAAAAAATCTTATTATCCTGTCACTTTTTTAAAAATTAACAGTTTTTTCCTGTCTTAAATCAGGGTAATTCCACTTTTAAACAATCCCTAACACTAATACTACTATTTTAAATAATTTACTTTTATTATTAATAATAACTTTGATAAAATACTTTTATTATGAAAGCAATTATTCTTCAAGAAAATCTAAGCAGAGGGTTATCAATTACCAATCGTTTTGTTTCATCTCGACCACAACTACCAATTTTAAATAGTATTGCTCTCCAAGCAGAAAAAAATCGTTTTAAAATTTCAGCAACTAACCTGGAAGTTGGTGTTAATTATTATTGTGGTGCCAAAATTGAAGAAGAAGGCAGTGTAACTGTTCTATCTAAAACTTTTTCCGATTTTGCTTCTTCTCTGCCAGCAGAAAAGGTGATCTTAACCACCAAAAAAGATAATTTAATTGTTGTTTGTGGTAATTATCGGGCCAGTTTACCAACCAACACCATTGGTGATTTTCCTAAAATACCCACCAAGGTTGATAAAAAAATCTCTTTTCCTTATCAAAAATTTATTGAGGCAATTAAAAGTGTTGTTTTTGCCGCCTCAAATGATGATTCTCGACCAGTTTTATCCGGAATTAATTTCCGATTTTCCCAGCAAAATTGTTTATTATCAGCCACTGATGGTTATCGGTTGTCTTTCAAAAAAATTAAATTAGATAAGAAATATTCTGACTTAGAATTTATTATTCCCTCGATGGTATTAACAGAATTAATCAGGATTAAATCGGAAAAAGAGTTATCGGTTTTTGAGTTAGGTTTGGCTAATGAAGAAAAACAGGCGGTTTTTTTTCTTCCCGACTTGGAATTTTCTTCTCGTCTTTTAGAAGGAGAATATCCTGATATTAAAAAGGTTATTCCAAAAGAAAAAGATACCACTGTTGTTGTCGACAGGGAGGAATTGTTGGGAGCAATTAGAACTGCAGCTATTTTTGCTCGAGAATCGGCCAATATTGTTAGATTAGAAATTGCCGGTAATAAGATTAAAATCTTAGCTAATGCTCCCAGTTTAGGAGAAAACACTAGTCGAATTGAAGCAAAAATAGATGGTAAAAATCAAAGGGTGGCTTTTAATTTTCGTTTTTTAATTGATCTGTTAGTTAATTTAGATGGTCAACAGGTAATAATTGAACTACAAGAATCTTTAAAACCAGTTGTTTTTAAAAATATTAAAGATAAAACCTTTTTACACATTATTATGCCGGTAAGAATTCAAGAGGAAGAGTAAAAACAATTAAAAATTTGAAATTAGAAATTTTCTTAAGGTATGGATTTATCTGATTACACTTTTTCGTCTCAGGCCCCAACCTGGTGTCCCGGTTGCGGCAATTTTGCGGTACTGGCTGCGGTAAAAAAATCTTTGACCGATCTTACAATTGCTCCTAAAGACACAGTTGTTACTTATGATATTGGTTGTGGTGGTAATATGGTTAACAGTTTAAGGGTTTGCGGTTTTGCCGGTCTTCATGGTCGTTCGATTCCTTTGGCAGTGGGAATAAAAAAAGCTAATCCTGACTTGACTGTAATTGCTCAAGGCGGCGACGGTGGTTTATTGAATGAAGGAGTAAATCACTTAATTCATGCCGCCCAAAGAAACGATAATATTACTGTTTTACTGCATAATAATTTTATTTTTGCCTTAACCGCTGGTCAGGCTTCATCAGCTACTCCTAAAAACACAACAACCAAATCAACCCCTCAAGGTGTTGAATACCCTCCTCTAAATCCATTATTATTGGCCGCCTCCAGTGGAGCAAAATTTCTGGCCCGAACCAGCTCTTTTGATTTAGAAAAAACCGCTCAAATTATCAAAAAAGCAATTGTCCACGAAGGCTTTTCTTTGATAGAGATTCTGATGCCTTGTTTAATCTGGTCAGATAAAACAAGCCTTAATTTATTAAAAGATCAAGTTTTTTCTCCAAAAGAACTTCCTTCAGAAAAAACTCAAATTTTAGATTTTTTAGCCAAAGATGAGAACCGATTAGCTTTGGGAGTTTTTTGGCAAAAGTAGTAATAAAAAAAAGACCCCGTTTTAATTTTTAAAAAAATAGTTTTTTTGTGATTAGTAAAAAAATTAGCCGCTTTTTTTGGTTGGGAATAATATTGTTGGTAATTTTTAGTTTAGCTTTTCATAGTTCACAAAGAGAATGGAATCAAGACTTGGGTCGTCACCTTAAGGTTGGTGAAATTATTCTGAAGGAAAAATCTATTCCTAAAACCAACCTTTTTTCTTATGTTCAAGAAGATTTTCCCTTTCAAAACCATCACTGGTTATCAGAAGTAATCTTTGTTGTTGTTTATAACACATTTGGAAATAACGGCTTAATTTTATTAAAAACAGTAATTTTTCTTTTAATCTGGGGAAGTCTTTTTTGGTTTGTTTCTCGAAAAATACCAGCCTTTTGGGCAGTTTTTTTAGCAATTTTCCCAATTTTAGTTTTTCGGGAAAGAACCGATATTAGACCGGAGATTTTTGGCTTATTGTTTTTTACTCTTTTTTTGATAATCCTCGCCAAAGCAAGAGATGGTAAAAGAAAATGGTTGTGGTGTCTGTTTTTCTTGCAATTATTGTGGGTTAATTTACATATTTCTTTTGTCTTTGGTTTATTTTTAGTAAGCCTAAATTTAATCGAAAACCTTTATCAAGACCTTTTTATTAAAAAGAGGTTTGATAAAGAAACTTTTTGGCCTTTAGTAGCGGCAATAGTAATTAACATTTTAAATCCTTTTTTCTTAGAGGGTTTTTTGGCACCATTTTTAATTTGGAAGAATTATAACTATCAGATTGTTGAAAATCAATCTGTTTTCTTTTTAAGCAAACTAGGCTATAAGACCAGTATTGTTTTTTTTAAGATCGGCTTGGTTTTGGGTTTGACTTTTTTTTCGGTTGCTCGAAAGAGATTTTTTGGTTTTTTAGGCTGGATAGTTTTGTCGCTTATCTCGGCAGTTCAGATTCGTCACTTCCCTTTTTGGGCTCTATACTCTTTTTGGTTTTGGGGTGATAACCTTGATTATTTTTTGAAAAAAATTTCCGGCAAAGCTCGTTTTTATTTGAAATGGGGAATAGCTACTGTTTCTTTATTAATAATGGTTTTAATAAGTTTTGTTTATTTAAGTAACTTTTATTATCGTTTGTTTGACCTTAATCGTTCTTTTGGTTTTGGCGGGGATCAACCAGCTAAGACAGCAGTCCAATTTTTAATTAAAAATTTTCCTCAAGGCAATATTTTTAATAATTTTGATATTGGCAGTTATCTTGATTATTTTTATCCTCAGGTTAGAGTTTTTGCTGATTCTCGTCCGGAAGCTTTTGATAAAACTTTTTGGCAAAATTATCAAGAAATTCAAACTGACGAAAATTTATGGCAGGAAACAGTTGATTATTATCAAATTGAGGCGGCCTTCATTTCTCACACCGACCAGACAGACTGGACCCAACAATTATTGATTAGTCTTTATCAAAATAGTAATTGGCGCTTAGTTTATCTTGATCAGGATATTGTTATTTTTACCACCAAAGAGAAGAATCCGCCCGCCTTGATTTTAAATGAAGATTTTGTTGGTAATTTCGCTGGTAACAGTTTTGACCTGGTTAGTTTGGGTTATTTTTTTAATTTAATTGGAGAGGTTGACTTGGCCCAGTTAAGCTTGGAAAAATCTTTAAAAATTAATCCTTATTCTTATCGAAGCAATTTAGGCTTAGCAAGAATTTATTCCCAAAATGATAACCCTGCTTTCTTGTTTAAAGCAAGAAAGATGACCAATAAAGTTAATAATTGGTGGTACAAGTTATAAATAAAAAGAATGCAAGATAAAAAAAAGATAAAAGCAATAGTTTTATTGTCTGGAGGACTAGATAGCGGCTTAGCGGCAAAGATTGTTAAAAACCAAGGAATAGCCTTAGTGGGAATAACTTTTAAAAGTTATTTTTTCGATCTTTCCGGACCAGCCCGAAAACAGGCTGAGGAATTAAAAATTCCTTTAAAAATTGTTGATATTAGTCAAGAACAGTTAGATAAAGTTTTATCACCGGAATACGGTTATGGAGCTGGTCTTAATCCCTGTATTGATTGCCATTTATTAATGGTTAAGTTTGCCCACCAGCAAATGGTTAAAGAAAAAGGAGAGTTTTTGGTGACTGGAGATGTTTTAGGACAAAGGCCACTGTCTCAAAACCGTCTGGCCCTGGAATTAATTGATCGGGCCGGAAAAGTTGAGGGTTTAGTTTTAAGACCTTTATCGGCAAAATTTCTTCATCCGACCAAAGCAGAAAACAAGGGTTGGATTAAAAGAGAAGATCTGTTTAATATTAAAGGCCGATCACGTAAAACTCAAATTTTTCTAGCTGAAAAATTTGGTCTTAAAAATTATACTGCTCCGGCTGGAGGTTGTTTGTTAACCGACGTTATTTTTTCTAAAAAGTTAGCCAGGGTAGTAAATTTTTTTCCCAATCCTTCCCCTGGCAGTTTACGATTAGCGGCTTTGGGTCGTCATTTTTGGTTGGATAAGGCTTGGATTGTTGTGGGCAGAAACCATCAGGAGAATGAACAGATTAAACAATTGGTTGAAAAAGGGGATTGTTTGGTTGAACTATCTAATATTTCCGGTCCAACCATAATAATTAAAGGAAACATTGACCAAAAGGCAATTAAGAAAGCCAGAGAGTTGACTAAAAAATATGCCAGCAAAGCAAGGAATAAATCGGTAGAATTTTTGATCGAAAAAATATAACTTTTTTTGAAAAAAGCACCAACAAGATGAGGGTTTTTGGGTTTTAGATATTAGGTTTCTTGAAAAAATTTTTTATTTCGGGGGCAATTTCGGGATCTTTAAGAGCAAAAACAAGATTAACCTTAAGCCAACGCAGAGGATCGCCGGTAGTTAACCATTGCCCGGAAGAGATTGGTTCAGCAATAGCAACATCGTTTTTGGCAAGTGTGTTGTTGGCGTCGGCAAGCCAAAGCTCGTTGTCGCGAGATAAGCCCTGTTTTGCTAAAACCGGAAAAATTTTGTTCGAAATTACAAAACGTCCAAATTGGGCAATATTGGAAGGTGCCTGGTCAGCGGATAATTTTTCTAATACTTCCGTAGCGCGGTTAGGATATTGGGGATCGTTAAGATATTTAATACTGGCGTAACGATCGATTTCTTCCCAAGGAACTTCTTGGGCACCAAGGATTACCGCCGGTTGATACTGTTGATAGATTTTGATTAGACGGGATAAATAGTTACCCGGCTTATCTTCAACAACAATGTCATCACCAAACATATAAACAAAAGGGTCGTTACCAACAAAATTCTTAACAGACAATATTGGTGAAGCGTTGCCATAAGGAAGATTAGGGTCTTGAGGGGTAAAATAAATTTTTGCCTTTTTCCAAATTTCTTCCAAGCTGGCTAAAAAAAACTCTTTGTTATTTTCTTTTAAGAAAGACTCTAATTCTTTATCAGGAGTAAAATATTGCCTTAGTTTTTCATCGTTTGGCCGGTGGACAATATTAATTTGGTTAATGCCAGCACCAATCATCTCTTCAACTAAATATTGAATATTGGGCTTATCAAGAATAGCAATTAGTTCTTTGGGGTAAGCTTTAGTAACCGGGAGAAAACGAGTCCCTCTACCAGCGGCGGCGATAACCCCCTTAGTAACCTTAACCATTAAAAGTATCCTAGCACTATTTTTATTAAAAATAAACCATTTTGGCAAAAAACTTGATTTTTAGGTTTAACCTGTTAACTTTGACTTTTTCGAGTTACAATGTTTTTAGGAGGTGATTTTAAATGGATGTTGATCAACAAAGTTTTACCAAAGAAGTTTTAGAATCAGATCGGTTGGTTTTAGTTGATTTTTGGGCACCTTGGTGTGGTCCTTGTCAAATGATGGGGCCGATTCTAGACAATTTAGAACAGGATTTGGTCGGGAAAATTAAAATTGTTAAAGTTAATATTGACCAAAACCAAGACTTGGCCAGTCAATACAATATAATGAGTATTCCGGCTTTGTTTTTGTTTCAAAACGGTCAGATTGTTAAACAGTGGTTGGGCTTACAAAGCATAGAAGCTCTTAAAGAAGAAATTAGTGCAATTTTATCTTAATGAAAAAAAGATTACTTTTTTTGCTCTTTTTGTTTTGTTTATTTTTTGGGTTTTTTTCTAAACCCTTAGCCCAGGAAGAAACATTAATGGAAGGGGAGATTATTGAAATTTTAGTCGAGGAAGATCATTTGGAACAAATTTACCAGCAGGTTTTGGTTTTGGTAAAAACTGGCCGTTTTGTTAACCAAAAAGTGACTGTGGAAACCGGCTTCTACGACCCCTTGTCTGGACAACGGTTTAAGACTGGAGACAAAATAATTTTAGCCTTATCAAGTGATATGGAAGGCAATAATGTTTTTTATATTGCTGATTATGTTCGCCGACCAAGTTTGTTGCTGTTAGCGGCGATTTTCGTTTTATTAGTCTTATTTATTGGCAGGACTAGGGGGTTTTTTTCATTAATTGGCTTGGTTTTATCATTTGTGGTGATCATGTTTTTAGTTTTACCACTTATTAATCAAGGAGGAAATCCGGTTTTAATTAGTGTTTTAGCTTCAGTTTTGATGGTGCCTTTATTATTTTATTCTGCTCATGGTTTTAATCGAAAGACAACGGTAGCAGCGGCTTCAACGATAATTGCCTTAACCTTAACCGGAGTCCTGGCTCGAACATTTGTTGTTTGGGCTAATATTTCCGGCCTATCATCAGAAGAAATGGGTTTTTTGCAAATTTCTCATCAGGGTTTAATTAATCCCCAAGGACTAGTATTGGCTGGAATTATTATTGGTGCTTTAGGAGTATTGGACGATGTTACCATTTCCCAAAGTGCGGTGGTAGAAAAGTTGAAAAAGGTCAATCCTAAAATTAATCCCAAAAGACTTTTTAAAGAAAGTTTATCAGTAGGCCAGGACCATATTGCCTCGATGGTTAATACTTTGGTATTAGTTTACGCTGGAGCGTCATTACCTTTACTGTTATTGTTTATCAACAGCACCCAAAAAATATCTTTAGTAGTTAATTATGAAATTGTTGCCGAAGAATTGATTAGAATTTTAGTTGGTAGTATTGGTTTGATAGCGGCAGTGCCAATCACTACTTTTTTGGCGGTTGTTTTTGTCAGAAAGTAAATATTTTAAACGATGTTGTTATGATAGAGGTTATTAAACGATCTGGAGAAAAGGAAGTTTTTGATGAAGCCAAGGTTCGTCGATCATTAAAACGATCCGGGGCCAATAAAACAGTTGAAGATAAAATTGTTGAGAAGCTAATCAAGAAACTTTATCAGGGAATAACCACAGAAAAAATTTATCGTTTAGTTTTTAATTGGTTAAAACAGGAAAAAGTCTCTTTGGCCTCAAAATACAATCTTAAGCAGGCGATTATTAAGTTGGGTCCAACTGGCTACCCTTTTGAACTGTTTCTGGCCCGACTGTTGGAGGCCTATAAATTTGAAACTAAAACTTCTCAGGTTTTGTCAGGAAAATGTGTTGATCATGAAGTTGATGTGATTGCCAAAACCAAGGGGTTTGATTGTTTAAAACAAATTGACCAGCCAGCTTGTTATTTAATTGAGTGTAAGTTTCATGGTGTTGGCGGGGCGAAGGTGGTCTTAAAAACCGCTCTTTATGTTTGGGCTCGTTTTTGGGATTTAAAAGAGGTTAAAATCAATTATTTTGGCCAAGAAGACGTTTTTAACCAAGGATTATTAGCAACTAACACCAAGATAACCAGCCAGGCTTTAAAATATTGTCAGTGTATGAATCTGGCAGTCTTATCTTGGGATTATCCGAAAGGCAACACCTTGCCGGAATTGATTGACAAGAGCCATAGACACCCCCTAACCTGTTTAAACAGTTTGTCAACCCAAGATCAACAGGCTTTGCTTAGCCAGGGTTTAGTTTTTTGTCAAGACTTGCTGGATAAAACCAGTTGGCAAAAACTGCTTGGCAACAAAAGCCAAAAGATTGTCGCCGAAGCCAAAGCGATGATTGTCGATTAAAATGTTAAAATAAAAACATGAAAAATAAGATTATTGATTTATTAAAGAAGATCTCCGATCCGGAGATTGATATTAATATTTGGGATTTGGGTTTAATTTATGATGTTTCCTACCAAGAAGGCAAGGCGAATATTAAAATGACACTAACCGCACCAGGTTGTCCTTTTATGGCCCAATTAGCCAGTCAAGTAGAAAAACAAGTTGGAGCACTGAAAGAGGTTAAAGAGGCTAGGGTAGACCTGGTTTTTGACCCTCCTTGGACTTTAGAAAAAATGACTGAAGAAGGAAGAAAAAAGCTGGGATTATAGCAGGTTTCCAGTTTTTTATAAAAAATAGCAAGAAGCTTATAAATTGAAAATAGTTTGAAAATGTTTAAGTTCTTTATTAACTTTAAAACTTATCCTCAAGGAACAGGAAAGCGGGCGATTGAATTGGTTAAAGTTTGTGCCAAAATTAGTTCCCAAGAGCAGGTTAAAATTATTCCCATTGTTCAAACAGTTGACGTTTTTCAGGTTAAAGAAGCGGTTGCCGGAGAAATATGGGTTCAACATCTTGATTGGCAAGAACCAGGTCAGGCGACAGGCTGGATTAACCTAGAGGCGGTGGCTGAAGCGGGTGCTTTAGGAACTTTGATTAACCATTCGGAGCACCGTTTGCCTCCAGGAACAATTAAACAAACCCTTAAAAGGATAAAAGGTTTTAATAAAAACTTTGCTACCATGGTTTGTGGGGGAACCCTGGGGCAACTTAAAAAATTAGTTTTTACCAAACCCGATTATTTAGCTTATGAAGTAAAGGAATTAATTGCCGGCTCGGCTTCAATTGCTAAAAGTCGTCCCCAATCGGTTAGAAAAGCAGTTGCTTTAAGCAGAGAAAAAAAGATCCCTCTCATAATTGGCGCTGGCATTAACAATTCAGAAGATGTCTTTTTAGCCAAAAAGATGGGTGCCCAAGGTGTTTTAATTTCCTCGGCAGTGGTTTTGGCTGACAATTCGAAAGAGAAGCTAAGAGAGTTGGTGACAATTAATAGAGGTGATCAGTAAACAGTAACCAACTAGTAAAAAACTAAAAAAATAATTATTTAGTTGTTATATTGTACTATATTATTTTTTATCTGTTTTTGGGAAAATAAAACTAACAGTTTAACAACATGATAATAAATTTCATTAAGAATTTAAAGTTTTAATTGGGGATGTTAATTTATCTTGCCGCTGACCATCGGGGGTTTTTTTTGAAAGAAAAATTAAAACTTTGGCTTGAGAGTAAAAATTATCAGGTTAGAGATTTTGGCAATTTAGTTTTTAACGATCAAGATGATTACCCTGATTTTAGTCGAGGTCTGGCAGAAGAGCTAAATCAAAACCCCAACAATAAAGGAATTGTTATTTGTGGTTCTGGAATTGGAGTTGATATTGTTGTTAACCGTTTTCCCGGCGTTCGTTGCGGCCTTGGTTTTAACAAAAAACAAGTTAGCCATGGTCGACTTTTTGATAATATTAACTGTTTAGCGTTGGCGGCTGATTTTACTAATTTTATTCAGGCGAAAAAATTAGTTTGGTTTTTTTTAAAGACCAGTTTTACCGACCAAAAAAAATATAAAAGACGCCTGGAAAAAATTAACAAAATGTAATTTATGAAAAGAATTACCGACTATTCACCTGGTTTTTTTGATGGTAAAAGAGTTTTGGTAAGAGTTGATTATAATGTTGGTTTTAAAGATAGCCAAGGAAAGACAATTATTAATGATGATAGTCGGATTAGACTATCTTTGCCAACTTTACGGTTTTTGGTTGAAGCTGGAGGTAGGGTTATTTTAATGTCTCATTTGGGCCGGCCGGAAAAAGATTTTGACCACAAGCTATCATTGTTGCCCGTTGCTCAAAAACTAAACGAATTAGCTTTTGGCCTTATTGGTTATAAAAAGAAAGTTCTTTTTTCTTCAAAAACTGTTGGTAATATTGCTCAAGACTGGACAAAGAAATTAGAAAAAGGCCAAATATTATTGTTAGAAAACTTGCGTTTTTATGTTGGTGAAGAAAATAATGATGCTGTTTTTGCCAAAAGACTAGCCAAGCTTGGTCATTTTTACGTTAATGACGCTTTTTCAGCTAGCCACAGAGAGCACGCTTCAATAGTGGGCTTACCAAAAATTCTTCCTTCGGCGGCTGGTCTTGCCCTAGACAAGGAGATTAGTAGTTTAAAAAAGATTCTAAACAATCCTTGTCGGCCTTTGGTTTTGGTTATCGGAGGAATTAAGGAAGATAAGCTGGAATTTGCTAGTCAGGTAGTTGATTGGGTTGATCAGATTTTATTGGGAGGATTATTGCCGGAAAAAGTAAATAATTTTCCAAAACTAACTAAAAATAAAAAAGTTATTTCCGGTTGTCTTCGGCCTGATCGACAAGACTTGGACAAACAATCACAAGAGGGTTTTAAGAAAGTAATTAGTCAGGCCAAAACAATTATTTTTGCCGGACCAGTTAGCAACGTTGATCAAAATTATTGGCAGGGGACAAAAGAATTACTTGAAA
>JAQVFF010000002.1 GCA_028697345.1 Candidatus Shapirobacteria bacterium
TATTGAGAGAATTGAATAAATCTAGTAAGCCTTACCCTGAAGTGGTTACAGTTTCGGGAGCAAGTGTTAGTCAAAATTTGGTTCAGAATACTGAACGACTGGCAAATAACATTTGGTATAGTGGAAATATTGACCAGTCTTTATCAACTGTCGGTACATCTTCGGAAGCCCTTAGCGGTATTGCGTTCTCGGCCGTAACCTATTCACCATATAGTTCCAACCCTCCTCAGCCATATTTTGCCCTAAAGCGTGTTTTAGAACAAAGAAGCCAACAGGAGAAGACAGCAGAAAGACTTGGCTGGATTGACCAGAGCTTAAAAGACGAATATCTCAATGTTTGGCGTGGATTGCATACGGCCCAGGATGATAAAGAAAGAGCTCCAATGTTTCTTATTCGAGAAGTTATCAGGCGTCTGTTCGAACATTACGCCCCGGATGAAAAAGTAATGGAAATGTTTGATGAGGATGAGTTAAAGAAGGGTATACACAAAAGTCATAGAATTAAATATATTGCCGATGCGATAAACCCTTGGCGAAAACAGACTTTTTTAGACCAGGAAAAGGCTTTCAATGACATTTATGGCAAATTATCAAAGGCTCACAAAGACGGTAGGCTAAATGAGAGCGAAACGAGAAGTATTTTATACCAAGCCGATGGTTTAATCAGGTTACTTTTAGATTCTTTTAATTAAGACTATGGTTCCTAAAATTAATCTTATTACAGCTAAAACGATTCTCACCAGGTCGGGACTACCCGGGTCCGATTGGGTGATTAACCCTTACAATGGTTGTTTGTTCGGTTGTATGTATTGCTATGCGGCTCAGATTGCCCTATGGAAACACCCGGATGAGAAATGGGGTACTTATCTGGACGTTAAAACAAATGCTCCGGAATTACTTGGGAAGGAATTAGCCAAGCTAGAAAAGAGAATGAAGACAAAAAATTTCGGTAGTATCTTTTTTAGTTCCGTTACCGACCCCTATGTTGGGCTTGAATCCAAATACCGGCTTACCAGAAAGTGCCTAGAGATTCTGGCGGACTTTGGTTATAAAGGCGACATCTCTATTCAAACTAAATCCCCGTTAGTGGTAAAGGATATTGATATTTTGAACAAAATTAAAGATGTGGCGGTGGGTTTCACCGTCACCACACTTGATGATGAGGTATCAAGGTTCCTGGAAGTGATGGCTCCGCCGGTAAGTTCCAGAATCAAGGCTCTTAAACGACTTCACGAGGCTGGGATTCCAACTTATGCATTTATCGGTCCTTTGCTTCCCCATTTTACAAGCAACATCAAAAAAATAAGTGAACTTTTAGATAAATTACAGGAGGTAGGAATTTCCGAAGTTTGGTTCGAGCATATAAATTTAAGCCCGAAAATTAAAGAAAGGCTGTTTTCTTATCTCAGAAAAAAGTCACCTGAACTAATTGCCGATTTCAACCGGGCGGATACCCAAAAATATAGAGACGAACTGGAGGATGTTATTAGTCAGGCCATGAAAGGCAGAAATTTAAAAATGGGGTTAGGAAAAGTGATACACCACCGAATCCTGCCAAAGAAGAAATGAAAATAAAAATTACACCTTTTAACAATAAAGACGAGCAATTAAGGGGAGAATTCAAGGTGGGGAATAATTTTTATTACGGCAAATTTCATTCTTCGGGCGTTGTTACTGAGATAAGGGCTAAAGACGATTGGCTTGATCAAGAAATGGCCTGGTTAAGCAGGTCAGAAATTCCATTTATCACCGCACTTAGGCACACGAGGGTTAAAATGTATTCCGCTGGCACTTACTTAGTTTCCGGTGGCACGCCATTTATCAGAAAATTTGGACCGTTCTATAAAACTTTAGAAGTTGAAAAATTTCCATCGAAAGATGAGTGTAGAGATTTAATTAGAGAATATTGCAGGCTTGCCACAGACGAGTCGTACCATTTTACTAATAAGGGAGTGGCCGTTGGGTCTGTTCTAAAACTTTTTAGACTTTTTGATTATAACAATGACTTTTTTATCAGAGCCGGCTCATGTTTGTATAAGGCATATATTTTGCTTAATACCAGTAGCACTTTTGCCGAGGAAATTTACACCAATACCTTTATCGCTCTAGAGGCTATTATTGAGTATATAAAACAAAGAGATGGTGTCAAAGACAGGAAAAAAATAGTAGAGAAGATTAGCTCGTTGAAAAGTGTGAATAATTTTGAAGACTACGAGGAGGAAATGCGAGACGGAATAAGGAACGACATAATACACCCCTTTAGAGACAAATATGGCGAAGCTATTGCACAACCCTTTATGATGGCCGATTTCGTATATGAAGATTTAGCCTTTGTTGATTGGCTCTTTAAGCAAGTTTTAGTGGGCAAACTTTGACAAAGATATAAATTATGAAAAATAAACTTTTGAGCTATTGGCGAGTGTGCTTGTATTTTATCTACGCTTTCGTGGTTCTGCATTTCTTGAAAGACATAACTCAGGATATTTTGCGAATATCAACTCCTCTGGATATTTTCGGTGACATAAAAGAAGATTTATCTTCCTTGCCTGTTGCTTTCCAAAATATTTATCTTTACGGTCTTGGAGGTTTCTCGATTATCACAGAAATAGTGCTTATTTTTACTATTCCCAAAGTGTGGAAAGAAAATAAGTTGTCTAGGCTGGGTAAAATAGTAATTTTTTTAATTGCTTATCTTGCTATATTTTTTATAACAGCGACTCTATTAGATTCGAAATAAAGCAAGCCCCTAAGTATTCCCTTCTAATAAGTAAATCCTTTTCAACCTCTCCCTCGCTTGTTCAACGGCTATCGTATCTGTAAATGCCTTGAAAATAGGGGAAAATAGCTCAGTTAGATTAATCCGAGGATTACGGAGCCGATTAGTCGTTAATATAACTAAGTTAATTCCATTTTTGATATAATCGACTCAGATAATAAAAATATTACCAATATCTATGAATAAAGTATTAATGGTAATCTTGGTTTTGGGAGCAGGCGCCTTACTTTATTATTTTCTTGCCGGAAGAACTGACGTTTTACCTCCCGGCGTCAAGATTGATGAAAACATAGACCTGGAACAAGTAGAAGAAGGGCTAAAAGAGACAGGTAAAAGAACCGTCTATGGGAGCTGTAATGATATTGTCAATTCCAGCAATTGCATAGATTATGTCGGTTCAATGTGGAAAGATAATAATTCAGCAGAATTAAATTGCGGAGAAGGCAGAAATTTCTCAAAAAATGCTTGCCCTTATTCGGAATTTGGCGGCTGCCAGATGAACGGCGGGTCGGTAATGGAATTAATTGCCTGGGTGTATGAAGAAGGTCCGGGTGATTATACAATAGAAACAGTTCCTGATGCGGCAATGGCTTGTAATGGTTTGCCCAATGCCAAATGGGTTACCCCGGAAAGTGTTTTAAAATAATTAAAACTATTTAATACTATCACTCTCTCTTTGGGAAGTAGGTTCTAGCTTTCCCTGCTATGTGGAGCCAAAAAATTGTTACCTGATGTAAAATATCTCTATGTGGACATGTATAAAATGCGGAAGAGTTTTCAAGAAAGAAAATCAACCTCATAGTTGTCAGAAGGTATCCATTGAGTCGCATTTTAGAAATAAAGATGAGACTAGAGAATTATTTAATTTTTTACTTCAACAAATAGAGAAACAAATCGGTAAATGTAAGATTTTTTCTCTTCCGTGTTGTGTCCATCTATTTGGTACCTATGATTTTCTAGCAATATTACCTAAAAAAGATAGAGTGGAACTTCGCTTTGCATTAAATCGAAAATTGAATACACCAAGATTAAAGATATCTGTCCCCATGTCAAGCAAAGTGTTTAAGAATTGTTTTGACATTTATACCAAGCAGGAGTTAGACAACGAACTTATGGGTTGGTTAAAAGAGTCGTATCATTTGAAAGATTAATCATGGCAACACTTTGTTCATCTTCGCTTTTAGTTGGCTAATGAATCTAAAATCCTCGAAAACATTGATAATCTGAGCAAAAATCATTAGCTAGAGGGTTGCAAGGTTATGGATTAATCCATTTCGATAACATATTTATGTTTGCTTATACGATAGAAAAAAACGTGTTATTATCAAAAACATGTTAATTTCTAGTAATGATTCACTTGAAAGGCGGTTTACTAAAACATTACTGCGCATTTCTCCATGGAATAACGTTTTTGTAAAAAAAACATTAGCCTTTTTAAAAAATCGTCCCCGATTATTTTCTGGACTGATTAGTACTGTCCAGTTATCAAGCGAGAAACACGAAATGGTTGTATTTAAACAGCTCATACGTTCGGGAATGACCGTAATAGACATCGGTGCAAATATTGGTATTTACACGACAGAAGCGGCCCGGTTAGTAGGTAAACAGGGTCGCGTTATAGCCTTTGAACCAGAAAAATACAACTTTCAATTGTTAACAGAGAGAGTTAGAAAAAGTGGATATAAAAATATCACCCTTGAAAATATAGCATTATCTAATAAAAAGGGAGAACAAACTTTTTATATAGATTCTGTTAATTTGGGGAACCATTCATTTAGTCAAAAAAATATCTATGATGGTGCCGAGGCTATACGTGTACACACCACAACGATTGACAAATACTTGCAAGAGCATGGAATTTCAAAAGTGGATGTAATCAAAATTGATGTTCAGGGCGCAGAACCTCTTGTTCTTGCCGGCGCTCGAAAGTTGCTAAAAGATCAATCGCCAGCAATTTTATTAGAATATTGGCCGGTGGGTATTAAAAATTTAGGCCAGGATCCAGATAAATTTCTTCGTTCTTTATCTGAGTATGGGTTTCGTTTTATGGTTGTAGATAAACACACAAAGGACACTAATCCAATATCCTTATCGGCACTTATCGCGGAAAGCAGAAATTGGCAAGATTCCACGGATTATGTAAATTTACTTTTAAAAAAGTAAGAACTGCCCCACAATTGAGATTTTGGCTAAACCCAAGATAAAATCCCGGTCGAACCGCATGTCTAACATGGCTTCGAATATCTTTCCACCGTTGGTGATATTCATGATCTTTGGCAGGAAGTAACTGAGGATAAAATAAAAGGAACAACACTAAGATTGGCTATTTTTAGTCTATATTTTTCAAAACATAAATCAGCTTATATTAGATAGCCAGGGAATCGTTCTTCTTATTGTTTTAATAATCTTACAAAAAAGACCCCACTTTATATAAAATACTTGACATAATGTAAAGAATATATTACATTGTTGTTATGGATGATAAGAAATATCGGCAAGTTAGGGTTTTGGTAGTTTTTTTTGTTGGGGTAATTATGGCCATTTCTCTTCTACGGGAGAGCTTCTTATTATCAACGGCTGGCATTGTCACCGGAATGCTTTTTTTAGCTTTGGCTCGATCAAAAACTAGCATTAGTCTTGATGAACGGGAAAAAACCATTAGAGAAAAAGCCGCTAACCTAACCTATGCTATTTTTGCCCCTACTATTGGCATTGGTGCCTTTTTGTTGCTTTTCCCTACCCATAGCGGTTTATCGGTTTTTGCCAAAGGTGAATTCTATTATCTTGAATCGTTGGGGATGGTGTTTGCTTATTTGGCCTTGTTTTTAATTGCCATTTATGCCCTCTCCTATCATTTTTTAAATAAAAAATATGGAGGTGGCGGTGATGAAGAATAAACAGAATTTGTCTTATGACGATGAGAATTTGTCATTTCGAAATAAATTGAAAGTTTTCCGAGCTATGCACGAGTTAACCCAGGAACAATTAGCTGAAAAAATTGGCGTTAGCAGACAGACGGTTAATGCCATTGAGGCCGATAAATATCTGCCGTCTTTGGGTTTAGCTTTTAAGATTGCCAAATTATTTAAGGTGAAGATTGAAGAAGTCTTTGTTTGTCGAGGAGGGACGGATGAAAGCTAGAATCATTAAAGAGAAATTATTTTATATAGCTACCATCGGGGTTAGTATTTTATTATTGTTTTTTGTGATTACCTGTTCTTGGATTAGCCATGAAGCCAAAAACCAATGTCAAGATGCCAGGAGGGAATATTTGCCTGCCGGTGAGCAAATGGCGGAATTTGATTGTGTGGAGGCCTTGATAAGTCTTCTTGAAGACGAAGACAGAGGATTTAGAGCAAGGAATAATGCTATCTGGGGGTTGGGACAGTTCGGTGATAGTCGTGCCTTACCGGTTCTTAAAAATTACTATACAGGTAACATTCCTGATCGAGAACCGCTAGACGAGATGATCAGTCAATATGAATTGAAAAAGGCGATTAATCTCGTTAGTGGCGGGTTTAATATTTCTGCCTTTATATGGAGAGGAAAATTGTAAGTGGAAGATAAATTTTGATTTTTTTAAAAAACTCCGCAGAAAGCGATTTTTTTGGTTATTTTTTTTAAATACAGTCAATATCCAACCCAACTAAAGTGCTAAAATAAAGTATGAAAAAAAGCTGTAAAACTTTAACACAAAAGATAAATAATCATAAAAAGACCGTCTTGTTAATTGTGATAGCCATAGTTGCGGTTGTATTGATTGTTAGCGCCTTGGTATATTCGAGATTAAGTAATGATTCAGACACTGGAGAGGTTATTTTTAAGAATGAGTTTCAACAACAAATTGATGATCTGCAAGAACAGACTACTCAATCACAAACCTTAAAAGAAGGAGAGAATGACCAATCAGAAAATAATGGCGACGATCATCTAGTGTCTGAAGAGGCAGTAGGACTAATTAGAGGTGTTTATGAAAAATCGGGTAAAAAACACCTTGATATCGACTATGTTCAGCTTCTATCGGGTGAGCTGGCGATAATGGCTGCGGCAGAAGACATTGGTTGCGGCGAAGAAGGAGTTAATCATGAAGATTGTGTTCCGGTTCTTGATAACGATTACTATGTTAGGAATCAAAACCCCCAAATCAGGACTTTTGAAATTTCAGATGAGGTAATAATTGAGAATTTAGAAAAAACAGGAAACGAATTGACCCAAATTACTCTTACAGAGTTTGTTATGATCTTTGAAGATAAAACCATTGAGCGAGAATGGTTGAGGGCCGCTCTTTATAATATTGAAGTTAAGGATAGCAAGGTTATTAGGATATGGCAGCAGTATCTCCCTTAGGGACTAGGTGAAAATAGAATGAGAAAAGAAGCGTTAAAACAATTTTTGATTGATTCTAATAATGCCGGTTATGCAGGCGGTGAGGAGAAAAAGTGGATTAAAGAAACTGATGGCTCAACTACGATTCCTTTTGAGAAAGGACCTTGGAGGTCGCATGATAATTTTTTTGGCGGTGAGCCATATGGAGGCAGAACAATTGTGTTTTATGAAGGCAAGCCTTATTGGATGATGGTTTACTATGGCTGGGTAGAAGAAGGAATTGAAACGAATCCAGTACACGGGGTTTTGAGAAACGCTTTAAAACAAATGCCAGAAGATTATCCCTTTAGAGGACCAGAAGAATATCAGGAAGGAGAATATATTTATACTAACAGGTGGAAGGGTGGAATTGATAGGTTTTCAGGAGAAGAACAAATTACTCGAGGCGATAAGCTAATCTACAAGGCAAATTATATTGGGGGTTTAGTTGATCAAAAAAGAGAAGTTTAGATTTTTTAATAGTCGTCTTGGTCTTGGCATGGGAGACGCCCCTTTCTAGTTCTAAAAATACCCCCGTTTTCATCATTAATTGCTTGGTCGTGTCTTTTTTGAAGATTTAGTTGTGTTTCGGCGGCTTCTTCGATACTAACCCTGCCTCCTTTTCTGTACCAATCGGTTGAATCAGGTTCTTGGAGTCGTCTTGAGTCGTAAGGATCATGAATAACACCAGCAACATTTTCTATTCTTTCTTTTCCTCCCCACTTATCGTGAGTAACACCGCCCCGTAGACCGGTTTTTAATGTTTTTTTTAATACGCTGGCAATGCTTTTATCTGTTTCTTTTCCCATAGATCATGATTATATCACAAAAATAACGGTTTTTATATCTTATAATATTTGCAATTTAGCTATTTTAGAGGTAAGATACTTGTTTAAAAGGAATGAAAGAAACAGCCAAGCTTATCAACTTTTTATCAGCGGCCACCATTGCCTTTTCCGTTGGTACCGCCAGTGATGTCGGAAAGGCTAAGGCCCAAGAATCGCCGCCACCTTCTGGGCGAAACGTTTGTATTAATATCGATGAAGCCGGTGTAGAACCATCGCAAGGTTATGAAGGCGTTTGTCGGGTAGGTTTTGGCGTTGCCGACGGCGACCTAGAAGAGTGTAAAGACAGTTTAGTTACTAAAACCGGTATTCCTATGCGAGCGAGCATGATTCCAATCTCTTCTGTTGATCAGGTCTGTCTCCCTGAAAAACAGGTTCAACAAAAAGATGTGCCAGAGTCGGAGAGTGTTTCTGAAGCAACTGTTTGGAATTTGCCCAATGGAGACACTCTCTTATGTCAGGAAAAGATCGATCCTCAAATAAGTAATTGTGCCGGGCACGAACCTTTGTCTATAGTGGAAAATACTAGCGATCCCCGATTTTCTTCCGGAGATTATTTGTGTGATCAGGAAGGCGCTTGGAATGGGCCGTGTCAACAATTGGAAGAGGCGCAAGAAGTAACGCCTCCTGAACCGGTGGTTGATCCTGCCTTACCAATTGGGACGCCGGTTTCTGTTTCTAATGTTCCTGGCAGACAAGAAACGAGGCGGACTATTGCCGGTCAGTGGAGTCGTTCGTTTAAAGAGTGGTCGGAAAAAACAGCTCCTTATAAGGGAATGTTATCGGCTTGCGGGTTAAGTTTGGTAGGAGTTTCTTTACTTTTATTGGCTTCAATAAAGAATTCCCAAAAGGAAGCTGAAATTGAGAAAAGACAAATGAGAGAACAGCGTATAGAGGACTTAACAGGGGTCTTTTTTGGTAGAATTAGAAAAGAGTTATCTGATATTACTGGAGACAGGGATTTTGGAAAAGGGTGTTTGGGCCTTGTCAGAGAAGAGGCGGAAATTTTGGCCAGAAGAGCCGAAGGGCGGTATACTCCAAAAGAGCTTTTCGAAAGCATGAGGGAAGCGGGTATTAACAGCCCGATA
Organism: Candidatus Shapirobacteria bacterium; assembly: GCA_028697345.1. Taxonomy (GTDB): domain Bacteria; phylum Patescibacteriota; class Microgenomatia; order 0-14-0-10-38-17; family 0-14-0-10-38-17; genus JAQVFF01. Next base: position 9,075 of record JAQVFF010000002.1, read on the forward strand.
ACAGGTCTTGCCGATAAGATATTGGCCCAAAAGGATAGTTCCAGTAAGGACGGGAGTGTTTCTGGTCGGAAGCGAGGGGTTTATGGAGTGGGCGACGGTACCCTGAAAGGAATCGTTGAAGATTTAACAGATTCAGGACTCAGTCGGCGCACTGTTTCTTTGTTTGGTTCTCGTGGCCCTCGTGACAAACAACAAGTAATGATGGTTTATCATAACCAAGAAACAGGCGAGAAGAAGGTGGTTAAGGATGAAATTGGTGACCGCTAGGAAATTTTTACAGGATAAGATAACAAAATTCAGCAGTTTTTTATGCCAAGAATTCATATTGCCATTATGCGTCGGTCTTGGGGATTGACTAAGAAGATACTTAGCGGGGAAAAAACGGTGGAAACTCGCTGGTATATGAATAAGTATAAACCCTGGGATCAAGTCTCTAAAGGAGATATCATTTATTTTAAAGACTCTGGAGGCCCGGTAACTGTAAAAGCCAAAGTGTCTGGTGTTAAACAGTATACCAATTTAGACGAAAAAGGAAGAGAAAAAATTTTTAACAAGTATTCTCAACAAGATTTAGGAGTGTCAGAAGTGATGTCTGAAATTAAGGCGTATATTAAAAACAAGCGCTATTGTATTATTATTCATCTTAAGAGCCCCAAAAAAGTAACACCATTTAATATTAATAAAGACGGTTACGGCGCAATGGCCTCTTGGTTAATTGTTGACGATATTCGAGAAGATTAAATTACTGCTCCAGCGATTTAATATAGTGGTTTTTAGGGTAATTATGCCAAGCGGGGAAAAAGCGCTGATAACTTTAATTTAATTAATTTATTATTGGGTAAAAGCAAAAGTTAAGAGGATGTTGTCAACGATATTCTGATAGCCTTGTCCGGTAGGGTCGCTGGTTCCATTAATAATTTCTACAGCCAGGGTTTCATCAGAGGATGATAAGAAAATATATTCAAATTCTCCAAGTGACGAAGCAGTAAAGGTATAGCCGCTTAGTTGGCCAATGTTAATTTCGGTTACTGGCTTGGTAATTTGGCCATGTTGTTTTAATTCCTCCATTTTACTGATGGCATATTCTTCAAGAGTGATACTATCCAAGGAAAAATGATAAGAAAAACTTAGGCTAATACCGTCGTAAAATTCAGTATCTTCCTTTTGGGTTGGTCCGGGAAGCGAAAGGATAATTACCGAATCTCGCTCTTCCAAGCTAATTTCTTGAGGGTATTTAAAAGCGTAAAAGGTGTTTACGTTTAAATAAGTAAGCCAGTTCCTTGTTTGATCTTCGACAGGAGAAGTGGTAGGTGTCACCACTGAAGGGGCAGGGCTTAGAAAAAGAGTTGTATCAAGGGTTTGTTGATTAACAGCCCGATCAAGACTTTGTTTTAATTGGTAATTTTGGTAAAAAAAATAACCAGCCACCCCCACTAATAAAAGTATTAAAAGGAGTATCAGGCCAGCCACCAGCGGCGATTTTGAGGTTTTGGAAGGAGTCGGTGAAGGAGTAGTCTGGTGAGGTCGAGGAACCTCCTGGTAATTTGGTTTTGGCTCCGTGTCAGGAGCCTGAGGAGCAGTTTCTTCAGACATATTTTAATATTACCACAAATTTAAAAATTAGTTAAATTATGGTTTTCAATTGCTTTCTCCTTAAATTATATTAATGTATAATTTTAAGAGAATAGTTAAAAAAAAGGAGGTGAGTTATAAGAATGAAAAGAACAATGATTATTTTGTCGATAATTACCTTTTTTATCATTCCGGTGGTGGTTTTGGCTCAAGAGGGTTTAGTTGGCCAGGAAGCTCGACAACAGAATAGGGTTCAGGATCCGACTACCAACTTGGCAACAGATACTCCTCAGGGTAATCAAATTCAGAACCAAAATCAGATTCAAACTCAAAACCAAAACGAGGACAGCCAGTTACAGGTTAATACCCAGGAGCAAGAGTCTTTGCAGATTAATAAACCCAATTCAAGGAGTCAAACGGCCAGGGAAAATATGAGCCAAGTAGCTCAAAAAGTTGAAGAGTTGTTGGCGGTTCCAGGTTATCAGGGTGGCATTGGCGATCAGGTTAGGGAAATTGCCCGAGCTCAGAGACAAGCTCAAACCCAAATTGAGGGAGAATTGGATAAGCTTGAAACCAGAAGCGGCTTTGTTAAAAGGCTATTTGGTCCAGATTACAAGGCGGTTAAAGGGCTAGATCAACAAATAGAACAAAATAGATTAAGGATTCAACAGCTTGAGCAGTTAATTAATCAGGTGCAAAATCAGGCCGAACAGGACCAAATACAGGAGACGATCCAGGCCCTAATTGAGCAGAATACCGCTCTTGAAGAACAAATTCAAGCAGAAGAAAAAACAGCCAGCCTATTAGGATGGTTATTCCGGTTGTTTAATCGCTAAATTACAGCGCCAAACAGTAACAAAGGTGAGTGGAGTTTATGAAAAAGTTATTTTTTTGGTTGGAGAGTTTTTATTGAGGTCGGGTTTTTAAAAGAAGCAAGGTTGAAAATAATTGCTTATCAAGATGAAAGAATAATTTTTCAAGAAACAAATTCTATCATGGAACCGCAAATAAACGAAAACAGTTCTCAAAAAATTGAAACAGCCAGAACCAATTGGCGAAGAGTCGACTATGCCAAGGAGCCTCTTTTTGGTCCCGAAAACGAAGAAGTATTGGAAGTTTTTAGAGGAAAAAATTTCTTAGTTGAAGGTTCTCGTGAGATAAAAGTTGATCCGTCAACTACTCTACCAGAACAATTTAAAGAAGATTTGGGGGTCATTTGTGAAACCTCTCAATCTTTAAAAAAAGCCGCCGATGATTTTGACATTAATGGGATTTCGGCTAATACTGATAGGCTTTTGGGAGTAATGGAAGCCTGGAGACAAAATTCTGGCGACAATAATAACAAGCTTTTAGATTTTCTTATATCGGCTCTAAAACATGATGTCAGGAAAAGTCCGGCAGGGATAAAAAGTTATATTTCTTCTTTGGAGGAAGAAAGTTTGATGCTGGTTTTTAAATCTAATATACAAACCCTTGCCCAAAAGACCAAAAATACAGCCAGTTATTGGAATAATGTCATCAAGCTTATTTCAAGAGAAAGTGATGATTTAGTATTTATAAATGCGAGGGAAGAACTTGGAAAAGTTAGAGAGATTATTGGTGCTGGACTTCCTTTTGAGATGACCAAGGCGGGGGGTTTAAATTTAGAGAGCGGTAGCATTATAGATTCTTCGTTAACAGAAAGGGAGCTTGGCAATATTCAAATACCGAGCGGAATACTATCGCTGATAGCGCTTAACCTTAGGGTTAATTCTGAGGCGGTGGCGACGGAAAGAGACAGGCCAGATATTTTTAAATATTCGTACCGTTTGGCGACAGAGGCAGATGGTGATCATTGTCTTGTTGTCCGGTTTTGGGACAAGGCAGGCGGTTTTCCAAGAGAATATTTTGATCAGACAACCGGCTTACCATTGGTCGGTGAAACTATCAGAACTGGTGGTACTGGAGTAGGCATGCAAATTATTGGGCACTTAGTGGAAGCCATGAAGGGAACAATTGAGGTTGGTAATTGGAGTGAAAAAGAAGAGAAAGAGGCAAAGGACGGCGCAGTTATTACTATTAAAATTCCTCTTTCTCTTGATGTTTCTTCTTAGGTTTTTAAAATGAGCAATATTCAACAAAATACTGATCAAAAGATAAAATCTGTAAAAAGGATTAATCGGTTAGTTTTGTTATTTTTCTTTCTGGTTTTAATTCTCGTAGGGTTACTATTTTATTGGAGTCTTTGCTATAAAGACAACAGCCAACTGATTGGCGGAGAGCGTGACGAGGGTGGTTGTTTAATAGGAGCAGGTTATCAATGGTGTGAGCCAAAACAAAAATGTTTGCGTCCTTGGGAAGAAGATTGTTTGGAAGATTATTCAGATATCCAGCAAGTTCAATAATGACCACTTATTTTTCTACCTTCATGTCGGGTTTGCAGGAGGTGGTTGAGGAAGCTTTAAAAAAAGATTTAAAGAACAGCACAAAAATAGAATTACTCCTTGATGGTTTGGTCGTTTATCGAAGTAATGAGCCGCCAGGAAATATCAAAAAAATTCGCTTTTTAAACAACACTTTCATCTTGTTTCGTTTTTATCAGAAAAAATTATCTCCTAAAGTTTTAATTGAAAAAGTTTTACAAGAACCAAATATTATTACCAGTCTCCCCCTTGGGTTGGTCAAAAATACGACCAGGTTTAGGGTGATAGCCTCAAGGGAAAACCAGGTGATTGCTCTTGATAAGAGGTTATTGTCAAAAATTGAAACGGTTTTGTCACGAAGATTGATGCTAAAGGTTAACAGAAAACTTCCTGACATTGAGGTTTGGTTTTTAACCAGAAGGGAAGGATATGCTTTTATTGGCTTAAGGATCACCAAAACCCCCAATTATGAAAAAAGCCTTTACAAAGGAGAGCTTCGTCCGGAATTGGCTCATATTATGTGTTTGTTGGCCGATCTGGGGCACCAAGATGTAGTTTTGGACCCCTTTGCCGGATATGGTTCTATTCCCCTGGAATGCGTTAAACACTTTAGTGTTAAACAAATTTTTGCCGGTGAAAAAGACAAGAGCGTTTTTAGAATACTTCGCAATAAAGCAGTAAGGCATAGTCCAAAATTAGTAGTTGGTAATTGGAATGCATTAAATCTTGATTTTTTAGTCAAAGCCTCAATAGACAAGATAATTACTGATCCTCCTTGGGGGTTTTATGGAAAGGAAAAGATCGACATCGTGGATCTTTATAAGAATATTTTAGGAGAATTTTCCAGGATTTTGAAAGTTAATGGTCTGATTGTTATCCTGACTGCCCAAAAAGAAATATTTGAAAAACTAGTGAGGCAATTGTCATGTTTTAATCTTCAGAAGAAATATGACATCTTGGTGTCTGGAAAAAAGGCGGCGATTTATCGGCTTAAGATGATAAAATCTGGTAATTGGCAAAAATAACGGTTTCGCTAGGAAAGAGGGCGAAAATAACGCTTCGTCTTTTATTCTTGACTTTTAAAAAAAGAATTACTATTCTGATGATTAAAGTAGGTGGCTTATTCTTTGAAAAACAATAATGGAAAGTGTCTTTCTTGTCTTCTTTTAAAATATTTTTTAAAATTCTTTATAAGAAGGAGGTGAAATAAATGAAAAAATCATTAATGTTTGTGGTGGCGGGATTATTAGTTGTTGTTGCGGTTTTGTTGGTTATCGTTAGTCAAAGATCAAAAATTGCCCCCTTAGTAACTAATAACCTTATTGATAGTGATAGGCAACAAGATTTGTTTAGCGGCACCCTTAAGGCGGCAATAGCCAAGGGTATTCCTATGAAGTGTTCTTACGAGATTAATGGGGTGGAATATGAGAGTTATGTTAAAGGAAAAAAATATCGAGGTATAATTTCAAAAGACGGTCAGACTCAGGAAATTTTAATGGCTGACAATTATATGTATACCTGGCAGGAAGGCAAAACTCAAGGACTCAAAATGTTCTTTGATCTAGAATCCGACGAAGAAACGGACGAAACCCTTATTAATCCGGATATGGAATACAAGTGTTGGCCGGCGGTGATTTCTGACGACCAATTCTCTCTTCCAGATGATATCGACTTTGTGGACTTGGATCAAATTACAAGCGGAGAATTATCGGAAAGTCAGCTTCAACAACTGGAACAAATGTCTCAAACAGGCCAGGAAGAGTAACGGGTATCGGGTAATTTATTTTGAGACCTAACTTATTATTTTATGTGTCCAAAAGGCGAATCTTTTGTTTTCTGGGGCTGAGGATTGAGGATTTACTTTTGGATGGTCATCGTTAGGGGGATAACCATGAAAAAGAATATTGTAAGTTGCTTGTGTGATACCAAAACCAGGTTCCCCGGAACCATTTTCCCCCAAGCCAAAAACCACCAGAGAATGACCAGAATATCTTTCCCCTCTTTCAAGCGCCTTCTTAGTTTCTTCTTTAACAACGTTGTCTGGTGTTACTGCCAAGCCGATACTTCCCACTAGAGATTGTCTTAAGCTCTCCTGGGAAGTAACTTCCTGCCAGCCATAGTTTATGCCGTATGTTCTTAGCCAAAGGTCAATGTCGTTGGAGCTTAAAAAACGATGAGAGCCGGTCTCTGGGTCACATTTTCCCCGCTCTTGCTCAAGTTGGTTTATGCCAATGGAATAGGGTTCTCCGGTTTTTTTGTCGTATAGCGAGCCAATCACATCGTTTCCTAAAATAAGGCGAAGAAAATCTAAGGCGTAAATGTTACAAGCATAATTGTCTTCTGGGTTTGGATTCCATTCGCGATTATAACGAAGACTTTTTTCTACATCTAAAAAACCAATCGCGGCAGCGAACATATGGGGCAAAGAAAGGTTTCTGATTACTGCTACGGTGGCGTTCCCCCAGTAAGTAAGATCAATTCCTGGTCGAGTTTCGTCAAGCATCTGTGAATCTTCAGGCGTTTTCATATTTCTACCTTGCTCGATCCATTCTTCAACTGTTTTAACGATCTCAGGATCAAGTTTTTTGACTGTTTCTTGTCTTCTGGTCGTTTCTCCCTGATTTGGCGGGGCTTCCTGAGAGGGTGAGCAACCGCTAGCGCTAAGAGCGGTGGCGGCGACAGTAGCCGTTATCCCGGTCAAAAATTTTCTTCTATTTAAAGTAGTTTTTGGACTAGTTCCTTTATTATCAACTTCAACCATAGAAATTGGATTGTTTTTTCATTTTTAATGTAACCTACCCAATAAATGATAATTTTATCATAAATAACAGTTTAATATTTAATGTTTTTTTAGGGAAGTTACAGAATAAAAAAAATGCGGCTGGAAAAACCGCCGCATTTTTATCAATCAACCACCACTAACGGACTTATTTTTTTCGGCCCTTTTTCTTAGTGGCCTTTTTTTTTAGTGGTTCTTTTAACCGCTTTCTTAACGGTTTTTTTAGCCTTTTTTTTCTTAACCGGCATTATTTATCACCACCTTTAATTTAAAAAAGATCAAGAAGTTGATCAAAAGAATCTTTCAAAATAAACGAAGCGCTTGATGATAAATTACCCAGGGCAGTGAGCATATTTATTAAATAGTTTTTCTCATAATTTACTTGTGGTGTCAATAGCATTTTATTGCCGATATCAAGGGAAAAAGTTTTCTTTTTAGTCTGATTATCTTTTGGTTTTTTTAAAATAGCTTTTTAATAAAAATTAAGACATGTGGCAAGAAAATGTTAAAAGGTCTTGCAATTTGGTAAAATTATTATTAATATTAAAAAGAAAAAGGTTTAAGGTTTTGAAGAATATAAAAAAGGAGGTGAAAAATGAATAAAAATACCATTATTGCTATTGCCGCTTTAGTTTTATTGGTGGTAGCCGGCTTTTTGGTTTTTAATCAAAGTAGTGTTCAGGCGCCAGAAACGGTTGATATTGGAGAGGCGCAATTACCAGAAGATACTGTAACCCTGGAAGAAGCAGAGGTTCCCCAGACGGTGGTAGAAGAATTTTTAACCAACCTGGTTAAATCGGCGCCACCGGAATCTGATGAAATAGCTTACGAAACGGCTGTTTCTTTGCTTTCTCAAGATGCTAAAACATTGGCAACTGACGAGGAAGGCGATATTGTTCTGCCGTTACTGGTTGGTATTCAAGACCTTCCCGATATGGGTTATCAGGTAATCAGCGTCGAATATCAAGATGATTTGGTTACCAATGAGGAAGACAGTTTGGCCTTGGTGACTGTGGAAATGAGATATTCCGGTGGAGATATCGAGCGGGTTTTTGCCCTTTCCTTAGCTGATGGTCAATGGCTGATAGATCGGGTAACTCAGGAATAAACAAAAAACTATTTCCTGAAGGATTTTAGGGTTTTTTTGTCGTTTTCTAGTTTGGTTTTTGATGGTTTTTAAAATTTGAAATGAAGGAAAGGATTGCTCTTGTTTCAATATTGGTTAATTTAATTTTAGCTGGGGGAAAAGTAGCTGTTGGTGTTGCTTCTGGCTCAGCTTCAGTTTTGGCCGGGGGAATTGATTCCTCTGTTGATATTTTTTCTTCATTGGTTAGTTATTTGGGAATTAGAGTGTCGGCAAAACCGGCTGACGAGAGCCACCCCTATGGACACTATAAATTTGAAGCCTTATCGGCCACGATAATCACTTTAATCATTTTGGCTACTGGTGTTGGGGTAATTTATAGTGCTTATCAAGGCTTTCTTAAACCAGAAAAGATCAATGTTAATTACTTAGTTTTTGGAGTGATGATATTTTCGGTAGTTATTAATGAAACAATGTCTAGAATAAAGACTTTTTATGGAAAGAAGGAAGATTCGGTTAGTTTACTTTCAGACGGAGTTCATTCTCGAATTGACGTTTATACTTCTTTGGTAATTTTAATCGGATTGTTTTTTACTCGATATTGGCCTTGGGCTGATAGTATTTTGGCGGCCTTAATGGGGTGTTACATTATTAAAGAGTCTTTTAGGGTTGGCCGGGAGGCGATTGGCTCCTTGCTAGATGTTTCGGCCGGGGAAGAAACAGAAGCCAAAATAAAGGCGATTGCTAAAAAAAAGAAAGTGAAGGTCGCCTCTTTAAAAACACAAAAAAAGGGGTCAATTGTTACTGCTAACCTAGCAATAAGTTTATCAAGTATTCTGAGTGTTAAAGAGGCCACTGATATTTCAACCAGTTTTAGGAAAGAATTAATGGGAAAGATTAAAAACCTTAGATTTGTAGCAATTGAGATTATCAGTCATGAAACAACTACTGGTTTTTATCGACCAGCATTGGGACGAGGCTTTGGTTGGCAAAAACGGGGTCGATTTAAAGAAAAAATCGAGGAAGCCAAAGGTCAAGGTCCTGGCGGTGGTTGTATTTGTCCTACTTGCAATTATCAGGTGTCTCATCAAAGAGGTATTCCCTGTTCATCTCTTCAATGTCCTAAGTGTAAGACCAACCTGGAGAGAAATTAAACACCTGGCAACTTCTGTCTTATTGAGAGTTTTTTGCTAAACTAAAAGTAATTTTTTAAAAAAAGGAGGCTTTTTGAAAAATTATTCTTATCACCATTTAAGTTTCCGTCAGACCATCAATAAGTTTAAAACAGATTCTGATAAAGGGCTTTCTGAAAGAGAAGCTCAAAAAAGGCTGGCTCGTTATGGCTTAAACGAAATCCCCGAAAATAAACCACGGTTTCCGATTTTGACTTTCCTTTGGCATCAGATCAACAATGCCATGGTTTATATCTTGCTTTCGGCGGCAATAATTACTTTTTTTATTGATCATATTCTTGATACTTATATTATTCTGGCAGTAATATTAATCAACACCATTATTGGTTTTATTCAAGAATATCGGGCCAACAAGACCGTTGAGGCGCTCAAGGAAATGGTCGTTTCTTTGGCTAATGTTTATCGTGACGGTCAGCTGATTGAGGTTTCGGCCAACCAATTAGTACCAGGAGATATTATTTTGCTAGAAGAGGGTGATCGAGTACCAGCTGATGGCCGTTTGATTGAAGCAAAATCTTTACAAACGGTTGAATCGTCCTTGACCGGAGAAGCATTTTCAGTTAATAAGAATCTTAGAGTTTTACCGGTAAAAACTCCTTTGGCAGATCGTAAAAATACCGTTTGGATGGGGACTTTTGTTGTTGGCGGTTGGGCCAAGGCGATAGTAACAGCCACTGGGGCTCAAACAGCGATAGGAAAAATTTCCCAATCTTTAGGAGAGATTGACTCTGGGAAAAGCCACTTTGAAGAAAAAACCAATCATTTAGTTAAACAGATGGCGGTAGTGGCGATTTTGGGTGCTGTAATTACTTTCTTAGTTGGTTTTTGGGTTCGTCAGTTTGATTTCGGCGAAATTTTAATTTTTTCAGTAGCTTCTTTGGTTTCTGGTATTCCCGAAGGCCTCCCGGCGGTGTTAATTATTATTTTAGCTGTTGGTGCTAGTAGAATGGCTAAAAAAAATGTTATCGTCCGCTCTTTGCCGGTAACAGAAACCTTAAGTGTTACCGATGTTATTGCTGTTGATAAAACTGGTACTTTAACCCAAAACAACATGACGGTGGAAAGGGTGGTTGCCGGAGGGGGCGTTTTTAAAGTTTTAAATGGTTGGCAACAGAAGGGTTCTTTTTTGAAAGGGGAACAAAAAATCGATCCTCAAAATAGCCCAGTTTTAAAAAAGCTGATTATTACTGCCGGTCTTTGCAGTCGGGCAAAACTGACTATCAAGGAAAATGACCAGGGAAATCTTGATTATCGGGTTAACGGTGATCCTACCGAAGCCGCTTTAACTGTTTTGGCCCATAAAGCCGATCTAAAAAATGTTTTAGCGAAATTTAATTTAGTTGATGAACTACCCTTTAACCAGAAAACAAGATATAAGGCAGTATTGGTCGAACAAGATGACAGGAAAGAAATTGTTGTCTCTGGAGCACCGGAAGCGGTAATCGGTTTTTGTTCAAAAAAACTTGTTAATCAAAAAGAGATGGAATTATCCGAAGATGATAAGAGACAAATTTTATCCCAGGTGCAGAAAACTTCTCGTCAAGCAATGAGGGTAATTGGTCTGGCTTATAAAAAAACTTCTCCAGAATTGAAAAATTTATCTTACTCTTCAGTTGAAGATTTAATTTTCATCGGTTTTGTTGGTATGGTTGATCCACCTCGTCCCGGGGTTAGGGAAGCTATTATTAAAGCCCAAGAAGCGGGTATTAGAATTATTATAAAGACAGGTGACCATAAGGAAACGGCTTTGGCTATTGCTCGTCAGGTTGGTATTGCAGATGCTAGTTTAGCCAACAGTAATTTTCCTTCAGTTTTGACCGGGGAAGAACTTTTTTCTTTGCCTGAAAATAAGTTTAAACAGGCGATTGAAACAGTGTCTATTTTTGCTCGATTGACTCCCGATATGAAACTGAAGATTCTAGAGGCTTTACAAGAAACTGGTCACTGTGTTGGCATGAGCGGTGATGGTGTTAATGACGCCTTGGCTCTTAAGAAAGCCGATGTTGGTATTGCTATGGGTAACATGGGCAGTGATGTTGCCCGAGAAGCCAGTGATATTGTCTTGGCCGATGATAATTTTGCCTCGATAGTTGATGCCATTGAGGAAGGACGAATTGTTTTTAATAACACCCGTCAGGCTAGTGCTTTTTTGGTAACAACTAATTTGGCCGAAGATTTAATTGTTGTTATTTCAATTATTATGGGTTTTCCTCTGCCTTTATTGGCAGCTCAAATTCTTTGGCTTAATTTGGTTACTGATGGTGTAACTGATTTAGCCCTAGCGGCTGAGCCTGGCCATGGTGATGTTTTACTTAGTTTACCTCGAACGAAAGGGGAAAATGTTTTGTCGGCTGGAATGGTTGGTTTTCTGGCGCCGATCGTTTTAGTAATGGTTTTGGCCACTCTTGGCGTGTTTTTAGTCTTGTTGCCGCAAGGAATTGCCAAAGCCAGGACTGGAGCTTTTGCCGTAATGGCCTTTACCCAACTATTTAATATTTTTAACATGCGTTCTTTGGAAAAGTCGCTTTTCAAGATTGGTCTCTTGAGTAATAAATATGTTCTTGGGGCGGTTGGTTTCTCGCTATGTTTGCAATATTTGGCTTTAAACAAGTCGTTTTTCAGGGACTTGTTTAATTTTGAGACACTGGCTTTAGCAGAATTGGTAAAAATAATTTTCTTATCTTCAGCAGTTTTTTGGTGTGGAGAAGCTTATAAACTAATCAGGAATTTCTTGCAGAAAGCAAAGTCTTAAATGACAACTTGAGCCAGAAGCTCGTCCATTTGGGCGGTGGCCATACCAATAACTTTATCGCCGCCACCATAGTAAACAAACAAAGTATTCTTGACCAGGATGGCACCACAGGGAAAAACCACATTAGGAACATCGCCCTCTTTTTCATATTTTTCAGTTGGTTTAATAATAGGATATTGGCTGCGATATAGAACCTTACCAGGATTATAGTGGTCAAGGATCATCATGCCGACACGGTATTGATGATCAATGTCAGAAACACCATGGTATAAAAGCAGCCAGCCAGAATCGATTTTGATTGGCGGGCCGGCAATACCAATTTTTTCTCCGTCCCAGCCGTTTGGTCTGGGGAAAATTGCCTGTTCTTTTTTAAGCCAACTTTTTTCTTCTTTTAAATCTTCTAGATTGTTAACGTAATCAACGGCAATATCCTCTCCGCCGGTTCGATGCAAAATTACATATTGGTTATTTATTTTTTCCGGTAAAAGACAACTATTCTTATTGTGAATACCAAATTTTGAAATAGCAATTGGCTCGGACCAAGAAAAACGATGGTTAATAAAATCCTTAACGGCAATGGAGGATATAGCCACTCGGGGATGATCGATGCCGTTGTAGGCAGTATAGAACATATAGAAATAATCTCCCATTTTGGTAATTCGAGGATCCTCGCAACCCGACAACCGGCCCGGTTCTTTTTTTTGTTCAAAATCACCTCTTGGAGTATAGATCGGCTCGTCAAAGCGTTTAAAGTGAAAACCGTCATCGCTTTCAGCCAATCCCAAAGTAGAGGTGTGATCAGGAGATTGGGCCCGATAAACTAAATAGAATTTATCTTTTTGATAAATAGCGGCTGGATTAAAAACGGAATTGGCTTCCCAGAAATTTTCTTCTCGAGGAGCAAGAATCGGGTTGTGGTGGTATTTAGTCATTAAAAATGTTTCTTTGACAGGATTATCAGACATATTTTTGAATAAATATTTAATGTTGATTTCAGCCAAGGCGCAATGATTATCGGCGGCGCCATAATAAATACGAAGAGTGTTCTTTTCTATTAAGGCACCGGAAGGAAAAATAACATTGGTTACTGCTCCTTTTTTTTCGTATTTGGTTTTAGGGGTCAAGATTGGTGAATTAGTTCGAGCGATAATTTTTTTTGGGTCGTTTTTGTCTAACAGGGCCGCCTCAATGCCGAAGATTCTTTTTTCTGGAGTATAGTAATTTTGAATATAAGCATAGATCAACAGCCAGCCATGTTTGGTTTTAATCGGGACCGCACCAACCTCGATTTGATCAGAATTAACCCGACGTAGGTTGATCGAATAGCGATAATGGTCTAGGCACTTATACCATTTATTCCAAAAACCGGGTGACCAAATATCAGCCAGTTGATTAAAGTAAGCCAGACCGATTCTGGCTGGCGGCTGGTCAGTGTCGGCAGTTAAGACAGCGGCGTATTGGCCATTGATTTTTTCCGGGAAAAGAGCCATGGCCTTGGCGTTAAAATGAGTCACCAGATGCTTAGCATCAATGTTTTTTAGGTCTTTGGTGATAGCCAGGCCGACCCTGATGCCATTGGCGGTGGGCGGGTATTGGCTTAAGGCAGTATAGAAGATGAAATAACGGTCGTCTATTTTGGTGATTCTGGGGTCTTCACAGCCATATTTTTCCCATTCCTTTTCCGGTTTAATTAGTTGGCCAATTTTGTTGAAGGAAACTCCGTTTCGGCTGACGGCGTGGCCAATAGTGGAAACATTCATTTCTTGACCATAGTGATCTTTTTTTGCTGAAACGGCTCGATATAACAGATGATATTTGCCATCTTTGATAACACTGGGATTAAAGGCCGCCTCTTGCTCCCAATCATTTTTAGGATCAGGAGAAAGAATCGGATTTTTAGGGTGTCGGCTAACCTTAAGATTATTGATTATCATTTGTCATCTGATTGATAGTGGTGCTTTCTAGTTTAGCATTTCCAGTAGTTTTTAGCTGGCTTAGAAATTGTTCCAGATTAGCAGTGGCGACACAAACATAGGAATCGGCTCCGCCGTAATAGACAAAAAGAGTGTCGCTGATAATTACTGCTCCGCAAGGATAAACTACTCCGGCCTTAAAGCCGTCATTGTCATACCATTGGTCCGGTTCGATAATTGGCTTTCTTGAACGGTAAAGTACTTTGGTAGGATTATCCAGGTCCAAAAGCATCGCGCCAACTTTATAGCGATAACCTTCCTTGTCGTCCACAGCCTGATAAATCAATAACCAGCCTTCTCGGGTTTTTAAGGGTGGGGCGCCAGCACCAATTTTTCGACTATCCCACCACATCGGGGAGCGAGGCTTAATTCGATATTGGCCCTTAAGGTATTGGCCGTTAGAAAAATCTAAGGAATTAACAAAATCGATTAAAATGTCAGGAAAAATTCGATGGAAAACAACATATTGGCCATTGATTTTCTCCGGCAGAATACAAGCGCTTTTATCGACCACCCCCGGCGGTGAGATTAAAATTGGTTTTTTCCAAAGCCAATTACGATTTAGAAAATCTTTAACGGCAATTGAGGTTAAGGCAATTCGAGGCTCGGTTACGCCATCAAAAGCAACATAAGTCATATAAATTCTGTCTTCGACTCGGGTTAATCGGGGATCTTCGCAGCCGCCACAACCGCCGGAAGTATAGGCAGTGCTTAGTTGGCCAGGTTTTTTAGTACTCTCAAATGGTTGGGTGGGAACAAAGACCGGTTGATTAAGCCGTTCCTCAATATTGAGACCATCCTTACTGGTGGCATAACCAATGGAGGAAACATAATCAAAACCCTGAGCCCGGTAAAAAATATGGACTTTTCCAGATTCGTAAATAGCGGCCGGGTTGAAAGTATTGAAAGCTTCCCAGTCATTATCGGCTTGGGGTTTAATTAAAGGGTTTTCTTTTGGTTTTTGTAATTGATAACATTTTCTAATTTTAATTTGTTGACTAATTCGATATTCAGGGTAATTAACAACCCAAATTTCATCATCAATTAGCCAATAAGCCAAATAGCGATCTTTATTTTTCAATAAATCAATAAAAACCACTTTCCGTTTTGGGGGAAAAGGTCCCATTAGGAAAACTGGCTCATTATGACGCCAGAGAAGTTGGGGATTATTTCCCTTGGTAAAAGCAACGACACCAATTTCAATCTGATTATTTTTTTGGTAGTGAAAAAAAACCAACAAACCTTCATCAGTAGAGAAAGCATTTTCTATTTTTAGGTTGTGGGAATCAAGATATTCACTGCCAGGAACTAAGAGGTTAAGATAACGCTCGTTTAAAAAATTTTCCTTTTGAGCCTTAATTTTTGGATAAATTTTAACCGCCAGGTTATTAAGACGGCTGGTCTGGAAATTAAAACCATCTCGGCTTTCGAAAGTTTTGGTAATTCGACCGGTTATTTTATCGGTGATTAACAAGTAGCTGATTTTTTGGTGACGGCAAAAAAAGAAGGTTTTATTTTTCAAGGACCTTTTCTTAGTAAAATTAAGAATTCTGATCATCTTTTTGTTAGAGTGGCAAGTGGTAATAACAGTATAAAGAAAAGGCCGTCTAATGGCAAGTTTTTAAAAATTTATATTAGAATAATAAAGACATTTTTAAAAAGCAAAAAAAAGTTTTATTTTTTCACTCTGTTAAGCTGGTTGTTGATAAGGGCTTGAAAAGAATTCGCCGGTAAATATGAAAAAGAACCTTTCTTCTCTGTTAAGATTCCTGTTATACTTGATGAGGAAAGTATTTATAAGAAGGGGGTGAAATTAATGACTGGTTATCACGATAACATTGAAGAAATAACTTTAGAAAATGAAGACTTTCGTCGGGTTTTGTTTACCGGTGCTCATAGCCAGCTGGTGGTGATGGCCATTGGTCCAGGCGAAGAAATTGGCCAAGAGGTTCACAGTGATGTTGATCAGTTTTTTCGTTTTGAAGCCGGTGAGGGCAAGGTAGTTGTTGATGGTAAGGAGATGGTGGTTGGTGATGGTGATGCGGTTATTATTCCGGCCGGATCAGAACATAATATTATTAATATTTCTGCCCTAGAGAAGCTGAAGCTTTATACTATTTATTCTCCAGCTAATCATCCTGATGGTACTATTCATAAAACCAAAACTGAGGCTGATAAATACGAGGAAGAACATCACCATTAAGGAGAAAATTATTGAGGAAAACAGGAAGAAGTTGTTAGTTTTTAGTGGTTATTTTTATTGCCTGTCCGTTAATTAAAGCACTAGCGATTTTTTTTCGAGCATTGGATAGGATTCGGGCAAAAGTTGGTTGAGAAACTTTCATTTTCTTGCCTGCTTCGGTTTGGTTAAGGTTAGCGACATCATAGAGCCTTAAAGCCTCCAACTCCTCGGGTAATAAAACTGTTTCTTTGAGTTGGTATAAAGGCACCCCCCGAGGTTTAAAATAGACTACTCCGGGGGTGAAATTAATTCGCCGAGGGTTTTTTTGTCTGGTCATACCTTATAAAATTTATTGTCGGATTGCTGTGTTACCAAATTAGTTTTAGGTATAAAAAACAGAGCCAAAGACAATGTGATAAGATAGCCATTGAATAATTTCTACCTTTTTCAGTTGTTAATTACTTGTTATCAATTACTAAACACTGGCAACACCTACGCCAGATTATATCAGGTGCTTCTTTTCAAATTAAAAGAGGTGTTCTTTTATACCTTATTTTTCTAATTCTTTTTCCTCTTTTTCGACGTCTTGAAGCTCTTCTTCTAAAGCTTTTTTATATTCGATCAGAGCCTTTTTTTGGTCAGCCTGATTTTGGGGCCAAGCCCAATTAAAATAACGACCCAATCCTCGACCTGCTCCAAATCTTCTTCGCCAACCTAAGCCCAATCCTCATGGGCCAACGCCTCGGCCTGTTCTTGGTCCTAAGCCGCTTGGTCCGGTTTTATCAAATCCTGGCATTTTTCTTCACCTCCTCAATTCTGTATTTTGAATACATATTCATTATATTTGATTGATTAAAAATTGTCAAGATATAATTTAAGTTGTTTTTGAGTCTTAAAAAAACAACAAAATCAACCTGGCACAAACTATTAATTTGTGGTATTCTTTTGTTAGATTAAATAAAGAGGAGGTGAAAAAGCGACAAAATAAAAATGACAAAAAAGACAAGTAAAGCATCCAGTGACAATAAAATGATTGCTGTTTTGAGTTATATTGGTATTTTGGTGTTAATTCCTCTTTTGGCTGCCAAGGATGATGAGTTTGCTCAATTTCATGCCAAGCAAGGCTTAGTTCTTTTCTTAGCCGCTTTAGCGGTCGGTTTGGTTGGAATGATTCCTGTTTTAGGTTGGCTAGTTGCTTTTTTTGGCGGGATTGGCTGTTTGGTTTTATCAGTGATGGGGATTATAAATGTTGTAAATGGCGAGAGAAAACAGCTTCCTTTAGTTGGTCAATTTGCTGATAAATTTAATATTTAAAAGCCCTCGTTAATTTTTTATTCTTAAAGAATTAAGAATGACCGATAAGGAACTGAAGGTCATAGCACCAGTAGCAATAATTGGACCGATAGGTGTTGCCAGTAGTCCAAAGGCTGCTACTGGTATCGCTAAGATATTATAAAAAAAGGCCCAGAAAAGGTTTTGTCGGATAACTTTAAAGGTTTTTTGGCTAAGCTTGATTGCTATAGGAAGAGTTTTGGGGTCTGCTGTTAGTAGAATAATGTCGCCGGTCTCGGCGGTAATGTCGGCCCCGGTTCCCATAGCAATACCAACATCGGCCTGAGCGAGTGCCGGAGCATCATTGAGGCCATCGCCAACCATAATTACCCCTTTCCCTTCTTTTTGAAGTTTTTTAATAACCTCAACTTTTTCTTTCGGTAAAACTTGAGCGATGACATTTTTTATCTTTACTTGATCGGCAATTACTCGAGCGGCACTGCTGTTGTCGCCGGTTAGCATAATTACTTCAAAACCCATTTTTTCTAAGGTTCCAATGGCCCTGGAAGCTGTTTTTTTGGGAGTATCTGCCAAAGCAATTAGGCCGAGCAAATTATTTCCTAAAGCGGTAAAATTAACGGTTTTTCCTTCTTTTTCTAGTTTAGTAACAGTATTTTCTATCTTAATAAAACCGTTGATGCCGTTTTCTTTTAAAAAAGCTTTGGTGCCAATCAGGGCCTTTTCTTTATTAATTGTTCCTTTGATTCCCTTACCAGGAATTGCCTGAAAATCAGTTACCCTAAGTAGTTTTATTTTTTCCTTTTTAGCTTCCTGAACAATTGTTTTGGCAATCAGATGTTCAGAATTATTTTCTAAACTGGCGGCAATTGTTAAAAATCTTTTCCTGTTTATCTTAAGGGGTTGAATATCGGTAATAGTCAGTTTGCCCTGAGTAATAGTTCCGGTTTTATCTAAGATAATTGTGGTGGTTTTATTTAATTTTTCAATTGCTTCACCTCGGCGAAACAAAATTCCTTTTCGAGTGCCTTCCCCAATACCAACCGTTAGGGCGGTTGGGGTGGCCAGGCCCAGGGCGCAGGGGCAGGCGATAATTAAGACAGTGATAGCAGAAACAATTCCCTTAAACCATTGCCCCCCCCAAAACCAGACCACTAAAGTAATTAAGGCAATTATTAGTACAATCGGGACAAAATAGGCTGTTACTTGGTTGGCCAGTTTTTGAATTGGCACTCTGGTTCCCTGAGCCTCTTCAACCAATTTGATTATTTGTGATAAAAAGGTTTTTTGGCCGATTTTATCAACTTTTATTTTTAACCGACCACCTTGATTAATGGTTGACTGAAACACTTGACTGCCGGCAATTTTTGTTATTGGTAGTGATTCGCCAGTAGCGATTGATTCGTTGATTGTTGATTGTCCTTCAAGAACTTTGCCATCAGCAGGAATCATCTCTCCTGGTTTAACTAAAACAATATCGCCGATGGTTAAATTGGCCAGAGGGATTATTTTTTCCTGGTTATTTTTTAAAATTCGAGCGGTTTTTGGTTTTAAAGCAATTAACTCCTTTACTGCTTTGGAAGCTCTGCCTTTAGCTTGAGCTTCAAGATATCTACCCGCTAATTGAAAGGAAATAATAAAGGCGGCTATTTCGAAGAAAACCGGGATTTCAATAAAAAAAGCTGCCACTCCAAATAGAAAAGCCACTGACGATCCCAAAGAAATTAAGACATCCATATTGGCATAAAATTTTCTGATTGCTTTCAGAGCCGATTGATGGATTGGCCAGCCCAACCAATAGACGACGATGGAAGTTAACAAAGCTTCAATGGCCAACTGAAGAGGGTGAGGTTTAATAAGGGATTGGCCGAAAAAATGTTTTCCAACCATAATAGCCATTAAGGGAAAGCTGAATAGCAGTGCCGCGATTGCCCGATTTTTGTTTTTTCGAATTATTTTTTCAGGTTGATTTAGGGTTGATTTTTTTTCTTCAACTTCGTAGCCAAGATTTTGAATAATTGCAACTAAGTCGTTTTTAGCAACAGGCTCTTTGGTTTGGGCCAAGAGCTTACCGGTGGTAAAGTTAATTTTTACATCAAAAATGCCGGGGTGTTTTTTAAGCCGGGATTCGATTTTTTGGGCACAGGAAACACAGCTCATTCCCAATATTGATAAAACGATTTTTTTCATTGTAATTTAGCCGGGAAGTTAGTAAAGATGGGTAAATTTAAAATTTCTTCCCAAGAGGTCTCTTGGGGAGAAAAATGTATCCTGAATAAATTAGGAAAATCGAAAACAACATTTTTAACGCCTTCGTTTTTTTTAAGTTCGTCAATAATTAATGGAGCATGGCCAGAACAGGGAATTTGAACCGCAACTGTAATGGAGACTAAATTGTTGGCTTCTCCTAAGGTTTGTGTTCGAGGGTTAAGATTTAGATTGGCGACTTTAGGGAAAATAACCAAGAAAAACAATAAATTGGTAATAATGGTGGTAGTGTAAAGAATTAAAAGATAACGCCATTTTTTCTGAACACCTTGCCAGGAAAGAAAACGGCTTCTTTTAAGATAAATTATCGCCGAGACAGTGGCAAAAGCGAACGAAAAAGCAATTAGTAAATAAAAAAGATAACGGGACAACAGTAGCGGTTTTATAAAGGCGGTAGCGGCAGTGGCTCCCAGGGCGGTAACAATAATAAAAGCCAAACAAAAAGTATGAGGAAGCAATCCAGACAAGATTGCCGAGACGAAGCTTGATTTATGTTTTTGAATTTTATTGATCACTTTCCGAGTCTTCAAATAATAGCAAGATTTCTTCAATTTTTTTCCGTGCCTCAAGTTTATTTTTACTTTTGATTGCTTGAATAACACAGGTGTTTAAATGGTTTTCTAAGATAATTTTATTAACCTTTTTCAGGGCGGCAATTACTGCCCGGTTTTGTTGAATAATATCAATACAGTATTTATCGGCAATGAGCATTTTTTTAATTCCCTGAATATGGCCTAAAATATAATTCATTCGCTTAAGAAGATTTTTTTTAGAGTTGTTCATATTGATAGTTATTAATTTCTTATACCCCCTAGGGGGGGGTTTAAGAAGGATAATACTCTTTTTTAAATTATTTGTCAAGGATGGTTTTTTAAAGGAGGAGAAACAGTATTTTTATTTTCAAATCAAAGGACAAGAAGGGGTGGGTTTTTTTTGAAGATTTATCCCGCGCCGCCACCGCCGCCACCGCCACCACCGCCGCCGCCACCGGAAAATCCACCCGATGAGCCGGTGCCGGAAGCGCCATAGCCAGAAGAAACACTGGAGCCGAAATTGCCAAGGGCCAAGCCTAAAGAAGCAATGTTTCGGCTGAAATCATTTAGGCCAGTGGCAGTTATTGTTCCCCAGTAGGCGTTGGCCAAATCCCGGTCTTTCTGAGGGAAGCTTATCGATAATTGAGTTAATGTTTTGGCTGATATTCCCAAAACAGTTCCGTAAATTAAATATTTTTCCCAGACTACTAAAGAATCAATTGGGTCGTGCTTGGTTTTATTATAATCTTTGAGATGTTTTTTGAAAGCCAGCCACCCGGCAGCTTCCTGTCGACCCAGAACAGTTAGTTTTTCTCCTCGTTCCGTTGTTATTGCTGTAGCGGCAACGGATCCAAATAAGATTATAAACCCCAGAAGGTTGCCAATAATTAATGCTTGAGATTGTCCGGAAGGCCAGATAAGAGCAAAAAGAAGTATTCCATGAAAAATTGTCAACAAAACTAACAGAATAAAAGAATGATCTTTTTGATTAATTTGATGGGCCTGGTGGTCGAATAATCCGCCCTTTAAGTTTTCTTTAAAGGTAATATCTTTTAGTTCTTCAAAAAATCGGAGGCTGTTTGCTTGATTTTTTTTAGGCCAAGAAGTAATTTTTTCTAAACTTAGAGCATTATTGATTGTTTGACTATTATCTTTAATTGTTTCAAAACCAATTTTATTTAAAAAATCAAATACTTGTTGTTGGATTGGATTGTTTGGTTGTCTTTTTTGATTAATTTTAATCAAGAAATAACGATAGTTTTTTTTTAAAAATCCCTGTTTCTGGCTGGTTCTTTTCAGCTTTAGAAAACGATCTTGTATTAAGGAAAGAATGGTAGCAGTGAATGATTTAGAGGTTAAAAACTTTTTTTTAACCAATAAAGACTCGATTTGGGCCGGTTGAATATTGCTGGGCGCCTCCCAAAGCCGGTTAGCCAAATTTACTTTAGGCAAGGGTTGATCTTTTTGATATTTAAAGAAAATAATAATTCGTTTAATGACAAAGTAAACTCCAGTCAGGGGCAGTAATAAACTAATTAGAGCCAGAGAATAATTACCCGTTTTGGTTAATTGTTGTTTTCTAATTGTTTCTTGGATAAATTTTTCTTCTTCGAGAATAATTTGCTCCTTAGTTTCGCTACCCGCAACCCCTTGATTAAAAATTGCTTTTGGGACCAGAATTCGGGCCTCGATGAAGGTGCCGGGATTAAGTTGCCTGACCTGGTAAGCGACTAGGTTATTTTTGGGAATTGACACTACTCCATCAAGAGGACCATGGCCCCAGGCTTTTAAATCTTGATTGTCCAAACTTTGGGGGAAAATAATTTCAACGCTAATGTTTTTTTGGTTAATTTCCCAATTATCACCGATCAATTGCCAGTAAAGTTCGGCGGTATCTTGATGAAGAGTGATGGCGTTGTCAACTCGATAAGAAAGCAGAAATTCTTTTTGATTATTAGTGGCCTGATAAAACCATTTGATAAAATAATGGCTGTCTTTTTCTTCAGAATAAAAGGTTCCTGGTGGTCGAGATTTTTCAGCTTCGTTTTTTTCCTCTGCTTTTAGCTGCCGATAGCAGTCAATTTGATCACAGATTTGGAAATCGGTTAGCAAATAAGGTTCCTGTCTTGCTGAGCCGATTTTATTGATTTCTTGAAAAGCAAAGGTAAAGTCGCCCGAGAAAGAAAACAATCGCTTTTCTTCAACGGTCATAGAGCCATCTTGATTGACAGTAGCTTGAATGTTAACCCGATCGATAGAGTAAGATTTAGCTTTTAACTCGGGAGGAAAAATAAAAACAGCAGTGGCCAAAAAACAGATGATGATTTTTTTCATGATCTTAACAATCGTTTTCATTTTAAATTATATCAACTAATTTTTTTGACAGGGGGCCAATCCAGATGTTTATCATTAAACAGATTCCTGTTTACTTTTACAATTAACCTGTTATAATGTGGTCAGGTCAGGTTACTTAGTTATTTAGTTTTTGTGCCGAAACCTCTTTTTAATATTCTCCAAGATTATATGTTCCAACACGATGAGGAGGTGATTAATAATGGTTAAAAAGTTATATGTTGGCAATCTCAGCTATGAAGTTGATCGCGATAAGATGAAAGATTTCTTTTCTGGAGCTGGTCAGGTCGTTGATAGTGTAGTGATTACTGATCGTGCTACTGGTCGATCTAAAGGTTTTGGCTTTGTCGAAATGGCTACCGAAGAAGAAGCCAGCAAAGCGCTGGAAATGTTTAACGGTAAAGACTTCGAAGGAAGAACAATTAAGGTTGATTTTGCCAAACCTCAACAGTCCAGATAACTCTGGAATAAGCAAAAAAAGAAAGATAAAAAATTTTTATCTTTAAAATAGCGCTCAAAGTTTTTTTGGGCGCTTTTTGGTTTTTTAGAAGTTTATTAATTTATCTTAAGAAGATTGGGGTTGCCGGTCTTGCTCAAGAGAGTATATTTAAAATCAAGAAAGATTTTATGTTGGTCAATATTATTTTAGCCTCCATTTTAGTAAGCCTAATTGCTTTTATCGGTATTGTTTTTCTTCTTTTTCAAAAAGTTCTTTTAGACAAGATCTTATCTTTATTGGCGGCTTTGGCCGCCGGTGTTTTAATGGGTCAGGTTTTTTATCATTTGCTTCCTGAGGCGGTGTCAGAATTTCCGGCTGACAAGGTTTTTTCTTTAACGGTTCTGTCTTTTGTAATATTTTTCTTTTTGGAGAAAGTTTTTTATTGGCGGCACTGTCATGATACTGGCTGTCTTGAACATCCTTTTGGCTATTTGAATTTAATTGGCGACGGTTTTCATAATTTTTTGGACGGAATGATTATTGCCGCCGCCTTTTGGGAAAACGTTTCTTTGGGCTGGACGACAACCTTGGCAGTTATTCTTCATGAAATTCCTCAGGAAATCGGCGATTTTGGTGTTTTATTACTGGCAGGGTTTAGTCCTAGAAAAGCCTTGATAGCCAACTTCTTAACGGCAATTTTGGCTCTACTTGGAGCAGTTACTGGCTATTTTTTAATTAATAAAATTACTGGCTTAGAGGGAATACTTTTACCTTTTGCCGCTGGCGGTTTTCTTTACATTGCGGCGGTTGATTTATTACCAGAAATTAGAACCAAAGCCCCTCATTCTTGGCAGATTTTGTTGACCTTTTTATTGGGTTTAATTGTTATGGCGGTAATTTGAAGACAAAATTATTGCTATCCATTGGTAAGAATTTCCTAAGAAATTTAAGACTTGAAATAATATTTTTTTTCAGTTTAAATAGGAGGCGGGGAGGTGAACATTTGAGTAAATTTTTTTTAAAAACTTATGATGGTTAATCAACTTTTTTATTATACCGGGTCAGCACTTTTTATTTTATTATTTTTGGTGACAGCCCTAATAGCTTATAAATTAATAGTAATCTTAACTATTTTGCAAAAAACTGTTAAAAACACTTGGCGTTTGATTGATGAGACCGGAACGGGAATTAAGATCAGGTTATTGGAAATGCTTTTAAAAATTTTAGGGAGGTGAATAAAGGTGAGTAATGACAGGAATGGAGGCTGGATAACGGCCGCTTTATTTGGTGCCCTGGCTGGGGCAGCGGCGGTAATTTTATTAAATGAAGATACTCGAAAAAAGGTTCATCAGAAAATTGATCAAACAGTTAAAACTGGCGGGAAAGAAATAGACCGTTTAAAGTCGGAAATAGAAGACTTAAAAGTTAAACTTCAAGATCGGGCCGCCAAAGAATTGGCTAAAGCTAGTAAAAAATTAACCCGATAAATATTGTGGTAAAGTGAAAAAACCTCCGCTCTCTTTTTGAGCGGAGGTAATCAAAATGACAGTTTTCCCCAAAAAAGATTATTTTTGAGGTTTAACCTTAACTTTTTGTGGTTTGGCTTCCGGAGCTTTAGGAATGATGACAGTAACAATACCATTTTCTACATCAGCCTGAGCTTTTTCACCAATTACCGGACAGGGAATAGAAGTAGTATAAAGATATTTAGCTGCTCGTCCTTCTCGATAGACTACTCTTTTGGTCTGTTTTTCCTCCTTAGTTTCTTCATGCTCCGCTCGAATAGTAACCACTCCTCGATCGATGGAAATATCGACTTCGCTAGCCGGCACTCCAGCGACATTAGCCTTAACGACGAAGTCGTTTTCGGTTTCGTAAGAGGTAAGACTATTATTTTCTAAGAAGCCAACTTCTTCTTCGTCGAAAAAGGGGCGAAGGAAATTTCTGGTCCAAGGATCAACTTTGACTATAGCCATTGTTTTCACCCCCTTTTACTATTTGTTGCTATTATTAGCAGAATAGCATATTGATTGCCAAAATGTCAAGCCAAATACATGATATAATAATAGTTGTCAAAAAAGGCGATATTTATGGTTGAATTAGAATTGGGCAAGCTAAAAATTGGTGATAAGATCATTGACTTTGGTCGAGTTTATAGGGTTTTTAAGATTTCTTGTCACAAAACTCCTGCCGGGGAAAAGCGGGTAATTCATTTTCGACCCTATTTTAAAAGAAGCGGCAACCGCAGCTTAGTATGTACTATTCCCGAAGAAAGCTTGCTAAAAACTAATATTCGCCGGCCTGTCGGCAGTGGGGAAGCCCGAGTTTTATTGAGAAAAATTTCAACACCTGCCCAAACAACCAAAGGGGCAGATCTTGATTGGGCTCGACAAGTGATTGCCGAAAACGACCTAGCCTCTATGGTCGATTTTTTGAAATATCTTTACTATGGCCGCAAAAGAGAAGAAAAAGACTTTACTACCAGCCAGAAGAGGATTATTAATTCTTTGATTAATCGGATTGCTGGAGAGGTGGGTTTGGCCTTGAGAAAAAAACCGGAGCAAGTCAGGGAAAGCATTAATTGTAATCTAAAGAAGGGTTTGAAAATTAAACCCAAGGTTTCTTGAAGATAATTCTTTCTTATTCTGTCGTGGGAGAATAGCCCAGTCTCATTTTTTATTGTTTATTACTTAGTTTGGGATGAAAAAAATGAACAAATTTGAGCGATTGAGGTTGTTTCTTTCCTCGATTCAGGAGCCTAGTTATCGTTTTGATCAGATTATTGGCAGCATTTTTTTAAAAAAAGAAGCCGATTTTGAATCGATGTTTTTTTTATCAAAAGAACTGCGGTCAAAACTAAAACAGGAATTTACCCCCTTCTTAGCGGTTAGTCGGGTTGGTGAAAAAGTTTCTTCTCAAGGGGAAAAAGTGCTATTTTCTTTATTCGATTCTGAAAAAATAGAATCGGTTAAAATGATTTATCGTGATTGGCAGTCTTTTTGTCTTTCTTCTCAGGTTGGTTGTTTAACGAACTGTCTTTTTTGCGCCACCGGGAAAATGGGCTTTAAACGTAATTTGACCACTGATGAAATTGTTGATCAGCTGCTTTATTTTCATCTTAAAGGAGAAGAGATTGATACGATTTCTTTTATGGGTATGGGTGAACCATTAGCTAATCCTAATTTTTTTGAAGCCTTAGGCGTTTTGACTGCTTCTCAATTTTTTAATATTAGTCAAAGAAAGATAAATATTTCTACGGTGGGTTTCTTACCAACACTAAAACAACTGATTAATGATTTTCCCTCAATAAACGTTGCCTTGTCCTTGAATAATCCATTTCCCCAGGAAAGACAACGCCTAATGCCTATTGAAAAAAGGTTTCCTCTTAAAAAAGTATTACCAATTTTAACTTATCATGCCCGAAAAAATAGACGAAAAATCTTTTTGGCCTACATTCTTTTTTCTGGTGTCAATGATGCCCCCAGGCATATTCAGGGCTTATCTGGATTAATCCGTGACCAAGGTGAAGCCGCTTATTTATATCATGTTAATTTAATTGATTATCATCCAGTTGCTGGTTGCTCTTTGACTGCTTCCGGGCGAAAAAAAATGACCTGGTTTAAAAGCCAATTAGAAAAACAAGGTATCAAAACAACTATTCGCCGCTCGCTAGGACTATCTTTTCAAGGCGCCTGTGGTCAACTAAGAACTTAGCTGTTAATTATTATTTTCCCGATACAACCCTGTTATGTTAAAATTGTTTTAAATGATGAAGGAGAATGGGACTTTAATTACTTTGTTTGTTTTAGTATTTCTAATTTTAGGTATTTTTTGGTGGCTTAATCGACAAGGCGAAGATCTGACCCCAACCCTGCTAACTACTACCTCATCAACTCCGGCCGTTGAGACCGATGAGACTGCTATTAAAAACGATCTGTTAAAAAATTATAACCAATCTCAGGATAAAATGGAATTTAATCTTTTAGAGGTTGTCAATAACTATGCTCGTGGTTTAGTTAGTTTTTCAGAAGATAGTCGGGTTTGGTTGTGGTTGGCATATCGGGAACAAGAATCCGAACAATGGCGAATACTCCATGACGGCCAAGGACTGGTTGGCTGTCAGGTTTTAGAACAGGCTGATTTTCCAAGTAGTTTAGCGGCTGAGTGTTGGGATCAAGAAAGAAACCAACTAGTTACCCGATAAATGAAGCGGCTCCTTTTAAGAAGATTATTTGGCCGATTCTTACCTGTTAATTAATTTTTCTTTATATTCTTTGATTTGTATTATTGTTTGTTTTCTTATTGTTGTTAAAACCGACAGTAAATCTTTTCCTTGGGCTTTGGCGAAGATTTGACCTTTCTCTGGCAGGTTAAGCTTTAAGCTAGCACCAAAACCCCAGCGAGCGCCTTTTTTAAGGGTTAATCGAGCAATCCTAATCCCTCGATTAAATTTCTCCAAATATTTATCAATTTTTTGACCAAGATGCTTATCGGCCAGCTCCTTGATTTTAGTGTTAATTGACAGTTTGTCTCCGGTAATAATTAGTTTCATGTTTTTAGTAACGCAATAAAGCGGCCGCCTCAAGAGTGTTATTTTTACTTTTTGATCCAGGATAATAATTTGGCCATTGGCAGTTAAAACCTGATGAACTAACCAAGGAGCAATGTTATTAACTAATCGCGAACCTTGGACAGGA
>JAQVFF010000030.1 GCA_028697345.1 Candidatus Shapirobacteria bacterium
CGCTTTTAATAAACCACGAAACTGAGCCAATAGAAACATTGGTAGGTAATTGTGAACATGAATTATGTCTGGGGCCAAATCACTTAAAACAGAATATAATTTTTGACATGTCTGCTTAAAATTCCCCCTACCACTACAGAAATTCTCAAAGTTGTCAATTTTTATTATCGAAAAATCATTTTTTTCAACATTGGTTATCGAAACTACTGGCCGATTTTTAAAAAAATCGCTAGTTACAACAGACACGTTATGACCTCTCTTGGCTAAGCCTGTAGCCAAGAGATAAATATATGTTTCGCCTCCACCCACAATCGGAGGAAACTTAGAAGCTACCAAACAGATTTTCACTTTCTTTATACTCCAACGACTCAATTTTAAACTTATAATATCGCTAAAAAAATGTAATTCAATTTATTATAGCATTCTTGTGTTGTCCAGGCCAAATTTATTAAAAAAGATCGGCTTAAGAGGGGAGGTGTCCAAAGAAGAAAAGGCAAGGTTACCTCTTGGGAGATTGTCTTTTGGCCCTGGCGCTTCGGGCTGTTCCTGGTTTTCTTCTTTCTTTTTCTCGAGAATCACGAGTTAAAAAGCCAGCTTTTTTAAGGGGAGTGTGAAACTTTTCTTTATCAAGACCATCAAGAGCCCGAGCCAAACCATGAACTATTGCCTCAAGCTGACTCTTTTTACCACTACCAGCAACCTTAATCGTGGCGTAAAATTTGCCACTGGTGTTGGTCACCAAGAACGGTTGATACATTCGTTCTTGAACTAGTGAAAAAGGGGAATATTCTTCTGGAGTGCTACCATTGATAGTAATTTCCCCTTTGCCTTTATAAAGCCAAACTCGAGCCGTTGCTCTTTTTCGGGAACCCTTGGTTTTAATAACTGGTTTTTTAGTCATTCTGGTTAACTTTTAGTTTTAAACTTCTCTTCAAAGTCGTGTTCTGTTCCAGAAAAAACATGAAGCCGAATAATCATTTTTGCTCGCAATTTATTTTTAGGCAACATTCCCATTACTGCGTGACGAATAACCTTATTTGGTTGCTTAGCCAACATTTTGTCAAAACCAACCTCTTTTCTGCCGCTAGGATAGCCAGAGTAGCTCTGATAAACTTTTTGATCGGTCTTTTTACCGGTCAGGTGAATTTTCTGAGCATTAATTACTACCACATGATCACCACAATCAAGTTGACGAGTAAAATAGGTTTTATTTTTACCCATCAGCAAGGTTGCCACTTGAGTAGCTAATCGCCCCAAAATTTGCTTATCGGCATTAATTAAGTGCCACTCCCTATTGATCTGACCAGCCTTAGTAACAGTAGTTTTACTATCAATCATTTTTTTGCTATTTTTTCTTCGTACTAGTTTTTACAGTCAGTTTACTTTTTAATGAAGCACCTTTCTTGGCCGATGAAGTTTGGTTTGATTTCTTTGTTTTTTTGTTAACAACATCTTTTGGTGATTCCAGAGGAGCCACTAGTTCAATTTTAGCCATTGGGGCCTGATCACCCTGACGAGAACCTAGTTTTATAATTCGACTATAACCACTGCGTCTTTTAGAAAACCTGGGGGCAATATCATCAACTAGTTTGGCCGAGACTGAAGGTTTAGTCAAATAGCCATAGATAAATCTTTTGTTAACCAGGGTCGGATTTTTAGCTTTGGTAATCAAGCGATCAATTTTACCCTTGATAACCTGTGCTTTAGCCTGAGTAGTTACTAAGGCTTCAAACAAAAAAAAATCGGTCAATAAATTCTTAAAGAGAGCTTTTCTAGATTTAGTGTTCCGGCTTAATTTTTTACCTTTTTTTCGGTGTCTCACGACCAGCCGACCCCCTTATTTTTCAAAACTTTCTTGACCAAATCGACCGATTTCGTACCTAAATTTTTCACCCCCATTAGGTCTTTTGAATCAGCTTTAGCCAAATCGCCAATAGTCTTATAGCCGGCTTTTTCCAGGGCATTAACCGTTCTGGTTGGCAATTTAGTTTCGGCAACGCTTTCTTTCATCACTGCCGGTTCTTTAGTTTTTAATTCGTCGTCTTTTTTTTGATGATTGTTGCTGGGCTGGTAAATTTGCTTAAAATAACCGGCTAAAATCTCAGCAGATTGGTTAAGAGCTTTTTTAGCACCAATTGTGCCATCGGTCCAGATATCCAGGGTTAATTTATCGTAATTAGTTTCTCGACCAACCCGAACATCATCAACAACAACATTAACTTTCTTAATCGGACTAAAAAGAGCGTCAACAACAATCAAACCCAAAACGTCCGCCGGTCTTTCTTCGGAAGGAGAGTAACCAACCCCACAAGAAACAGTCATTTCCGCCTTTAATCGACTTTTCTTATCAGCCAAACTAGCAATCACCAAGTCGTTATTGACTACTTCTAGCTCTGCCGGAACTTCCAGATCACCAGCCTTAACCGTCCCTGAACCAGACTTGTTCAAATAAATTTTAACCGGTTTTTCCAGTTTGGAGGAAAAACGAACTTTTTTAAGGTTTAAAATCACCTCGACTAAATCTTCTTTAACCCCAGGAAGAGTGGTAAATTGATGGCTGACCCCATCAAAAATAATATCAGTAATCGCCGCTCCAGGAAGAACAGTTAATAATACCCGTCTTAATGAAGTTCCTAAAGTATGGCCGAAACCAGCCTCCAGCGGGCCAATTTCAAATTGACTGTGAGCACTGTCGATCTTTTTCTCTTTAAGAATAAAATTTAAATCTTTCACTTCTTTTATAGATTAAATATTTTTGAGATATGAAAAAGCTTTAAAAAAACAACTAAATTCTTTTTCACTACTATCTGGTATATTTTAACAAAAAACCGCCCAAATTCAACCAGCAAATTTATCGAGAGTAAAATTCAATCACCGTCGAAACGTTAGCCTCAACCTCAATATCCTCTTTCTTGGGCCAATGCTTAATGGTTCCTGCTAGGGCTTTTTTTTCCAGCCAACCAGGAACAGCAACTGTCTCTTCCAAGACCTGCTTAATCTGAGGAATATTTTGAGCTTGGTTAGTTAAAGAAACCACCTGGCCCAAATTAACCCGGTAGGAGGGAATGGTCACTTTGTGACCATCAACTAAAACCTTGCCATGAACAATCAATTGGCGAGCGGTCCTACGATTAGAGGAAAAACCAAGGCGATACAAAATATTGTCCAAGCGCAACTCTAAAAGTTGCAGTAGGATTTCATCAGTTGGCTCGCCCTCAACATTACGAGCTTTATCAAAATAATTTTTTAGTTGAACTTCATTCAAACCATAAATAGCCTTTAGTCGCTGCTTCTCTTTCAGTTGTTCAGAATAAAATGTTGGTCGAGAAAACTTTCGGCCATGAACACCGGGCGGGATAGCGCCGGAGCGGTCAATGGGGCATTTTTCATAACAACGTTTACCTTTTAAAAATAGTTTTACCCCTAAACGACGACAAATCCGACACTTTTTGTTTTGTAGTTTCTGCATTTCTTTCTTTATCAATCAATTTTTAAGTTCCACGACGTTTCTTTTTTGGCCGAGGGCCATTGTGAGGCATTGGCGTAATGTCAGCAATCAGGCTCATTCTTAATCCTGAAGCTTTGATTGCTCTTAATGCCGCCTCGCGACCCGGACCTGGTCCTTTAACATAAACCTCAACCTCTTTTACCCCTTTCTCTTTGGCTTCCTCGGCAGCTTTTTCAGCTGTTACTGTGGCGGCAAAGGGGGTTTGCTTTCTGGTTCCTTTAAAACCAGCGTTACCAGCCGAAGACCAGCAAATAGTATTGCCATCAATATCGGTTACTGTCACGATTGTGTTATTAAAAGTTGCCGAAATATAAAAACGAGCTTCATCAATTTTTCTGGAAACGGTTTTGGGACTAGTTTTTTTGCGAACAACTTTCTTTTTAACAACTTTCTTTTTAACTACCTTTTTTTTAGCCATAAATTTTACTAATTTTTAATTATACTGTAGCGGTTTTTTTGGTTTTTTCTTCCAGTTTGGTAAAGGCTTCCTTTTTCAATGCTCCAACTGTTTGACGGGAACCGCGCTTGGTTCGGGCATTAGTTCTGGTTCGCTGGCCTCTAACGGGTAAATTAGCGATATGACGCCGACCCCGATAAGCACCAACCTGTCTTAAACGCTCGATATTGGTTCGCACCTCTTCTCTAAGATCACCCTCTACTTTCATCTCGCCAAACACCTGGTTTAAAGAAGAAATTTCCTCTTCGGTTAAATCCTTGGCTCTTTTATTAATTCCTACCCCAGACCGACGTAAAACCTCTTTAACATTAGATTGACCAACACCGTAAATCCTGGTTAAGGCCAAATCAACTTTCTCTTCGTCTGGTATATTAACTCCGATAATTCTGGGCACTTTAGTTAATTTATAAAATTATTAATTCTATCCTTGTCTTTGTTTATGCTTTGGATTATTACTGCAAATAATATAAACCCGACCCCGCCGCCTGACAATCTTGCAATTTCGACACCTTTTTTTTACCGACGACTGAACTTTCATAACTTTAATTCTTAATTTTAAATCTCCATTCCATTTTTATTATCTGGGTTTTTTCAAAACTAAATCATTAGTAATTCATTAGAAATCAAAAATTAGAAATTAGGAATTCTAAAACTAGTAGCGATAAGTAATCCGCCCTCGCTGATCATCATAGGGGGTCATTTCGACCTTAACTCGATCACCAGGAATAACTTTAATATGATAGAGCCTCATTTTTCCCGCTAGTTGAGCCAAAATTTTTCGACCATCATCCAACTCAACCCGAAACATGGCATTGGGCAAGGATTCAAACACTCCGCCATCTATTTCTTGGTTATCTTTTTTGATCATCAACTAGAAATTTTTTAAACTATCTAACAAGCAAACCTTATTTTAGCATTAATAAGATTGGCTGTCTAGGCACCGATCAACGCCAAGCCCGTCTTGATTAACTTTTTTCTAATTAACTGATAAATGTCTTTAATTGGTTGGTTGCCATCAACAATAAATAAAGAGCCTTTTTCCTTAAAAAAATCAATCATCGGCCTAGTTTGCTGACGAAAAATGGCCAATCTTTTTTTAACTGCTTCCGGTGTTTCGTCGTTTCGCTGATAAAGCTCTCCCCCACAAGCATCACAAATCCCCTTCTCTCGGGGCGGATTGGTAATCAAATTATAGACAGCCCCGCAATTTCGACAAATAACCCGAGACGACAATCTTGCTGTTAACACTTGTTCGGAAACCTGCAAATAGATAACCAAACCTATTCCTTTTCTGTTCACCAAACTTTCCTCCAGGAAAACAACCTGATTAAGATTCCTGGGATAACCATCAAAAATAATCGAACCCTGGTTTTTACTCAAAAAATCTCTAATGATTTGGGCCATTAATTGATCAGAAAGCAATTTTCCCTGATTGATTGTCTTGGCCACCTGTTTACCCAAAGCCGAATCTTCTTTAGCCAAATCTCTCAAAATATCACCAGCAGAAAAATAAGCCAGATCAAAATCAGCTAAAATTTTCTGCGCTTGGGTTCCTTTACCAGATCCTGGTGGACCAATCAAGATAATATTCATAAACAAAATTACTCTAATTATTTTCTAGGGAATTACCAATTTCCAAACCCCAAAAAAGTTTTGGTTGTTTCTCTAAAGTGCTTGGTAATTTGGAATTTCATTAGAAATTGAAAATTTATCTTTAATATTTCTCCAAAAACTTCTCATATCCTCTCATTTGAATCATATTCTCTACCAGGCGCACCGTCTCTAGCACTACTGAAACAACAATTAAGACTCCGGTGCCGCCAATAGCTAAACTACCAATTCCAGTTAAACCTTGGGCAATAGTTGGTAATACTGCCACTAAACCCAAAAATAACGCTCCGGGCAGGGTTACTCTCAAAGAAACCTGCTGTAAATAATCCGCCGTTGGCTTCCCGGGACGAATACCGGGAATAAACCCGCCCGATTTTTTAATTTCCTCGGCAATCTTTTCTGGGTTAAAAACAATCATTGTATAAAAAAAAGTAAATAAAACTACCATCAAAAAATAAGTTAAATTATAAACAGGGCTATTGGGTGCAAAAATGTTTGCCAATTTTGTTGCCCAAAAACCAATGGTTGGATTATTAACCCCTGATAAAAACTGTCCCAACATTGACGGCAATAAAACTAAAGAAACAGCAAAAATAATTGGAATCACCCCGGCCTGATTCAGTTTAAACGGCAAATAAGTTGAACCGCCGCCATACATCTTTCGACCCCGAATTCGTTTGGCATATTGAACCGGGATTCTTCTGGCCGCCTCAGTTACCGAAACTACCGCCATTACTACCAATAAGCTTAACAATAAAAATAAAATTAATTTAAAACCGCCACCTTGACCGACCGCTAAAGCTTGAGCAAAGCCTTGAGGCATTTGACTGATAATGCCGGCAAAAATTAACAAAGAAATACCATTGCCCAACCCATAATCAGAAACCAAACTGCCCAACCAAACCAACAAAAATGCTCCACCGGTTAAAGTAACAATAAAAGTAATTAAATCCAAGGAGCCTAAATTGGTAATAATATTTTGGTTTCGTAACAGGGCATAAATACCCAAACCCTGAAAAACCGCCAAAGGCACTGTAGCTATTTTGGTATAAAATTCAACCTTCTCCCGACCAGCCTCACCTTCTTTGGCCAAATTTTCAAAATAAGGAAAAACAAAACCTAAAAGTTGAAAGATAATTGAAGCATTAATATAAGGACCTAATCCCAGGGCAATAACAGAAAAGTTTGATAAACTGCCGCCGGAAAAGATATCTAATAAACCCAAAAATTGGTTGCCCAAAAAAATTTGCTCCAAAATACCAATATTAACCCCGGGAACGGGAATATGGGCTAAAAATCTTAAAACCGCCAAAATGAACAGAGTAAAAAAAATTTTACTACGAACCTGCTTCACTTGCCACAGAGGTTTAATGGTTTGAATAATTTTCTCGATCACGAAGAAACAATAATTTCTAATTCTTAATTAATTTCTAATGATTTAATGTTCTAAAAATATTGTTTAATTATTAAATTGTTGGTAAAAATTTGGGATTTGTTTTAGAAAATCGGAAATTAGGAATTAGAAATTTCAATAACCTCCCCTCCTGCTTTCTCAATTTTCTTTTTAGCCCCCTCCGATACCGGCAAACTCACTTTAAGAGCCTTCTCCAGTTTTCCATTAGCCAAAATTTTTACTTGAATTGACCGGGATATTTTGTTATCAACTAAGCCCTCCTTAATTAATCTCTTGGTATCCACTAAAGAACCAACCTTAATTTTATTTAGTTGATCAAGATTAATAATAATAGGTTTGTCCTGGTATGATTTTAGCTTGCCCTTACCTCTTAAGAGTGGTGTCCGACGCAATAGAGATTTTTGCACTTTTCGCCCTTCAAAAAGAATGTGTCTTTTGCTTCTAGCCTTCAAGCCCTTAGCTCCCCTGACGGTAGTATGGCCGCCTTTACCAGAACCATATCCTCGACCAATTCTTTTGGTAGATCTGTCGGTTATTTTAGGAAGACGGCTTAATACTGAAACCTGATTAGTTTTGTCGGTCATACTTCTTTAACTCTTTTAAAGCCTCAATTAATGCCTTAACATTGGCCATTTTATTATTAGTTCCTAGAATTTTCACTGACAAGTCTTCATATCCGGCCGCCTCCATTACCAATTTAATCGACTGACTGGCAATAATACCACTACCGGGAGGGGCCGGCTTTAGTAACACTTGAGCCGCACCTCGTTTAAGATTAATATCATGAGGGATAGTTTTACCTCTCATGGGTACCGTAAACATGTCTTTTATGGCTCTTCCTTTACCTTTATTAATAGCCGACAATACATCCAAACCCTTACCTAAAGCAATGCCAACACTGCCTTGCCGATCACCAACCACCATTAAGGCAGTAAAAGAAATGCTATTACCACCCTTGGTTTTTTTAGAAACCCTCTTAATCTCGATTACTCGATTATAAATTTCATCTTCCTGGTTGCGATGATCATTTCTTCTTCTGTTATCAATCATAAATTAAATCTTAAATTTTCAAACCTTCCTTTCGGGCGGCATCAGCAAAAACCTTAATTCGACCATGAAACTGATATTGCCCTCGATCGAAAACTACTCGACTAATTTTTTTCTTCTTTGCCATTTGAGCTATCTTTTCCCCCAAAAGCCTAGCGCGCTCTGTAGGAGAAGAAGACTCTCCAGGTGAAAAAGATTTTTCGCTCAGACCAACTAAGGTTTGCCTTTTAATATCGTCAATAATTTGGGCACTAAGATAGCGATTAGAACGATGAACCGATAGTCTTGGCCGATTTCCGGTACCAAAAATTTTCGATCGGACCCGAACTTTTCTCTTCCTTTGTTGATTTATT
>JAQVFF010000031.1 GCA_028697345.1 Candidatus Shapirobacteria bacterium
CTTGGGAACCAACCATGGCCAAAATTTCTCCGGTACCAGGATTAGTAACTAGAGCGGCGCCATTGGTAACATTGTATTGGGAGGATTTTTCAATTTCTTCCTTAACTGTCTCTTGAGCTTGTTTTTGAATTTCCCAATCTAGTGTGGTAGCGACTTTAAGTCCACCCTGTTCAACTTGTTTTTGACCAAACATTTCTGCTAACTGTTCCCTAACATACATAACAAAATGAGGAGCTAAAATAGGTTCTTTGATGGTGGCATATTCCAGTTCTTCTTCCTTAGCAATATCAGCCTCTTCCTGAGAAATAAAACCAGCTTCTACCATTCGGTTTAAGACTAGCTCTTGACGGTTTTTAGCTAATTGCGGCTGGGCGCCGAAAGGAGAATAAGTGGTTGGCGAAGCCGGTAAGCCAGCCAAAAGTGAAGCCTCAGCCAAATTGAGATCGGTTGCTGATTTATCAAAGTAGCGGCGCGCGGCCGCCTCAATTCCCCAGGCTGTTCCTCCGTAGGGGGTCTGGTTGAAATACATCTCTAAAATTTCGTCCTTGGTATAAATAATTTCAATGGCCACAGTAAGCAGAGCCTCTCTGGCTTTTCGAATAATAGTTCGCTCTTGTGTTAAGAGAGCGTTTTTAACTAATTGCTGAGTGATGGTTGATCCCCCCTGGAGAGTCTGGTCAAAAAGAGTTCGATAAGACGCCCTAATAATACCTTTAATTGAAAAACCGTGATGACGGTAGAAATCTTGATCTTCTATGGCTAGAGTGGCTTTTGAAACGTGATCTGGTAATTGATCAAGATTAATTGGTAAGCGGTTTTTGTCGACATATATCTCGTAAAGAAGTTGATTGTTGCGGTCGTAGATAGAAGTAGAAAAACTGGTTTCTTGAGATAATTTTTTAGGAGAAGGTAAGTTTTTTAGAATTGTTAAATAAAAGCCGATTGCTAGCGCTAACAAAAAAACGACCAGAAAAATCAAACTGGTTTTTCTAGTGAAAAAAGACTTAATTCTATTTTTAATTCCAGCTTTTTTTAGAACTCGCTTTATTTTCTTTTTCAGCTCAGAATTTCTTTTCTTCGAAGAAGAAGGTTTTCTTTTGACTCTTTTAGCTGCTTTTTTAACCATAGGCAACTTTTATTATTGATTTAGCAAGATAAAAAGACAGAGGAACTACTTTTTTTCATTAAACAGTCTCTTTTTCAATTTGGTGATTCGCCAAGTAATTACAACAGCAAAAAGGGTAATGATTAAGGCAAAAAGAACCTCAGAAATAATACCAGAGACACCACCAAAAATCTTTTTAATATAGACGTTAACAAATTCCTGAATTACTCCGCGCCAGGCCAAAGCGGCCAGCAAACCAAAGGCAGAGGTAATTAATTTGCCTAGTTCGTCAATAAAGGTTCTTTGAAACTCACCCAATTCTTCTTGTATTTTGCTTTTAATTTCATGAGGTTCGTCGAGATGTTCAGGCATAAGAGGAATCTTGAAACAATTTTTATTTTTTGAGCTCGGATTGGAGTTGTTTTCAGCCATAACGATTATATTATACTATAATTAAGATAAATATATTGTTAAATTGTTCTTTTCTGACTTGTTTTTTAAACCAAAAAGTAAATAAACCATTTAGCAGTTTAACAGCACGACAATAAATTTTAGTTTTTTTGACATCTTAAGATTATTTTTAACGCATTTTTGAGGTAGTTAAAAATTAGCCTATTTTTCTCTTGTTTTATCCTAAATTTACCATTTCGTCTAAAATATTAACCAGTATTGGCCACATTGAGGCGGCTCGAGCAGTGATTAATCGAGCGCCCCTAATTCCTTCTTATGAAAAAAGCTTTCAGGAAGATGCGGTTTTAAGAACAGTTCATTTTGGTACTCGGATCGAAGGCAATGAATTATCGTTATCTCAGGCGGCTCGGGTTATGGCCGGGGAAGATATTTTGGCTGGTAAACGAGATGTCCAGGAAGTAATTAATTATCGCAATGTGATCAATCTTATCGAGGGATTAATTCAAGAAAAAAAAGTTAATAAAAAAACGATTGTTTATCAAGAGAAAGACTTGAAGAAAATTCATTTACTAGTAACCAAAAGGATTTTATCTGAAGAAAAATCCGGACAATATCGCAAAACTCAAGTAATTGTCCGGTCATTGTCGGGAGCAGTAGTTTTTCGAGCTCCTCCAGCGATTGAGGTGCCATATTTAATAACCTCTTTTTTTAAATTTTTGAATTCTGGTCAGGGTCAACAGCTTCACCCGGTGTTGCGGGCCGGTGTTGCCCATTATATTTTGGTAGCTATTCATCCCTTTGTTGAGGGCAACGGTCGCAGTTCTCGGGCTTTTGCCAATTTAATTTTATTTGCCGAAGGCTATGATATTAGAAGATTGTTTTCTCTGGAAGAATTTTTTGATAAAAATCTGGGTGATTATTATGGTGTTCTTAAAAAAACCTCCGACCAGTCTCGTGATTTGGAGAAAAGAGATTTGACTGATTGGCTGGAATTTTTTTCCCAAGCTTTGGCAATAGAACTGGATCGGGTTAAAGAAGAAATAGAACGCTTATCAGTTGATGGCCGTCTGAGGAAAAGGTTAGGGGGCAAGCAAATTAGCCTTTCTTCTCGTCAGGTTAAATTGATGGAGTATATTAACAGTCACGGTGGTATCAACATGGCGGCGGCTCGATCGATTTTATCGATGGTTTCTGAAGATACAATTTTAAGAGAATTGCAAGACTTGCGAGATAAAAAAGTGGTTCGAAAGGTGGGTAAGACCAAGGGGGCAAAATATATTTTAAGGTAAACTACTAGCAATCTCTAAATCTTAACAACTAGACCTAGGTAACAATTTAATAATGCAACAATAAAATATAAGAGATGTTTTTTAAAGACTTAGCAGATTATTTGAAAAAGCTGGAGGAAACAAATTCTCGGTTAGAGATTACCCAAATTTTGGCTAATCTTTTTCAGGAAGCTGACCTTAAAGAAATCGACAAACTCAGCTATTTGATTTTGGGTTATTTGACTCCTCCTTATAAAGGAATAGAGTTTGACTTGGCTGATAAGATGATGGTCAGGATTTTATCTTGTGCCTTTGGTTTTAGTCAGCCAGAAATTAGGCAAAAGTATAAAACAAATGGTGACTTGGGGACAGTTGCCCAAAGCCTAAGAGAAACCAGACGGCAAAAGCAAT
Source organism: Candidatus Shapirobacteria bacterium (assembly GCA_028697345.1). GTDB lineage: Bacteria > Patescibacteriota > Microgenomatia > 0-14-0-10-38-17 > 0-14-0-10-38-17 > JAQVFF01. Next base: position 3,196 of record JAQVFF010000031.1, read on the forward strand.
TAACCAACCCGTCCTTAACCATTTTAAACAACAATAAGACAGGCCAGGAAGCTTTAAAAATTTTAAGCAAAAAAAGTCTTTTAACAGTTAATGAGGTTTACCATTATTTGATGATCGTGGCCCAGGCTTCAGGGGAAGGTAGTCAAGAGATCAAAACAAGCTTGATGGCTTTGTTATTGGGATCAGTTGATCCTTTATCGGTTCGTTATTTGGTTCGGATTCCTTTGGGGCGGTTGCGATTAGGTTTTTCCGAATTGACTATTCTGGATGCTTTGTCATGGTTGATTTCTGCTGATAAAAGCCACCGAGATAGAATTGAGGAGGCCTACAATTTTCATGCTGATATTGGTTATATTGCCCGGATTATCAAAAAAGATGGTCTGGTGGGTTTGAAGAAGGTAACTATTGCTTTAGGAGTGCCGGTTAATTTGGCTCTTTGCCAACGTTTGCCCAGCGCAGAGGAAATGATTAATAAAATGATTATTCAAGATAAAAGCAATGATCTGGTCGCCGTAGAGCCTAAATTTGATGGCACTAGGCTTCAGGCGCATTTTAGTTATGATGGTTTGGGAAAAACAAAAACCTGGCTATTCACTAGAAGCCTGGAAAATATTGCCGAAATGTTTCCTGACATTACCCGGGGTTTGAAAAATGAAATTACGGCCAGAAGCATTATTTTGGATGGAGAAGTAATTGGTTATAATCCTCAAACCGGCCAATTAGTACCCTTTCAGGAAACAATTCAAAGAAAAAGAAAACACCAAATCACGGAAGCGATTAGTCGAACCCCTCTTCGTTATTATTGTTTTGACGTTTTGTATCTTAATGGTAAGAATTTAACTAATCTCTCCTTTAAGGAAAGACGACTGATTTTACAAAAGTTAATTTCCGGTCAAGGTGGCAAAAATAAGAAAATACTTTTATCACCCCAAATCCTAACCAATGATCCGGAAGAATTACGACGGTATCATCGGGAACAAATTGATCGGGGCTTGGAGGGAGTGGTGGTTAAGAAATGGCACAGCCCCTATGATGTTGGCAAAAGGGGTTTTACTTGGGTGAAGTTTAAGCAGGAAAAAGGTAAGGTTGGTGGCGGCTTGTCCGACACGGTTGATGGTTTAGTGATGGGTTATTATCGGGGTCGAGGTCGACGGGCTCAATTTGGTATTGGGGCGTTTCTTTTAGGCGTTAAGAAGACCTGGGATAATGATCAATTTTTGACTGTTTCCAAAATTGGCACCGGATTGACTGATAATCAATGGCGGCAACTACGCTCTATTTGTGATCAAGTGGCAGTTGACAAGAAACCGGTCGGTTACAAAGTTGATAAAAATCTTTTCCCTGATGTTTGGTGTCGTCCGGAGATTGTGGTGGAGATTGAGGCAGACAACGTAACTGTGTCACCGCTTCATAGTGCTGGGTTTGCTTTGAGATTTCCTCGGTTGGTTCGTTTTCGGAACGACCGATCGCCTCAACAGGCAACTACCAAAAAAGAACTTGAAGAATTAAAGAAAATCCAGGAGAATAATAAGTGAAACTTAAAAATTCGAAACTAAATCTTAAGGCTTAAGCTTTTAATTATGTTTTTTTCTCAATTTGCTGTTTTATTTTTGTTGTTACTGTTTTTTTGCTGGTCGCTTTTTTTGCTGGTTTCTCCTGTAAAAAAGAAAAAACTTGACCTAGAATCATCGCTTTTTTTATTAATGATTGCTCCAGAAATATTGTTGACCTTGATTTTACTTTTATTTTCTTTGGGAGAGGCGGTTTTGGGTTTGGTGATGGGTGTCAACTTAATTAGTTTTTTATTGATTCCTGGGCTAGTTGCCGTTTTCCGCGGTCAAGTGAAAATAAAAGTAAAAAATCTTCGCTTAGACTTCTTGGCAGTTTTTTTAATTACCTCCTTGCCTTTAATTTTTTTAAAAAATTTTCAACTGTCTAGCAATGAAGGCTTGGTTTTATTACTTGTTGCCGCTTTTTTGTTTGGCTGGCGCTGGAAATTACCGATACTTCTTTATAAGAAGATTACCGAAAGGCGATTTAGCTGGAGATGGAATTGGCAGTTTTTTTTAGGATCTTGTTTGGCAGTAATTTTTTTCTTATTATCCCTACTAACGCTTTTTTCCCTACCCTTAAAAATTAATTTGTCTTTATTTGCCTTAGGATTACTGCCTTTTGCTTTAATGGTAAGCTTGCCAGAGATTTTAATTAATTTACAGTTAACGGAGAATAAACCTTTGGTTTTTCTTGACGGATTATTGGTTCCTTTGGTTTTTAATACCACCTTTATTTTGGGTTTAACTGCCTTTTTATCCCCATTTAAAGTTGCTAACCTAACCGGTTATCTTAGGGCGGTTATTTTATTTTTGATTGGCTTCGCGCTTTTTTATTTTTTTGCTTGGTCCAAAAAAAGAATTGACCGAATCGAGGGGATTGTTTTAGTGCTTTATTTTTTCTTATCATTAGTGATGATAGTATGGTAATTGCTGTTTTCTTAAATTTTTTTTAAAGTAGATAAGGGGGGTGAAAATGATGACGACTAATGAAGAAGAACGCCAAAAAGCCGCCCTAAACTATTTGTTTTTTCCAGCAATTTACTTTTTAGTTACCAAAGAGTCTCGTTCTTTAGTTATTTTTCACGCCAAACAATCATTGATTTTTGGTTTAGTTTTTATTTTAGGTAATATCTTGTTGGGATTAATCCCTCTCGTCGGCTGGTCATTACTACCTATTTGGAATATTATCTTTTTTTTGGGTTGGCTGTTTTTGATAATTAAGGCCTATCAAGGAGAGGAGTATAAAATTCCTTGGCTGGTAGATTTCGTATTAGAAAAAATTAGCCGAAATAAAAAATAATTTTATGTTTGCTTCTCGATTTGAGGCTGGTAGTTTGTTGGCTCAAAAACTATTATCAGAAAAGTTGACGGAGGTGGTTTTATTGGCTATTCCTCGGGGCGGAGTAGCAGTTGCCGAAGCAATCAGTCAAAATTTTGGCTGGCCTCTATTTTTAATAGTGACTAAAAAATTGTCTTCTCCGCAAAATGAAGAACTGGCTATTGGGGCAGTGGGGGAAGATGCTCGCTCAGCTTTTTTCAATCAAGAGTTAATTGATCAGCTGGGCGTTGACGATGACTGTCTTGGGCAGGAAATAAGATTAAAGACTGCTGAAGTGAAAAGAAGGCAAAGAAGCCTAGCTGTTCAGGATAGGCCGCCCCTGGTGGGTAAGAAGGTGGTTATTGTTGACGACGGAGCGGCTACTGGGGCCACCATGGTCGCGGCAATTAGACAAGTTAAGGGAGGAGAAGGGCCTGATGAGGTTATTGTTGCTGTTCCGGTTGTTGCTGATTCAGCATTAGAAATGATTAAAGGGGAAGCTGACCGGGTTATTTACCTTAAAAAACCAAAAATATTTTTTTCCGTGAGCCAGTTTTATCAAAATTTTGATCAGGTTAGCGAGGGAGAGGTGAAAAGGATACTGTCAGCCCAGGAATGATATAATTAGTCTTGCTTTCCCAATATTTTAACTTTTAATTATTTTTTTCGCCGCGGTGGTGAAATTGGCAAACACGCAGGTCTCAAAAACCTGTGGTGGTATCCCCACCTTGTGGGTTCAAATCCCACCCGCGGCACAAGGCAATGCTTAGAAAGATTATTTTGCCCTAAAGAAACACAAAAAAATTCGCCTTTTTCGTGTGAGATTTGACTTAACAGTTTTCGGGCCGTTAGCTCATCTGGTAGAGCGCACCCTTCGCATGGGTGAGGCGACCGGTTCGATTCCGGTACGGTCCACTACCAGTACCCTCATGTTAAAATAAAACCATGCTGGTAGTTGTTGGTTTAGGTAATAGCGAAAAGAAATACCAAAATACCCGGCACAATTTTGGTTTTTTAGTTCTTGATCAATTACTTTTGCAAATTTTTCCCCAGCAAAATTGGAAGAATAATCCTCGCACCGGCTGTTTAGAAGCGCAGAGAAAGAATTTTTTATTAGCCAAACCGCAAGCCTTTATGAATTCAAGTGGTCCAGTGGTTAAAAGTTTGTTGAATTTTTATAAAATTGATAGTAATAATTTATTGATCGTTCATGATGATTTAGACCTTCAGTTTGGCCAAATAAAGATTAGCAAAAATCAAGGTCCAGCCGGTCATCGAGGGGTTGAATCGGTTGTTGAAGCTTTGGGGACCAAAAATTTTTGGCGAGTAAGGATTGGTATTGGCCGATCACTGTTTGCTGACAACTCTGATCAGGTGGTCAAATTTGTTTTGGCTGACTTTTCCCAGGAAGAAAAGAAAAATTTAAGCGAAATAATTAAAAAGACTGCGGAATTGTTGATAAGATTATTAGAAGAGGAGCCAGAAAAGATTGAGGGAAAATATAATATCTTAGGAAGGACAAAAAAAAGTGGCAATTTACCGACCAGTATTAGATATTAAAAAGATTAACGGCCAAAAAAAGAAAGTTTATGGTAAAAACCGCTGACAACTTTACCCCAATTGGTGATGTTTTAAAAAGGTTTAACAAAGAAGAAGATAAATATATCTCCCAAGAGTTTCAAAAATATGGTTACGACTTGGCCTGTGATTTAGGAGATTTAAAAAATAAGTCACTTTATATTAAGTTGGCCAAAGAAGAATCGCGAAGTTTGCTGGAGAGAATAAAACATCAGGTTTTGGAGACGAATGATAAGATGGGTAATTTGGGAAAATTGTTTATGTGGAAGTTAAAACAGGTTCGCTGGCAGAAAAAATTGACCAACAATCGTTTGCCAAGAAGTTTTTATCTTAATCGACCAGACAAGGTGGCCAAGAATCTTTTGGGTCATATCTTAGTAACTTGTGACCAATATCAGGTTTTACGGGCAGGAGAAATTACTGAAACAGAAGCATATTTAGACCAGGAAGACTTAGCTTCCCATGCTCGATTTGGTAATAAGGGGCGATCAAAAATAATGTTTGAAGATCCGGGCCGGGTCTATGTTTATTTGATTTACGGTCAACACAATATGTTCAATGTAGTGGCTCATAGGAAAAATGAGGCTGGAGCGGTTCTGGTTAGGGCGGTAAAACC
>JAQVFF010000032.1 GCA_028697345.1 Candidatus Shapirobacteria bacterium
TACCTTCATCGGGAAGAATGTATTTTGAGCTAATCGCCCGAATGTGTTTCCTGACATCATTGGTAAACACCTTTTGCGCTGATTCTTTTTCTTTGTCGGTTTGAGCCGACATCATTTTCCGAAAATTTTCCATCGGAAATTTAGAATCAATCGGAACAATGCCCGCCTCTGTCTGAATAGCCGCATCAACCACTTCCCCAGATTTAAAAGAATATTGTAAATTAAAGGTTTTCTTGGGTAACATTTGGCCTAATAATTCCTTTAATACCATTTCACCAATATTACCGCGGAGCTTCGGGGAACGTAAGAACTCCTGAATATCCTTCATACCCCGGCCAATTTCCGCCATTTGGCCAACTTCCTTTTTCACTCCAGCGATAAACTCTGCCGCTTTATCAAGGCGTTCATTCATATTTTGGCTACTTTTATGTAAAGAATCGGCAACTACTTTATTAGATTCCCTCATGGCATGATTAAGATTCTCATTGGTCTTATCCAATGATTGCTGCATTGATTTAAGCCATTCTGTTAAAGAATCGTCTTGTTTACTGTCTGATGCCAATTGATTTAATTTCTGAACCAGAAAATAACCTAAAATAATTACCGCCAAAAATAATCCGCCAATTAAAAAATAAAGCAACATAAGATCATTATAAGACAAAACCAACCAATCCGCCAATTGTCTCCACCCCATATCCTGAAAGCTCAAACCGTCCTGTTTTTTTTAAAGAAACGCAATAAGTGTTAAACTGGAAGAATGATCAAGAAACCGATTATTTTTCGCCAACGTTTAATAAAGAAAAAAGGCACTTTCAAAATTATTGGCAATAAACCTTTGCTGACCGCCGCTCTTGCTTGGTTGACGTCGATTAGTTTTTTCTTGACTATTCCACCCCACCACTGGTGGCAAATATTAATTGGTATTTTGTTGGTTTTTGCCAGCTTAGTTTTCACTTTCAGAATAATCAATGAAAGAATTTTCCTATCTTTGATGATAGCCGGATTAATTACCCTTATTCCTGGCTTAAAAATTCTCTCCTTGTTAACCTGGCCTATCGGAACACTAATAATATTGATCGTTTTTCTGCTGGTTTCCTACTCTCTCCTTTAGAAAAATTAACTAATTCATCTTCTTCGTGTTATCATAATCTCATGGAAAAACATGATTTAATTATCATCGGCGCCGGCCCGGCCGGATTATCAGCCTCGATTTACGCCAGCCGTTATAAGATTGATCATTTAGTCTTAGGTCAAAATTTGGGCGGTACGATTGCCTGGGCTCACAAAGTAGAAAACTACCCGGGCTTCACGTCTATATCAGGTTTTGAATTGGCTCAAAATTTCTTAAAACATGCTACCAAATTGGGAGGCACTATCATTAATCAAGAAGTGGTTAATTTAAAAAAGGTCAACGGTTTTCTGGTCTTAACTGCCGGCGATAAAAAACAGTACCAAACCAAAACAATCATTATTGCCACTGGTACTAAAAGGAAAAAACTTGGTGTTCCCGGAGAAAAAGAATATCTTGGCAAGGGAGTTTCTTACTGTGCCACCTGTGACGCCGCTTTTTATAAAAATAAGGTGGTAGTGGTGGTCGGCGGTGCTAATTCGGCCTGTTCTGGCGCCCTCCACCTGGCTCATTTTGCCCAAAAGGTTTACTTAATTTATCATAAAGATAATCTTCGCGCTGACCCGGTCTGGGTTGCTGAGACAAAAAACAAAAATAATATTGAAATCATTTATGATACTAGTATTGAGGCCATTTTGGGAAACGGAGAAAAAGTTGATTCAGTCACCCTCAACCAACCCTACCATAATCAAAAAAACCTAACTACTAACGGTGTTTTTATTGAAATTGGCGGGGCGCCGATCGTTGATTTGGCCAAAAGCTTAGGAGTTAAAACAGACGAACAAAACTTTATTCTGACCGATAACCTAATGGCTACTAACATCAAGGGTGTTTTTTGTGCCGGTGATGTTAATGCCTGGCAGAAAAACTGCCAACAAGCAATTGTTGCTGCTGCCGAAGGAGCCTTGGCCTCTTTGGGAGTTTACCAATACCTCAACAAGACTCCCGAAAAAACCCCTTGACAGACAAGATATTTTCCTTTAGTCTCTTTTCTTAAGGGGAAAAATCGCCAACAATGAGCAAAGCTTTAAGAAAAACAATTAGAAATTGTATTATTTTTTAAAAGAACCTGGAGGGGTTCTTTTTTTTTGCCTAAAAATGGTCAAAATTATCAAAAAAATTCTACTTTGTCCACCAGAACACTTTCAAATCCAATACCAAATCAACCCCTGGATGGCCAATAAAACTATCAACCGGCTTCGGGCTAAAAATCAATGGCTGAAATTAGTTGATACCTGTCAACGGCTAAATATTCAAACCGATTTTATCAAACCTCAGCGGCAATTACCGGATATGGTTTTTGCCGCCGACCAGGGATTGATAAAAAATCATTCTGTGATTCTAGCTAATTTTCGCTTTCAAGAAAGAAAACCAGAAACAAAGATATATCGAGACTGGTTCAAAACACAAAACTTTAAAATTTTACATCTACCTAAAAATCTTTATTTTGAGGGCGGCGATGCCCTAGATTTGGGCAACAAAATCATTTTGGGTCACGGTTTCCGGACCAGTCCCAAAACATCCGAGGCAATCGCCAATTTATTTAAAACACCGGTGTTTGGTTTGAAACTAATTGATCCTTGTTTTTACCATTTGGATACCTGTCTATTCCCCTTGAATGAAAAAACTGCTTTTTATTACCCTCCCGCCTTTAACCAGGCTTCACAAAAAAAACTAATTAATCTTTTTCCAAGACTTATTGCTCTGCCCAAAAAAGAAGCCTTTGATTTAGCCGCCAACAGCCTTAACACCGATCACCAAGTAATTACTAACCAAAAAGCTAACTTTTTTACTAAAAAATTAGCTCAACTTGGTTATCGGGTTTACCAGGTCAATGTCAGCGAGTTTATTAAGTCTGGCGGGGGGATTCATTGTTTAACCATCGCCACCGAAACTAATTAAAACCGGCTTTTCAACAAGGCCCTAACATTGACATTATAGGTATAATAAGCTATAATACTTCCTAATCTACACTAAATGTGTAGATTTTTTAATGCACGGGCCAATAACCCGTTTTATGATAAAAATCATAAACTCTCTCTTTGAAGGCAAAAATCATTCTTCTGATGTTACCCCTAAAAAATTAAAAGGGGACTTTTTACGACTTAAAAATATCCGAAAGGGTAGTCGATTAAGTCGTATGGGGCGAATTATTGTCCAAAAATTCCAAACCAGCTTCTTGGCCGGTTTGATGATTATTGGTCTATCTTTGGGTGGGTTTAATAACTTACCGGTTCTCAATAACCGGCCGGTTGAGGCCGCTTATAACCAGACTATTCCAGACGAACCGGTTAATATTATTACCCATACTGAAACTACTGCCCAATTGCCTTTGGACACTTTCCAGTTGACTCAAAGGTTCCATCTTTTCCATCCTGCCATTGACTTAGCTGCTCCAGTAGGTACGCCAATTAAGGCTATTGCCGCCGGAAAGGTGGTTATCATCAACCGTAATAATTTTGGTCTGGGTAATTACTTGGTTGTCAAACATGGCGCTCAGTTTTACTCGGTTTATGCCCACCTAAACGAAATCTTAGTGAAAAAAGATCAAGAAATTAGCAAAGAGGTGATCATTGGTACTGTTGGCAACACTGGTTTTAGCACCGGACCCCACCTCCACTTAGAGGTAATTATTGATAATCAAAAAATTAATCCACTTACCGTTCTGCCTCCTTTAACTAAATAAGTCTTATTTTATAAAAAGGGGTTGGTTTTTTGAAGAAAAAAGAAGGCTATAGTCTGACAAGAAAGGACTTACATTCCCATACCCATATTACCCATACCGCCCATACCACCAGCGCCAGGATTAGAAGTTTCATCTTTTTCCTCCGGTTTGTCGGCAATCATCGCTTCGGTAGTTAAAGCCATAATTCCCACCGAAACCGCATTCTGCATAGCCAAACGAGTTACTTTTAGAGGATCAATAATGCCAGCATTAGTTAAACTAACAAATTCACCAGTTAAGGCATTAAAACCATAGTCGCCCTTTAGATCTTTGTTTTTAATCAGCTTTTCTTCCACCTTGGCTACCACATAACCAGCATCAGCACCAGCATTCTTAGCCAACCATCTGGCTGGTTGTTCCAAGGCCAAATAAAGAATCTTAACCCCCACCGCTTCTTCCTCGTTATCGGTTTTCAAATTATTCAACACTTGACGGGCAAAAAGTAGTGACGAGCCACCGCCGGGAATAACCCCCTCTTCGACTGCCGCTTTAGTTGCCTCAACCGCATCTTTAACCCGTTCCTTCTTCTCTGATAATTCTACTTCTGTGGCGGCGCCAACGTTAATCTGGGCCACCCCTCCAGCTAGTTTTGCCAACCTTTCCTGTAATTTTTCTTGATCAAAATCAGAATCCGAACCCTCAATTTCCTGACGAATCTGAGCCACCCTTTTGGCAATTTCTTTTTCATCACCCTTGCCGCCGATTATTCTGACCTTCTCTTTATTAGCCCAAACCTTATCAGCCCGACCACAGTCCTCGATATTCACAGAGTCTAGTTTTCGACCAGTTTCTTCAGAAATAACTGTTCCGCCGGTTAAAACGGCAATATCAGCAAGCATTTCTTTCTTGCGATCTCCAAACCCGGGCGCCTTAACTGCTAAAATATTAAAAGTCCCTCTCAGTTTATTAACCACTAAAGTAGCTAGCGCTTCACCATCCAAATCATCGGCAATGATAACGATATTTTTTGAGGTCTGAATTATCCGCTCTAAAGAAGGCAAAATATCGGAAATTGCTGAAATTTTCTGATCGGTGATGATCAGGTATGGATCCTCTATTTCGGCTTCCATGTTTTCCGGATTAGTAACAAAATAGGGAGAAACATAGCCCTCATCAAATTCCATTCCTTCCTTATACTCGATATCCAGCTCTAAACCCTTAGATTCCTCCACGGTCACAATACCGTCGGAACCAACCTTGTCTAAGGCTTCAGCAATCTTTTGACCAATATTAGCATCACCGGCTGAGATGGTAGCAATCTTTTCGATATCAGAATTATCCTTAACGTCTTTTTTAATTTTAGTAAGCTCACCAACCACCGCCGCCAAGCCTTTTTCTAAACCTCGGCGCAAAATCATTGGGTTGGTACCGGCAGTAATATTTTTCATTCCTTCGGCAATAATCGAGTAGGCCAAAAGAGTGGCGGTGGTAGTACCATCACCGGCATTATCGTTAGTTTTGGAGGCCGCTTCTTTAACCAACTGAGCGCCCATATTTTCAAACTTATCTTCCAGTTCTATCTCTTTGGCCACGGTAACACCATCATGAACCACTTGAGGAGAACCCCAAGACTTTTCAATTGCTACATTGCGACCCCTAGGACCCAAAGTGGTCACCACCGCTTTAGAAAGAAGTTCGGCTCCTTTTAAAATTTTAACTCTGGCTTCTGAACCAAAAACAATTTGCTTAGACATAAAAAAATAATCCTAAATTAAATATTGCTTATTTCTTAATTACTGCCAAAATATCTTCAAACTTAATAAATAAATATTCTTCGTCGCCATCTTTATACTCATTGCCGCCCCATTCTTTATAAATAACAACATCGCCCTTTTGACAGGGAGGGTTAATTTTAACTCCCGATTCGCTTATCTGACTAACACCCACCGCTAAAACTTGACCTTTTTGTGGTTTTTCTTCGTGGGAATCAGGTAAAACAATGCCAGAGGCAGTTTTCTTTTCTGTTTGGGCCGGACGAACTAAAACGTATCCGGAAGCAGGTTGTAATTTGGCTGTTTTTACTGACATTGATAAATTAATTACTTTTCTTACTCTTATTGGTTTCCAAAAAAAATTATCACTTTATTAAAGTGATAATTAGCTATTATTGTAACCATCAGGATCCTTATTGTCAAGGGTTTAATCTTATAACAAGCAAATTTTTTAATATAAATACCTATCAATAGGGCTTTTTTTGTCTTTGTCTTTCTTAAGAAAAATTAACTAGTTAATTTTTGCCAATTTTTTTCAAAACGTTCTAAAATTATTTTGCGCTGATCTTGAGGATGAAAGAATAATTGCCGATCAAGATTATTCTGACAACGACAACGAAGTTTTCGATAAACCAATTGGCCAAAGCGGGATATTTCCTCAAACGCATTTTTATCAAGACTGTTTTTGGTTAATAAGTCTGTTTTTTCAAAACCGGTAAATCGACCCTGATAAGCCTGGGGCAAATAATCAGCCAGCCAACCATTGTCAAATAAAAACTTTTGATAAAAATCATTGTTTCCCGATATCGGCAATAACTGCAAGGCTTCATGGGCAGTGTAAAAATCGCGACGAAATGGGGGCAAGAGTAAATTATCGGCTTCCAAAAAAAGATTTAAACAAACCTTATCTGGAGCCAGCTGTTGATTAGGGCGGCGACGCAGACCCCAAGCTTCAGTTACCAAGACACTAATTAAGCGCGCCCGATAAAGATGGCCAATTGGAGCAATAATTAAAAAGTCAATATCATCATCGGATTCGGCCGCTCTCATAGCTAAATTACCACTAATCGCCACTAATCCCACCCAGGAAAATCGAGCCAATTGCCGGGAAATTTTTTTGGCCTGCAACATCTTTTGCTTCGAGACGACCTCTTTCTTTCGACGGCTAGTAATAATTTCAGCTTGATTTAAAAAATAAAAAGGCGCCTGGTAGGAAATTCGCCCTTGATCGACGAGAAGTCTTAGTTGGTCAACAACAGTTTTTTGAGTGGCCTTCTTTGGCAACCAAAACCACACCTCCTCACTGGTTAAAGGATAAGAAAATAAATCAGAATAAGCTAAAGCGGCCAAAATTGCCTCAGTTAAGCTTAAGGATTTTCTACCGAAGAAGTTCATAAACCACCAGCCTGATATTTAGACAAAACCGAAGCTACTCCTTGAGTAACTGTGGTTTCCAGTTCAAGACTTGATCCCAACAAAGACCGATTAATAGCATCCTCAAAATATTTGATAATACTATCGTTAATACCATTATCGGCAGTCCGGGAAGATAAATACCAGCTTCTGGCATAAGAAGCCTGACTAACAAAGGTCGATAAAAGCGGATCACTGGCCAATTGATTGGCCATATCAATCCTGGGATATAGCTGGCCAATATAATGAACTTGGCTACCGGCTTTAAAAATTCGCTCTAAAGAATCTTTCTTTGATAAAAACTCTAAAAACCTCCAAGCCGCAGCTTGTTTTTCCGACCGAACCGACACTCCTTCAACCCAAAAAGTTGCCCAAGAAACAGGTTCTCTTTCCGGTAATTGAGGCACAGGCACAACTCCAAAATCCAAATCAGGATTAAGCTCATTAATATTAATTATTCGCCAGGAAGGAGCAAAATAAAGAGCTAGCTTTCCTCCGGCAAAGGCCCTGGTTGAATCGGGCAGGGTTTCATCCCAAACCTGATCCTTTTTGGAAAACACCATGAAAAAGTCCAAAGCTTGTTGAGTATCAATCCCATAAGGACCGGCAATTGAGGCTCCGTTTTGAATAATCATTAAGCCCAAAATATCGCTCCAATGATCAACATTAGAAACTGTCCCCATTGCCGCTCCGGATTGCAAAATCCGGTTCTTGTCATCACGAACAGTTAGTTGATTGGCAATTTGCCGAAACTGATCCCAATCTTGAGGCGGTGACAATTGATACTGATCAAAAATAGCTTTGTTATAAAAAAGAGCTAAGGTATCAACCATGAGGGGAATACCATAAAAATTGCCCCGAGAAAATAGAGACTGACTAATAACGGGATAGTAATTAGTCTCCAGAGCCAATAGGGAGGACAAATCAGTAGGAACTGGTGCTAGATCATTAATAAACATTGGCAGCCAGGTATTGTGAATCCGAAAAATGTCTGGCCCAGAACCAGAAGCCAAGGCCGACTGGAGCCGTTTTCGATAATCAACAACATTTTGTTGGGTATAATTGATTTTTATTTTGGGATTTTCTTTTTCAAATTCTTCAATCAAGCCAACCATAACCGATTCCGGCTCCCACAAGCCCCAATAAGTAATTACCGTTTCTGGAATCGAGCCCTTGAATACCCCTTCTTTATGCCAAAAATAATAACCGCCAACGGCTAAAACCAGAACCAAAATCACCAGCAAAAACGTCCACCAGCCAA
>JAQVFF010000033.1 GCA_028697345.1 Candidatus Shapirobacteria bacterium
TGGCCACTGCTTTTGGAGTTTTGGCTAATTTAGGAGTAAAAAAAGATTTGGTATCTATCCTAAAAGTAACTGATAAAGATGGTCAAGTCCTGCTTGATAATCAAAAAATACTAGGACAGGTTGGCCAGCGGGTAATCAGTAAAGAAGCCGCTTATATTACTTCTCATATTTTATTAGACAATGGTGCCCGAAGTGCTGTTTTTGGTTCTTATTCTTACCTAGTTGTTAGGGGTCACCCAGAGATATCTGTTAAAACCGGTACCACCAATAACTTGCGCGATAACTGGACCATTGGCTATAACCCATCTCGGTTGGTGGCTGTTTGGATTGGCAACAATGATTATACTCCAATGAGAAGCGTTTCCTCAGGGGCAATTGGGGCTTCGTCAATTTGGAACAAAATTATCACTTTTGTTTTAGAAAAAGACGATTTGCCAGAAGAATGGCCCTCAAAGCCAGATAATGTAGTTGGCTATTCCGTCTGTAGCTTATCTGGTAAACTGCCCGGAGAATCTGGCTGCGAAACCAGATTCGAGTATTTTATTAAAGACTATCTCCCTTCTGTTGAAAACGGTAATCGAGAAACTGTTCTCATTAATCAAGACACTGGCACCCTCGTTAAACCAGGAGAAGAAGCAGAAAACGTTGAACACCAAGAAAAAACCATTATTCGCGACCCTTCGGGAGCAATCTATTGCCTAGATTGTCCTAATTCAGAAAAACCGGATTCAATTTTTTACCCACTAAAAAGTTTAGAGCAAAACTAATAATTTTAGTTTTCTTCCTTAGAATCTTGTCTTCCCGGTAATAATTTCTCTCTCGTATCAGGTTCAACTTTTTGGTCTTCTATTTTGCTTTCAGTACCACTAATAAAATATTCTACCGTTGCTCTTTGACAGGCCTGTTTTTTCTCGTCCCAAGAAAAACAAACCGTTTGGGTGGTTATCCCTTCTGGAATAGAAAATTCCTTTTGGGTCTCTTGAATAATTAGTTTTTCCATTATTTTGCGCCAAATTGGTGAAGCTCCAGTTATCCCAGAGGCAATTCGGGCCATTGGCGAGTTGTCGTTGTTGCCCACCCAGGCAGCCACCAAGACGTTGGGAGTATAACCAATGGTCCAGTTATCGCGCAAGTTATTGGTGGTACCGGTTTTAACAGCCACCTGAAATCCGGGAATATTAATAATTGAATTTGCTCCAAAAACCGGAGTTCGCGCCTGGTTATCAGACAAAACACTAGTCAATAGAAAGGCTATTTGGGAAGAAACCACTTCCTGCCGACAAGAACTATGATCAACCTTGGCCTGAACAGCGAAAGTATTAGGGTTTATTTTTGCTCCTTCAAGACAAGGATTAGACCAAATCAGTCTACCCTTCCTGTCATGAACTTTAACAATAGTTTGTAAAGGCGCCTTCATGCCTTCATTGGCTAAAACTCCATAAACTGTTGCCAAGTCTTTCATTGTTACTTCGCCCCCACCCAAAGTGAGCGATAAACCATAATAATTGTCATCCGACCAACTCTCGATCCCCATTCGTCGCCCTAATTCAATCATTCTATCAACCCCTAAACTGGCTAAAACCTTGACTGCCGGCACATTATAAGAACAGGCTAGAGCTGTTCTCAACGTCATTAGACCATGAAATCGATTGTCGTAATTGGTTGGCTGATAGGGTGGTTGACCGGGAAGCTGATAGCTGACTGGACCATCTAAAATCCGACTGGCCAGAGTATAGCCGTTTTGTAAGGCTAGAGCATAATTAACTACTTTAATTGTTGATCCTGGCTGTCTGGGGGCGATAACAACATTAAAATTGCCATCGTTATCTTGATCAATGTAATCCCGGGAGCCAACCATGGCCAAAATTTCTCCGGTGCCAGGATTAGTAACTAGAGCGGCGCCATTGGTAACCCGATAATTAACTAATTTATCAAGCTCTTCCTGAACAATTTTCTCGGCCATTTGCTGAGTAGCCAAATCTAGGGTAGTCGTTACTTGTAATCCCCCTTCCTCAACAAATTGAGTATTAAAAATACTAACTAATTCCTGCTTTACTTGCATAACAAAATGAGGAGCTAAGATATCCTGCTTTATTGTTGTTAGTCTGATTTCTTCTTTTTTTGCTCTCTGGCTTGCTTCAGGGGTAATAAAACCTCTTTTTTCCATCTGCAACAATACCTCTTCCTGACGGATTTTAGCCAACTGAGGGTAAGCACCAAAAGGAGAATAAGTGGTCGGCGAAGCCGGTAAACCAGCTAGAAAAGCGGCCTCCGATAAATTAAGATCTTGGGCTGATTTACCGAAATAATATTGGCTAGCCTCTTCTATTCCATAAATTGCTCCACCATAACTAACCTCATTAAAATACATTTGCAAGATTTGATCTTTGGAAAAACTTGTTTCAACCATTAAAGCCAAAACAATTTCTTTTAGTTTTCGAGCCATGGTTCGTTCTTGTGATAAAAGGGCGTTTTTAACCAGTTGTTGGGTAATAGTTGAGCCTCCTTCAACTCGTCTCTCCAGTACTAATCTCCAAAAAGCTCGAGCAATACCGGAAATAGAAATTCCTCGATGCTGATAAAAATTCCCATCTTCAATAGCGATTGTTGCTTCTTTGACCACTAAAGGGATCTCTTCCAGTGGCACCACTGTTCTGTTTTGATGACGAAAAACTTTATAGAGCAAATTACCGTTTCTATCATAAATTCTGGTTGTTTGTTTAATGTTTCTGGTAATTAACTTCTGCGGCTGAGGCAAATCTTTAAAGATTGACCAAGAAAAATAAGCCAATAACAATAAGGAAACTAATAATAACAACAATCTCAACCGAAGACGAAAAGGGACTTTAAAAAATGACAGCTTGACTGGTCTTTGAAAAGATCTTTTCCCGGCTTCCTTTTTCAGGAGAGCAACTTTACCACCAATAAACGAAAAAAGATTTTTGAAAAATCTCTTAGAAGTTTTCTGATAAAAGTAGCGATAGATTTTTACAGGCCAAGATCTTGTTTGCCAAAACAAAAATAAAAAATAAAAAGCAATTTTAAGAAGGAGTTTTAAGAGAAGAAGAAGGGGTCGACCAATAAAAGCGAAAAAATCAATAAATAGATTTGTTCCTTGCCTTTCTTGACCCGCCATCGATTTATATTATAAGGCTTCAGCCAACAGCCTGTCTACCACGAGAAAAACATCATTCGCCTTGTTTCGATTTTGGTCCCCGCCCTAGGGGACGGGGGCAATCAATAACTTAAAATAAGGCTTCAGCCAACAGCCTGTCTACCACGAGAAAAACATCATTCGCCTTGTTTCGATTTTGGTCCAAAATTTAACAAAAATGATATAATTCTTTAATGGTCAAACAGCAAAGCCCTTCTTTCTCTCAGCTTCGGCAAGACCCTGTTTCTGGCGATTGGATTGTTATTGCTGTCCAAAGAGCAAAAAGACCAGATGATTTTAAAAAAAAACCTGCCAAGGACAAAGAAATTCAAACCAAGCCGTGTGTTTTTTGTCAAATAGTCTCCAAAGAAACACCGATCCTAGTTCAGGCTAACGGTGAAGAAATTGCTTCTTCTCCTTTTGATGGCTGGACAATTGCTGTTGTTAATAATAAATATCCGGCCTTTATTCCAGACCTAGGGGTTAATCGCCAAAAAATTGGCCCTTATCAAACAATGAACGGCTTTGGTTATCATGAACTGGTTGTCGCCAAAGATCATCACCGTCGTTTTGGCCAAATGGAGCCAGTAGAAATCAAAGAAATTTTAAGCGTTTATAAAAAACGCTACCTTGTTCTTAGTCGTCAAACCAATATTAATTACGTGGCCATTTTTCATAACGAAGGCCAGAGTGCTGGGGCCTCAGTTGAACACCCCCACTCTCAAATCATTGCTATTCCCACTACCGACACCGATATTCAATCAAGCTTGGATGGTTCTAAAAAATTTTGGCAAAGAAACAACTATCAATGTCCTCACTGTGCCATGATTAAATACGATCAAAAAAGTCAAGAAAGAGTTGTTTGGGAAAATGATCAGTTTCTAGTCTGCTGCTCTTTTGCCCCTAAAAGCGCCTTTGAAATCAAAATTTATCCCAAAAAACATCAAGCTTATTTTGAAGAGATTAACGACAATTGCCTATTTTCCTTGGCTCAAGCTTTCAAAATAGCTTTAAAGTCGATAGAAAGAGGTCTTGGCGATCCTGATTACAATTTCTTTCTTCATACTGCTCCTTGTGATGGTAAAAATTATGAATACTATCACTGGCATTGGCAAATTCAACCCAAAACTCAAACTTTGGGAGGCTTTGAGCTGGGTGTTAAGATAGAAATCTCCACCATCACTCCCGAAGATTCAGCTCAATACTTAAAGAAACAAATAAAAGACGTGAAAATATAAATTCTTATAAATATAATCTGTAGTTCTTTATTGGTTACTTATCAGCTACTATTGCCAATTCTTTTCCAAACTGTTTCTGTAATTTTTTCCAAAACCCTTTGCTCCTGATCTTGCGAATCCCCTTGGCTCATAATTACCAGAACAAAATCTTCTTGATCAGTAAAAATAATCGCCGCATCATGTAAAACTTGATTATCAAGACCGATTTTGTGAGCAATAGTTAAATTTTTAGGTAAAACAGCGGGAATTTGATCATTAAAAATCGTTTGCGACAAATAGCCGATTATTTCCTGGCTATGAGCCGAGGTTAAAACTTCCCCTTGATGAAGAGCGATTAATAGCCGACCAATATCCTCCGGACTCGTTTGATGAAGAGTATAATCGGTTTTTTCAAGACCTAAAAAATCAATTGTTAGCCTAATTTTTTCTTCTCCAAGAATTTTAGCAATAACATTGACGGCAGTGTTATCTGATTGTTCAATGGCTA
Organism: Candidatus Shapirobacteria bacterium; assembly: GCA_028697345.1. Lineage (GTDB taxonomy): Bacteria > Patescibacteriota > Microgenomatia > 0-14-0-10-38-17 > 0-14-0-10-38-17 > JAQVFF01. Next base: position 4,880 of record JAQVFF010000033.1, read on the forward strand.
ATTTAATCAGATTCCGATAAGAATATACCGTTCCTTCTGGTTGTAAATAAACACTGCCATTGCCAATTAATTTATCTTCTTCTCTCAAACGATACTCGCTGGTCAAATCAAATTGTTGTTTTTCAGCTTGCTGATAAGCGGCAACAATGATCGGCAGCTTCATCAACGAGGCCGCCGGAAAGCTTTCTTGGTGATTAACACCAATAAACTGTTGGCTGCTAACTTGATATAGATAAATTCCGTAAAAACCGTTTTCCTGATTAATATAGCCAAATAATTCTTCTTTTAAATCTTCTTGCCAGGGGGTTGGTGTTAATTCAAAATCAGTTGGCGAGACCAAAACAAATTTCTCTTGAGGCCTGATTACCCTTGGGGTCATTATTTTCTGCCAGAAATCAGGCCAAAAGCTGAATAAATAAAAAATCGCCGCTAAGCCGGAAGAGATAAGAAGAAGGGCCAGTATTATCCAACCATGACGCCCTTCCTTTTCTTTATCTTCTTGACTAGATGATCTTTTTTTTAAAATTTCCTCCTTAGAGAGCATAGATTTTTAAGTTAAACTTATTGCTTTTAATTTTATTTAATATTTTAAAAAGGCCTGGTTTTAATTTATCAGACTGTCTTTGGTTATCAATTTAGAAGATTCTGTCTAGTTGTTTACGATAAAGCGACAATAATATCACTTATGTTTAATTCCTAACTTTTGGGCTACTGTCTTCTCAACTTCTAGTCAACCTCTCTTCCAGCTCTTTTTTGGTCAATAAGCCTTCTTTGGAACCAATTTTACCAATAACAGACAACGCTTCTATCATACCTGCCTGAACCGCCTTTCGGGGTGAATACCCCCATATTAACCCTGCTACCAAGCCGGTTGAAAATGCATCCCCCGCTCCAGTGGCATCAACCACTTCTCCCTCTAGGGCTGGTACTTTAAAAATCTGATCATTTTGATAAAAATAAGCTCCTTTTTTACCGCAAGTAACCACCACAACTTCTGGGCCGCTTTTTTCTAACGCTTCTAAATATTCCCCGCCCCAAAAGAATTTGGCTTCTTCTTCGTTAACAACCAAGACTTTGATTTTAGAAAAAGTCTTTCTAAGCAGATCTTTTTGTTTTAATTCTAAATTACCGGGATTCAAAACCACCGAAACCCGATGTTTCCGAGACTGATCAATAATTTCGCTTAACAAATCAACATTACCTTCCAAAGAAGCCAAATATAACCAGCAAGTTTCAGATAAAACATTAAAAGGAAAAGTGGCTTTATCAACCCTGGTTCTACCCCTAAAGGTTAGAATAATCCGCTCGCCAGTGGGTGACAATAAAATAGTCGAGAGATCAGTTTCTTCGTTGTTTATTTGTTTTAAATATTGTTTATCGAAGGTTTCCTGCTCTAAATTTTCCTTCAACCAATTACCTGCCCAATCATTGCCAAAACGACCGACACAAGCACAAGCTAAACCTAAGCGGGAAAAGCCAGCGGCAGTATTAGTACCTCCCCCGCCAACTGCCACCACCTTTTCTCCAACCTCAATCTTGCCCCCCGATAAAGTTAAAACCTCCTGTCCTCGATCATTAATAACAAAACCGTCAGAACGTAAAAAAATATCAATTGTGGCTGAACCAACGGTAATAATATCGTACACGTTAAAATTTTTAACTACCTAATACTATTTCGCTTAGCCTTTTTGCTACTCTCAGAGGGTTTTTAGCCTGCCAAACATTTCGACCAACAATCAAACCAACGGCACCAGCCGACAATATTTCTTCAACCAGCTGGTAAAAATCCTTTTGGTGAGTTTTTTTTACTCCTCCCTGAACGGTAACTTTGGTCTTGCCAGCAGCCTTAACCACCCAAGAAAAGGTTTTTGCGTTACCAGTATAAGGTACCTTGACTACTTCAGCTCCCATCTCTAAGGCTAATCGGGCCGCATAAGACAAGGTCTCTTTACTATACTCTTTTCCGGACACTGCTCTTCCTCGAGGATACATCCAGCCGATTAAGGGAATACCGGCTTTATCGGCCTCCCGACCAACCCGAGCAAATTCAGCCATCATCTTTTTTTCATGCTGACTGCCAACATAAACTGTATAACCAACCGCCTTGGCCCCCAAGTCTACTGCCTCATCAACCTGGCACAGTTGAGGAGAATATGGTTCCCCACTCAAAAAATTTGTTTTACCATTCAGTTTAATTATTAATGGTACCTTCGTTGTGCCAGGCTGGTAATATCTTTCTGCCACTCCTTTCTGTAAGGCAACGCCGGTAAAATAACCACTATCAGCCAGAGCCAAAATATTAGCCGGATCAATATTATTATCATTAAAGTTGGTCGTACCATGCTCCATGCCATGATCATAGGCTAAAATCAAAAACCGGCCATTTTTACTAATGATATCTAAATTATTAGTTGTCATTGTTAACTATTTTTTTAAAAATTTTACCACTTCTTGTTTAATAGACTCTTTGGTTAAACGGTATTTTTGGTAAAGATCTTCCGGGGTACGGGCCGATTCACCAAAACAATCCGGAACACCGATTCTCTTTACCGGCACCGGGCAATGTGCCGACAAGGTCTCAGCCACCGCAGAACCAAGGCCGCCGATTATTGAGTGTTCTTCCACTGTCACTACCCTGTTGGTTTTCTTGGCTGAAGCAATGATCGTTTTTTCCTCTAAGGGTTTAATGGTAGCGCAATTAATTAATTCCGCATCAACTTCTTCTACCCAATCCAACAGGCGGGAAATAATTGGCCCAGTAGCGATAATAGTCAAACTGCTACCAGAGTTTAAAATTTCAGCCTGACCAATAACAAAATTGTCGTTTTTGGTTACCGAGGCGGTTTTGTCCCGACTGATTCTAATATAAACTGGACCCTGATAACTGGCAGCGGCAAAAACAGCTAACCGCACCTGACCAGCATCAGCCGGAGACAAAACCACCATTTCCGGCAAAGACCGCATCAGGGCCAGGTCGGCAATTGCCTGAGCCGTTGCTCCATCACCGGCATTAGAAAAACCTAAATGAGAACCAATTAATTTAACATTAGCCTTATTTTGACAAACAGAAACCCTAATTTGATCAAAGGCTCTCCCCGGAATAAAAACAGCAAAAGAAGATAAAAAAGGAACAAATCCCTCCATTGCCAATCCTGCCGCCACCCCGACTGCATTCTGTTCAGCTACTCCCAGGTTAAAAAACCGACCTTCTTCAAGTTTGGAAGATAGTCGTTCTATTTTAGTCGAAGAAGCCAAATCCGGACTCAAGGCTATTACCCGCTCGTCCTTTTGGGCTAATTCCAATAGA
>JAQVFF010000003.1 GCA_028697345.1 Candidatus Shapirobacteria bacterium
CCGATCATTTTTTTAGCCTTAGAGCCAACAGCCAATACTTTTTTTGACTTCTTTTGTCTAGCTACCACCGAAGGTTCTCTAAAAATCAAACCTCGACCCTTTTGATAAACTAAAGTGTTGGCCGTTCCCAAATCAATGGCAATACCTGGAGAAACTTTGGCAAATAAGCTCTTCCACATTATTTAAATAGTATAGCATTAAAAAGATCAAAAATTATCTTCAGGGTTTTTTTGTTTAAGCATTTTTTTATTTCACCTATCTCCACAGCAAGTTATTGCTTCCAGTTTTAATTTATAGAAAAAAGTCATCTTTTAAACCTCTTGCAAAAGAGGTTTAAAAGATGTTATTTTTCTTCTTGACGGCCCTCGAAATTTAGGATATTATGAATTTTAATGAGGAGAAAATATCGGTCTTTTAGTTGTCAATATAATGTAGTGGCCTTAATATTTTGTATTTTTTTGTTTTTGGCCGCTCCATTTCCCCTTTTAGCCCAAACGGCCACTCCACATTTATCACTAAGCCCAACCGTCAAAGAGGTTGCTACCGGAGTAAACTTTAATGTTGTTGTTTCCGTTGATACTGGTGGTCAATTGTCGTCTGGGGTTGATGCTATTGTTCAATATAATTCTTCTTTGCTGGAAGTAGTTAGTGTTAGCGAAGGAACGTTTTTTCCAACCATTACTACCCTAACCACTACTTTGGGTAAAGTAGAAATCTACGGTGTAGCCAATACCGGTAGCCCAAAATCAGGAACTGGTACATTAGCAACAATTACTTTTAGAGGTAAGGCTGCCGGAACGGCCACGGTTAATTTTGTTTGCCAACAGGGCAGTACCACTGACTCTAATATTAACTCAACCAGTGATAGTGATATTATTATCTGCGCCAACAACGTTAATGCCTCTTATGTTGTTACTGGTACAACAGTAACTCCTACTATTGCCACCGGTCAAGATCTGCCCCAAACTGGTTTCTTAGAACCAACCGCTCTTATAATTGGCGGAGGAATTCTTTTAATGATTCTGGGATTAATTTTTGTTTTCTAATCTAAATCAAAAAGGGCAAATTTCTGACAATGAAGAATAAAAAAAAGATTGTTATTATTGTTGCTTTACTTTTAGCAATTGGCCTCATTGCTGGTCTGGTTTTAGGTTTGGATAAAGTTAAAAACTTTTTTGGGCAAGCGACTGGTCAGCAACAACCGCAAGGAATTCGAGTCACTAGCATAACTGCTAATTCGGCTACTATTGTTTGGCAAACAACTACTCCGGTCATTGGTCAAATCGAGTATGGTACTACTCCAGGTAGTTTTTTGCTTCGATCTGCCGAAACTAATCAGACTGCTAATCACAACTTAACCCTGTCTCCCTTGTTGCCAGAAACAATTTATTATTTCAGAGTTCGGATTGGAGACCAAATTTATGATGACGGTGGCGCTCCTTACTCTTTTACCACCAAGGCAACTACCGAAGCTGTTCCTGCTAATCAAACATCATCCCCCCAGACTCAAAACGCTCAACTAGAATCTGACTATGATAACCAAACTGAACTAGAAGCAACCAAAGATGGCACTATTGCTCCTTCTCCTACAGCACCAGAACAAAACAAATACATTTTGGGTGATTTTGTTGAAAAATTCGGCACTTCAGATCCTGAATTTGACATCAACAATGATGGGGTCGTTAATAGTCAAGACTGGTCCTTATACCAACAGCAAAATCCTTAAAAAAACGCTTTCGCACAAAAGGTAACATCCTAATATCACCTTAACAACTAATCCTGTGCAGGGCTGGAGAGACTCGAACTCTCAGTCCGGGTTTTGGAGACCCGTGGTTTACCAGTTAACCGACAGCCCTAAAGGAAATTATTTTAATTTGCTTGTTTCTTTATGAATTGTTGCTTTTTTACACTTTGAACAATATTTTTTAATCGTTATCTTCTCTGGTAGATTAATCTTATTTTTCTCAGTAACATAGTTTCTATTTTTACAAATAGAACAAAACAAACCAATTAAGACTCTATTACCCTTTTTAGCCATAATTTATCCCCTCCTTTTAATTAGTTAAACTAATCAAATTTAAATTTTTAAGTGACTTAGGAGCCGATGATGGGAATCGAAGACCAACCCGAAAATTATTTCTAATCTCAACAATCTTCGATAACCCTTGAAAAACTATTCTTCCTGCTCCCAAAACAAAAACCCTTGATGGGTTCTCGCCCATCATTAAGTTTCTGAGCCGATGATGGGAATCGAACCCATGGCCCCGTCTTTACCAAAGACGTGCTCTACCACTGAGCCACATCGGCATAATTTTTTCTAAAAGAGCCACCTCTCGGATTTGAACCGAGGACCTACCGTTTACCTACCCGCCGGAATCTTGAGCCGATGGGCAGAATCGAACTGCCGTCAGTGGTTTACAAAACCACCGCTTTACCATTAAGCTACATCGGCTTAAGACAGGCAGGCAAAACAGTTGCTCTAACCAACTAAGGCTAGGGTGACAAGAAACATCACTCAAAGCTAATTTTAACACAAAAATCTATTTTCTTGCTAAAATCAAACTTGTCTAATAAAATATAACTTATCGGTGAGTTTAACAAGCTATTAACAACTAAATAGCTTTCTTTTTGAAAGGGCCCGTGGCGCAGCGGCTAGCGCACTTGTATGGCATACAAGGGGTCAGGGGTTCAAATCCCCTCGGGTCCACCAAATGTCCCCAACCAACCCCAATTTTCACTTAAGAAATTCACTATGTTTTATTAAAAAATGAATCAACAAAAAATCAACTTACTTTGTCAAAAAGTCCTGGAAACAACCTTTTCGCTCCTTTTTCTTCTTACCCCCTTAATATTTACTACTGTCAATTACGAGCTATTTGAGTTTAATAAGATGATTTTTGTTTACTTTATGACAATAATTGTCCTGACTGCCTGGGCAAGCAAAATGATTATCCAGAAAAAGATTATTTTTCAAAAAACACCGCTTTTTTGGCCTTTAATAATCTTTCTACTGGGTCAAATAATTGCCACTATCACCTCTATTAATCGACACACCTCCTTCTGGGGTTACTATACCCGACAAAACGGCGGTCTTCTGTCTTTCATCGCCTACATCGTTTTATACTTTGGCCTAGTCAGTAATATTAAAGCACAACAAGCCAAAAAGTATTTAAAATATTGTTTGTTTTCATTGGCTATTGTTTCTCTATATGGAATTCTACAAAAACTGGGTATCGATAATCAATTTTGGAACCAAGACGTTCCTGCCCGAATCTTTTCTACCATAGGTCAACCCAACTGGTTGGCCGCCTGGATTAATGCTCTAATTTTTTTAAGCTTAGCTTTTTTTTTAAAAAAAGATACTAACTCCTTTATTTTTGGTTTAATTTTTCCAATTGCTTTTACTGCTCTTCTTTTCACTCGTTCCCGGTCTGGGTTTCTGTCTTTTTGGCTAATTTATCCCCTGTTCTGGCTAATCGCAACTATTAAACCTTCAATCGCCTTCAACTATAAAAAGATATTGTTCTTTTTTGGCGTTATCGGTCTTTTGTTAACCGTAATATTCCTCTCCCCTTTTGCCCAAATTAATAATTACCTTACCCACCTATCACCAACCGATCCTCAATCATTACCAAAATGGAGTACGGAAAAAAATAGTTACCAGGAAACTAATCCCGACTTGGGTAGTGCTACTGCTGATATCAGGAAAACTGTTTGGCGTGGAGCTATCGATATCTTCAAAAACTATCCCCTGTTAGGAACCGGACCAGAAACATTTGCCTACTCTTACTATTGGTATCAACCACAAAGTCATAACCTTCTTTCAGAATGGGACTTTTTATACAATAAAGCCCATAACGAATACCTTAATTATCTGGCTACCACTGGAATAGTTGGTTTCACTACCTATTTTGGCCTAATTGTCACCACTATAATTTACCTTGCCTCTTTGGTCAAAAAAAATCACCGTTATCAAATCTTTTCTCTAACTATTTTAGCCGGTTATGTAACGATTCTAATTACCAATTTTTTTGGTTTTTCTGTCGTAGTTACTAACTTATTATTTTTCTTAATGCCAGCGTTGGCTTATTGCCTTAAAAGGCAAGATCAAACCAAGAAGCTCGCTAACTACTGCTCTGAATACCAAAAAATCGCTCTGGTTGTAATCGGACTAGTTGCCCTTAATCTTATTTTCTGGTTAACTCGCTATTGGCTGGCTGACTATTATTTTTCCCAAGCCGAAAAGAAATCTCAACAAAACTCCTACTCCCAGGCTTACCCAATTTATCAAAAAGCTAGACAACTTAATCCCAAAGAACCTCTTTATCTTAGCAAAATGGCCTCTAATTGTGCTTATTTAGCTATTATTTTTAATCAAGAAAATAACAGCCAAGAAGCAGTCAGGTTTACTGATCAAGCCCAAGAACTAACTCAAGAAGCTATCAGGCTTAACCCTTATCAGCTCAATTTTTACCGACAACAATCTCAAACATACTACCTTCTTTCCCAAATTAAATCTGAATATTTAGACCAATCATACCAATCTCTTTTAGAAGCTCACCAGTTAGCACCAGTGAACCCAAAAATTACTTATAATCTGGCTGTTTTGTCTAGTCAATTGGGGGATCTTGCTCAAGCCATTTCTTGGCTGGAACAAACCATCAAATTAAAACCCAATTACCAAGAAGCCTATTATTGGCTGGCTAAATTCTATCAAAAAAACAACCAACCCGATAAGGCTGAAGAAACATTAACGTTTTTAATTAACAACCTGAACCCTGATCATCAAGAGGGGCAAAAATTATTAGAACAAATCTTACCCAAATAAATTGCCCGACCCGCCAAAACAACTCTTTTGAGTGTATAGAAATTAACCAAAAACTAGGCTTTTCTACTTCAAGAGAAGTCTAAGATATCTAGTGTTCGCTTTGCTCACACTATTCTATCTTGTTATAGCTTCGCGCGTAACGCCTAGTGTTCGCTTTGCTCACACTATTCTATCTTGTTATAATAACTTTATGAAAATCATTACCGCCCCGAACCCAATTCTAAGGAAATCTTCTGTTCCCATTGCTAAAATTGATAATCAAACTAAGGGCCTGGTCAACCAATTAATCAACTCTTTGATCGATGGGGGTATTGGTTTGGCAGCTCCCCAAATTGGCCAAAACAAAACCATATTTATAATCAATCTTCCTCAAAAGAAGCCACAGATTTTTATTAATCCTGTTATTGTTAGTCATTCCCCAAAAAAACAATACTTTACCATTACCGATGCTGAAGAAGATAATCACCATCATGGCCAAGTTCAACCATTCCTGGAGGGGTGTCTATCATTACCTAAATTTTATGGAACTGTCAGGCGTTGGCCCAAAATATCCGCCCAATGGTTAGATCTTGATGGTAAAAAAAGACAAAAAAACCTAACCGGGTTAGGCGCTATCGTTTTTCAACATGAACTAGATCATTTAAAAGGGAAACTTTTTCCCGAAAGAATCATCAAACAAGACGGTCAACTTTACCGTGAAGAAAAAAATGGTCAATTAAAGGAAATCTCGCCTCAAGATATTTTTAACCGGTTATGAAAAAAAACATTGTCTTCTCTACTGTTTTCTTTGGTTCAGAAAAAGACTCTCTCATTATTTTGAAAAAGGCCCTTTCTTTACCCTACTTGAAAATAGCCACCATTGTTACCCAGCCTCCACGCCCAACCGGAAGGGGGCAATCAATTACCCCAACGCCAGTCGAACAATTTGCTAAAAAAAACAAATTGCCTCTAATCACTCCAACCAAGCTCAACTTTAAAAGTTATCAAATAATAAAACAACAAACACCGGACTTGGCCCTCTTGGCTGCTTATGGCAACCTCATTCCCCAGCGACTAATAAATCTCTTTCCTCAGGGGATCATTAATGTTCATCCGTCGCTTTTACCTCAATTTCGAGGACCAACTCCAGTTGTTCAAGCTATCCTCAATAATAATAGAATAACTGGCGTCTCTTTATTTCTTATTGATAATAAAATCGATCATGGGCCAATTATCGCCCAAAAAAAACTAGTCATCAAAGACAATGACACTCAAGAATCATTAGCCAAAAATCTTTTTCATCTTGGAGCCCAACTACTAGCCGAAAAATTACCTAACTACTTAGAGGGACACACTCCCCCTGAGCCGCAAAATCATCACCAAGCTACTTTTACCAAATTACTCTCTCGCCAAGACGGTCAAATCAAGGCTTCTTGGCTAAAAAAGGCTCTAAAAGGAAATCGAAACCTAACCAATAAAGTTGATAGAATGATTAGGGCCTTTTATCCCTGGCCCGGTACTTACACTATTATTAACGGTCAAAGAATAAAAATTATTAGTGCCCACAAAGAAAAAAATTATCTAAAACTTGACCTGATACAATTTCCTGGACGCAAACCAATCGTTTGGAATAAAAACCTAATTAAAAGTCTTTTCTTGAATGAAATTTAAAAGGATTTTTATTACCAATCTCTTTTGTTTAATATTCTTATTAGCAACATCACTCTTTGTCCGCTACCATAATAATAAAAGGCCGTTATTATCGCCAATTCCTGATGTAGGCAAAATTATCGCTGCTTGGAGTCAAGATAAAAAGCCAATTTGGTCACCCGAAGATCGACTAAGTAACCTAGCAACTGCCCAGGTTGATGTTTTAGCTAAGTCTGCCCTGGTCGTTGACTTAAATAGCAATCAAACCCTTTATGCCAAAGAGGCTAATCAAGTTTTGCCAATCGCTTCCTTGACCAAAATTATGACCGCACTTGTTGCTTTAGAATCGGCTCCACTTAATTCTAAAATGGTTGTTTCTCACCAGGCCACTCAGGTTGGTGAGGCCACAATGAATCTAAAAACCAAAGAAAAGCTAACTCTGGAAGAATTGCTTTATGGATTAATGTTAGTATCCGGCAATGATGCCGCTACCGTCATCGCCGAAAATATTACCGGCCGAACCGCTCTTTTTGTTCATTTGATGAATGAAAAAACTAATCAGCTTGGACTGAATAACACCCGTTTTTATAATCCTCACGGTCTAGACGAAAAACACACTCCTCCTAATCAAAGCACAGCTTATGAGTTGGCCATTTTATCTTATTATGCCCTTGATAAGTTTCCCAGTTTGGGTAAAATCGCTGCCACCGATAGTATTGCTATTGAAGCCAATAGCGACCACCAAAGACATTATTTAATTAACAACTTAGGATTAGAGAGAACTTACCCCGGATTATTTGGATTAAAACCCGGTTATACCGATTCGGCTGGTTATTGCTTAGTGGGATTGGCTAAAAAAGAACAAAAAGCAGTTCTAGTGGTGTTGTTAAATTCTCCTAGCCTTAAAACAGACTTAGTCGCTCTTTTAGATTATTGGTTAAGATAAACCTTTACTTTACCTTCTTTTTTAAACCTCTTAAGACAACTGGTGCAAACAATTGTTTTTTTTTCTTGTCCGGAAACCAACAAGGTGGTCTTTTGTAAGTTGGGTTTACGAACCACCTTTACTCTCTTCTTGATCCATTTTCCAGTTCCAGTTCTAATTACTTTATTGCCGACTACTGGTTTTTTAGCACAAACTTGACACTTCATATTTTTAAAAATGGGTTAATTTCGTATGTTATACTAACACAGTAAAGTTACTTTTTCAATTTATATTATGTTCGCAGGTTTGGAAAACCCCTTCTCTTTATTAATTTTTACTATCAGTTTTCTTTTTTCCCTTTCTGTTCATGAAGCCGCTCACGCTTGGGTTGCTGACCGATTCGGTGACCCGACTGCTAAATTTTCCGGCCGATTAACTCTTAATCCTCTTGCCCACCTAGATCCTATCGGAACATTACTGCTTCTTTTTTTTGGCTTTGGTTGGGGAAAACCGGTTCCGATTGATGAATTCAACCTTAATAATCCTCGTCGAGACACTGCTTTAATATCTCTGGGTGGACCAGCAGCCAATTTGATATCGGCGCTTTTTTTTAGTTTTTTTTGGTGGTCAACTTATCAAATAGGAATAAACAATTTTGTCATCGACAATTTACTACCAGGATTAATCCATCTTAATGTAATTTTGGGAATTTTTAACCTTTTGCCAATATATCCTCTTGATGGCAGCAAAATCTTAATCGGTATCTTGCCAAAAAAAATAGCTCAAACTACCGAACAGATCTTAAAACAATATGGTATTTTTTTAATAATTTTGGTTTTTCTACCCATTTTTTCTGGTCAATCACTCATCAATCTCTTCCTGGTCCCAATCATTAATCTTATTATTACCACCTTTCTCTTTTGGTTAACCTAAAATTTTTTTAAAGATTTTTTTAATTATGGGGGAATTGAACCTTCAGGTAAAGGAGAACAAAAGAATTATTGTTTAATTCGTCCTATTTTTTTTCTCCAAAAAAAACTTAAAGGAGGCTAACCAAGCTCTCTCTCTTTTTTAAAAATAGGGCAATAAAAGTCCCGCCTCTGAGGTTACTGCAGAAGTGTTCCCCGGTTAAACCAGGTGGGTTCCTGTCTTGACTTTTTACGGACAAGAACTTCTCGGATCCCATACACTTTTGCTTGGTGAGGAAGACTCTCATGCAGTCTTTCTCCTCAATGGCAGGACTAGCTTAATATTAGCAAAAAGGGGTATAAGTGTCAATCTTGTGAAGAAGCGATAATCAGTCGCTAAAACAAACCCTAATACCAGGCCCCATCGTAGATGAAATTACTAATTTTTTAATATTATGTCGACCAACTGCTTTAATGAGGGCCTCTAAATTATCTTTTAATTCTGTTGACTTTTGACTGGTCCGGCCGAAAACTGTATGGATTAAGGGAAACTTTTTCTCTGTTCTAATTTTTACTCCCGAACTTGCCAACTCCTTAGCTTTTTTAGCTGGATCAAGAGTAACTGTTCCTTCCTTTGGGTTAGGCATCAGCCCTCGAGGGCCTAAAACTCGAGCGTAGGGAATCAACTTAGGCATCATCTTAGGACTAGCCAATAAAACATCAAAATCAATGCGGCCTGATTCTATCTTGGTCATTGTTTCCTTATCATCAGCAATAGCAATTAACTTTTTCTTTCCTTTAAAATAAGGAAAATTAACCCGAGTTGAAAAATTTTCCTGCTTTATCACTAAGTGGGCTTCGGCCATTTCATCAAAACCGGCCCAGGCTGTTTTAGCCAATAAGGATACTGCTTCTTTAACAGGATAAACCTTGTTTTTATCAACCAATTTTTTAACTTTCAAATATTTTGCTCCAAGAGAGGTTCTCTTCACTTTAGAAGCGGACTTTCCTTTCTTATCTTCATTTTTCTTTGTTTTTTTGGTTGACTTTTTTTTTGAACTAGATTTTTGAGCCCGATCAACCATTTGATCAGCACCAACTTCAGGATCAACACTTGCTCCATTGTTTTTGATAGTAACTGTCTTTTTTTGTCCCATTATTTCACCTCCACGCCCATGCTTTTGGCAACCCCGATGATAATTTTTTTAGCCGCCTCTAGGTTGTCAGTATTAAAATCTGACATTTTTTCCTTGGCAATATTGGTAATCTGACTATCGGTTAGAGTTCCAGCCAAATTTCGACCCGGCTCCGTTGACCCCTTTGACAAATTCAAAACTTTTTTAATAAAATCTGATACTGGTGGCAATTTGGTAATAAAATTAAAACTTCGATCCTCATAAACAGTAATTTCCACCGGAATAACGCTGCCCTTCTTGTCAACCGTTTGAGCATTATATTGTTTAACGAAGTCCATAATCGGAATACCATGCTGACCTAATACCGGACCCACTGGTGGAGCCGGAGTTGCTTCCCCGGCTGGTAAATTCAATTTAATCTTGGAAATAATTTTTTTAGCCATAACTGTCTCCGTTAATTTTATTAAGCTTTTCTCGCTTGCAGAAAATCAAGTTCTACCGGAGTTTCTCTGCCAAAAATAGACACCATTACTCGTAATTTTCCTCTTTCCTTGTCAATATTGTCAATTGTCCCCAAGAACCCAGAAAACGGCCCATCAACAATTTTTACTGCTTCGCCAACAGTAAACTTGACCGTATATTTCGGTTTTTCTGTTGCTAAGTAGTTCTTAATCACCTTAATTTCTCTTTCTGTTACCGGAATTGGCTGATCACCAGCACCGACAAAGCCGGTCACCCCTTCACTTCCTCGAGCAGCCGCCCAAGAATTATCGTCAAAAACCATCTTAATAAAAATATAGCCAGGAAAAAGCATTTCTTCTTTAGTAAAACGTTTTCCTGACCTGATTTTCATCCTCTCCTCAGTTGGTATTAAAACTTCGAAAAATTTATCTTCTAATTTTAATGATTGTATTCTTTGTTGCAATATTTTGGCCACCCTGGCTTCTTGGCCAGAGTAGGTGTGAAGAATATACCATTTAGCATTGGGATGATCGTTCTCGTTAATCACCCAGTGATTCTTAGTCTTTTTTTTATCTACCATAATTTTTAAGCCTAGTAACCAATAATCAATCTAATTAGTCGACTGAAAATAAAGTCCGATCCAGTTAAAAAGAGGCCGACGACAAGAGAAATAATAATCACTACCACGGTTAAATTGATAATTTCTCTTTTGGTCGGCCAAACAACTCTTTTAAGCTCGTTTTGAGCCTCTATTAAGAACTTACCAATGTTTACCATAAGACCTATTCTACCACAGACAGTATTATTTCAATTCTATCTTGCCCCCGACTTCTTCTAGTTTTTTGGCAGCTTCCTCTGCCTCTTCTTTTTTAACATCCTTAACAATTTCGACAGGAGCACTCTCTACCAATTCCTTAGCCTCTTTGAGACCCAAGTTTGGATTAATTTCCCTGACTGCCTTGATCAGGCCAATTTTATTACTACCAATTTCTTGAAGAGACACCGTATAGGCTGACTTTTCTTCTGTTGAAACACTGTCACTAACAGCCGCTTGAGCAACTGGAACATTAGTAATAGCGGAAACACCAAATTTTTCTTCTAGAGCACTAATCAAATCGGCTAACTCCAAAACAGACAATGAACCGATTTCCTCGATTAATTGACCAACTTTTTTTGATTGTTCTTTATTTTCTTTCTTTTTCTTATCCTCAGTCACTATTTTTCACCTCCTTGTTGATTTTGTAACACTCTAATAGTTGAGGTAAAATTTTGTATTGGTGCACCAAGGGTAAATAGTAGATGACTTAAATTGGCAGCTAATCCTCCAACCAACATTGCCCTAAGATTATCTATCGAAGGCAAAGTGGCTAATCGAAGCATCTCTGAACCGTCAAAATATTGCTTCGTCTTAGTAAAAAAACCCAGCTTTAGGTCCGGATCAAGGCTATTTTCCTTCAAAAAATCGCAAAGGGTTGACAGGGGAGCCGTTTCGTCGGTCAAACTAAACAAACAGACCGTTGGTCCAGTTATTGGCTGATCAAGGTCAACATTATCTTCAATCGCCCGACCAAAGAGACTATTACGTATTACTTTCAATTGTCCCCCCACCTGACCAACTCTCTGACGTAATTGATTAAAGAAATTAGCATCCCAACCCTGATAACCAACCAAAAAAAACCCTTTAGAATCTTTAATCTTGGCTTTTAAGTCGTCGATTTCGTAAACTTTTGTTTGTTTGACCATAAAAAAACACCTCTTGCCGAGGTGTTACCAATTATGAACAACCCTTATTTTGGTTACCTCGGCAGGAAATTAAGCTTTAAGAAAACAATAAGCACCTGCTGTCTTTGGCGAAAACAGACTTATTTTTACCATAAGGTTCAACTAAAGTCAATGATTAATAAGAAAAAGCAAATCTGTCAACTTCTAACAATTTAGTTTTTTGATTATTTTACTTCTCTGTTAATTAACACCTCAAAAGACATCTTTTAAGGCTATTTATATTATAGTTATTTTTTTCCTCTTGACAAAATAATTAATATTTTGATATATTTATTACTAGAAAACCTAATTAAGAAACCTATAATAATGAATACTCCTAAAGTATCGGCTAGTAAAAAACTATCTCTTAATAGCCTTCCTGATTTATTAACTGTTCGTGAGGTTGCTGAATTATTGCGCGTATCTCCACTGACAATTAAGCGTTGGGGCAAACGAGGTAAATTACCGGCAATACGAATCAATTCCCGAGGCGATCGCCGCTACCGTAAAGAACAGGTTCTTTGGCTTTTGGGTATCCAGGAAAAAAAAGACTAGTCCTCTATGGTCTATTTTTTAGTTTTTTGTTAATTACCAAAAAAACAAACTTCAATAACGATATTTGCCTTTTCCACCTCCAAGGCTCTTTAGACAATCGCCATAGCCACTCCAATCCTAGGTCTCTAAATAGTCTTGGTGCTCGTTTAACTCGCCCACTTAAAAAGTCAAACGACCCCCCCACACCCACGGCAACCCTTACCGGAATTTTTTCTAAATTTCGCCTAATCCATTGTTCTTGTTTTCCAGCTCCATAGGCAACAAAAATAAAATGACAACTTTTTTGGCCAATTTTCTCTTTAATAATCTTTCTATTTTCTTTATCACCTGATGAATCGGCCCAACCAGAATGAGTTCCCAAAACATTCAGGCCATATTTTTCTTTTAAATTTAGGGCACATTTTTGGGCTATTCCATCTTTGGCACCCAACAGAAAAACTGACCAGTCATTTTTTGGAGCTATCCGACAAATGTCAGTCATTAAATCAACACCAGCGACTCTTTCTTTACAACCTCTTTTACCGTAAAGAAGTCTAGAAGCCCAAACAAGACCAATACCATCTGGTATTGCTAAGGCCGCTTTATTTAAAATAGCGGCAAATTCTTTATTTTTTTGAGCCAAAACAATAAATTCTGGATTAGGGGTAACAATGTAATGTTTCTGGTTATCGGCGGCTATTTTAGAAACCTTCTCTAAAATTTCCTCTTTGCTTTGGGTGTTAATCTTAACACCCAAAATGTCAATTTTTGCCATGTTTTTGTTTTACCAAAAAACCTTAATTTGTTATTGTTTGCTGATTGCTCGTTTATAAAGATCAATGTTTTCAATGGCAATGCCTGTTCCCTTTACAATACAAAGTATCGGGTCAGGAGCGACAAAACAAGGCACACCAATCTCCTCAGTCATCAACCGATCAAGGTTTTTTAATAAACTAGTTCCTCCGGAAAAGACAATTCCCTTGTCAATAATATCCCGAGCCAGTTCTGGTGGAGTGTCTTCCAAAACACCCTTAACTGCACCAACCATTTGGGTCAAAACCGGTTGAATCGCTTCGTTTATTTGACTACTAGTCAACTCTATTGAGCGAGGTAATCCCAACAAAGAATCTCGCCCTTTAATTTCCATCTTATCCTCTTTTTCCGGTTTAGTGGCAGAACCGATTTTAATTTTTACTTCTTCTGCTGTTTGATCACCGATAATTAAGTTATAATTTTTTCTTAAATAGGCCATAATCGCCTCATCGATAAGGTTTCCACCCACTCGTAAGGAGTCGTGAACTACTACTCCTCCCAAAGCAATTACCGCAATCTCAGTCGATCCACCCCCAATGTCAACAATCATGTTGCCTGAAGCCTCGGCGATCGGCATTTGAGCACCAATTGCCGCTGCCAAAGGCTCATCGATTAAATAAACTGTTTTTGCTCCAGCCTGAATGGTAGCTTCCATTACCGCCCGCCTCTCTACTTGAGTCGCCCCGGTGGGAATACAAACCATCACCTCTGGTTTCATAAAATGAGGCCCTAAAGCCTCACGAATAAAATAACGAATCATTGCCTCAGTAATACGATAATTGGCGATCACGCCTTCCCTTAGAGGCCGAGAGGCTACAATGTTTTCCGGTGTTCGACCGAGCATTTTTTTTGCCTCCCGGCCAACAGCTACTACTCGGTTATCATCAAAAGCAACCGCAACCACCGTTGGCTCATTTAAAACAATCCCTTTACCCTCCAAATAAACTAGACAATTCGCTGTTCCCAAATCAATACCAACCCGTCTTGGTGATAGTCCTTTGATAATATTTGATATTTTCTTATACATTGGGGGCTAAAAAATAACTAATGTAAATTAATTATAGCACTCACTAACAACCGTCGATAAGTTATTTAAAAAATCTAAAATGCTCCTAAAAAAATAGCTTCATCTTTATTTTTGTGATATTATATTTCAAGTTAAGATATGAATCGGGGTCAAAAAAGAAATTTAATTACTCTTGCCAGTCTAATTTTAGTTGTTGTTTTAACACTGGTGGTTGGCTTCTTTGTTAGAGGTTATCGAATAGACACTGGTAATAAGACCCTTCAACCAACCGGAATTCTATCGGCCAACTCTGTTCCTGAAGGGGCTCAGGTTTGGATTAACGGAAAATTAAAAACGGCCACCAACCAAACAATAAACTTATCGCCGGGACACTATCAAATAGAAATTAAAAAACCCGGTTTTGCCACCTGGAAAAAAACCATTATTATCGAAAGGGAGGTGGTTTCTGAAACTAATGCTCGTCTTTTCCCCATTGCCCCCGATTTAAAAGCACTAAGCTTTACTGGAGCCAACCGCCCACAAATTTCTCCCGACGGCACCAAAATAGTTTATTTTGTTATTTCCGAGAAAGAGTCAGACAATATAACCAAAGAGGCAACAATTAAGGAAAATCTTTCAAGTAATGACCAAGAAGAAGAAAGTGAAGCTGTTGCCGCTCTTGAGCCAGAAGAAAACAAAATTGGCTTATGGCTTATCAATTTGGCTGAAAAGCCATTGGGTCGTTCTTTTCAATCAAGAATTTTTATCCAACTAAGACCCGATTTTAATTTTGAAGAAGCGGTTATTCGCTGGTCACCAGACTCCAGAAAAATAATTATGATTGTCCCTAGCTCCAATAATAAAAAGGATTATTTCCTTCTTGATACTAATCAGTCTTACGACTTTACCACCCCACCATTGATTGGGGAAAGAGAAAACCTTGCCTTAAAAACTTTAGCCGAATGGCAAGAACAAAATAATCTCGACTTTCAACAGCTTTTTGAGGAATTACCCGAAAAATTTCAAGATATTTTAATTGATCAGGCGGTCAATTTAGTTTTTTCTCCCGACGAACAAAAAATTCTTTACCAAGTTAAAAAGGAAATAAATCTACCCGAAAAATTTATCACCAGGGAAATTATTGGCACTTCAACCCAAAAAGAAAATCGCCAACTAAAACCTGGTTCCTGGTATGTTTATGACAATAAAGAAGATAAAAATTTCCTGGTTCTGGAAAGTCAGGAAACCGAAGTTAGTTGGTTTACCACTTCCCGCCACTTGCTAATCACTAAGAAAAATCTTTCAATCGAAGTTATTGAATATGACGGCCAAAACCAAACCACTATCTATTCGGGACCATTTGAAGATAACTATGTTTTCCCTTTCCCCTCGGGTAAACAATTACTCATTTTAACATCATTAAACAAAAACCAACCCTCCGACCTTTATTCTATTTCCTTAGAATAAACTGCTTTTTTGTCACTTGTCCTCACACTTTTGTGCCGACGGAAGGAATCGAACCTTCATCGGTCGCTTAGGAGGCGACTGCTCTATCCGTTGAGCTACGTCAGCCAGAGAACAATTTGAATTTTAACACAGTCCAGGCTAAAATAAACTAAATAAAACTTTATATAGAACCTTAAACGGAGAGTGGCGCAGTGGCTTAGCGCGCTAGCATCGGGAGCTAGAGGCCCCGGGTTCAAATCCCGGCTCTCCGACTTTATCAAAAACTTCCCCTACCTTACAAAACAATCCCTAATAACATTATGAACGTGACCATTTTTTTTCTTTTAGCCAACAGGATAAAATTACCAATATCATTAATAAACAAGAGACTCCACCGGTAAAAATAATCACTCCTAAGAAATCCCGACTACCAAATAAATAAAATAGTAACGACGGTAAAAAAGTAAAAATTAAAGATATTGATTGACTAAAGCCCAGATCCTGATGCCAAAACTCCTTTAAAGTAAATCCAAAAGCAAAAAAAGAACTAATAATTGCTAATATCGCTAATGCCGCCATTATTCTTGCCCAAACTAAAGATATATTACTTAAGCCAAAAATAAACTCCTCTGATACCCCGCCACCCAATAAGCCCAACCCCACCACAATGAACAAACCATATAAAATCCCTGGCAATAGACTTCCCACGGTTATTGCCCGAAACACTGGTTTTCTTTCAAATTTTAAAATCTCCCCAAGTTCCGGTATTACCGCGGCACCAGCATAAGAAAAGAAAAAAACTGAAAATAACTGAATTAAATTATTGCCCGGACTAATGGCAAAATTATTTGGGCTAATTCTAATAGCACCCCAAAAGAAAAAGCTAACAAGCAATAAAATTAACAACCAGACAACAATAGTATTAACTCGAGCAATTGACTTTAAACCAAATACCATTATCCAAAAGGCAATTATAAAGAAAATTAGACCCCAAAAAAAAGAAGTTAACCAAGGAAATAAAAAATACAAAAAATCACCAGTACCAATTAAATAGACCAGAAGCGTTCCATTAATATTAATCAGTATCGTCAAGCTACCCACTAAACCACCAGCCCGGCCCCAATACTTCCGACCATAACTGGCTAGCTGACAATTTTCCCCAGAAGCCAATATCAGTTGTGCATAGGCCAAATTCAATAACCAACTAATCAAACCCACCAAAACCAAAACAATCATTCCCTTAATTAATCCCGATTGGTAAACAATAAAGGGCAAAGTAAAAACACCCACCCCAACAATAGCACCAAATAAAAATAATCCCCCTTGAAAGGTTAGATTATTTTTTCTCAAACTCTTTAGAATAAATTTCATTCTCC
Organism: Candidatus Shapirobacteria bacterium; assembly: GCA_028697345.1. Classification (GTDB taxonomy): domain Bacteria; phylum Patescibacteriota; class Microgenomatia; order 0-14-0-10-38-17; family 0-14-0-10-38-17; genus JAQVFF01. The sequence goes on from JAQVFF010000003.1 coordinate 16,825, forward strand.
TTAAACCACAACTGCCTTTCTCTGGCCGCTTCTTCAACCGTTCCTGAGGCGTGAATTAAGTTATGAATTGATCTCTTTTCGGCATTGGTAATATCAGGGGAATCAAGACCAAAATCACCTCGAATTGTTCCCGGAGGAGCCGAAATCGGATAAGTCGGACCAACGATTTTTCTGATTATTTCCACCGTGCCAGCTGGACCTTCCCAAATCATAGCCAAAACCGGACCCTCTGTTAAGTAGGCAACATTCCATTTTTGAACCATTTCTCCCATTTGATGATTAGTCATTTTTCCAAACTCCTCATTAGGATCCATACCGTGTTCTTCATAAAATTGGCGAATTTTTTGACCAATATTTTCAAACCACTCATCGTCAACCCCATAATGTTTAAAAGCCAAACTCTCGTCAATCCAAATCATTTTCATTGCCATTGGTCTTAAACCGGCTTTCTCAAAACGACTAACAATCTCACCAATCAACCCCCTGACAACGCCGTCTGGTTTAACTAAAACTACTGATTGTTCCATTAAGTATCACCTCCCTTAAGGCTGCCAACTAAAGCAATTTTAATTTTTTCTGGAGAAAATATTTCTTTGGCAACCGACAAAATATCGGATTCATCAACACTTTTAATTATCTTTAGCACCTGATCCGCGCTTTTGACATCTGGTTCTAATAATAGTTGCTTGCCGTAAAAATGAGCCTTCTTATAAGAATCTTCCAAGGATAAAAATAATTTCCCCTCAAAAAAATGTTTCGCCTTATCTAGTTCCTCTCTTTTAACTCTCTTTTCGGCTAATAAAAACAGCTGGTTTTTAATTTCTCTTATTGCCTCAGCCAACCTTTCCTTATTCAGCCCGGCCGTAATCTCAAAAAAACCCACTTCATTAAATAATTCCGTCGAGGAATTAATCGAATAACATAAACCTCGTTTTTCTCTAATCTCCTGGAACAACCGAGAAGACATTCCGCCGCCAAGGATAATATTTAACAAACCCTGAGCAAAGCGTCTTTTATCTTGCCTGGATAATGCCCGTACTCCCATCGCTAAATGAACCTGATCAGTTTCTTTATTAACTTTTTTAATTTTTTCTCTTTCTGATTTTACTCTAAATGGACAAAAAGAAATCGTTTCTCCTCTCGGGGGAGAAGAAAAATATGCATTTATTTCCTTTTTAATTCTAGAGAGATTTTTTATTCCTCCAGCTACTACCAAAACTATTCCTCCCGACCAATAAAAAGTTTCCTTAAAATCAACAAAATCTTTTTGAGTAAAATTGGTAATTGTTTCTTTGCGACCGACACCACTGGCTCCTAAGGGGTGATTAGGAAACAATAATCTAGCCAGTTCAATCTGGGCTCGATACTGGGGAACATCATGATACATATAAAGTTCCTCTAAAATAACTCCCCTTTCAACACTAATTTCTTTTTTCGCCAACAAAGGCTCCAATAATAACTGCGAAATCAAATCCAAACCAACGCTAAAATCACGTCCAGCAGTCTTAGTATAATAATAGGTATATTCTTGAGCAGTAGCTCCATTATATTCGGCTCCAATTTCATCGACCGCGAGGGCTAAATCTTGCTTAGAGGGAAACTTTTTTGTCCCCTTAAAAACCATATGCTCATAAAAATGGGCCAAACCTTCTCTGCTTTCATCCTCGTAACGAGAACCAACTCTTACTAAACCCAAAACCGTGACGCTTTCACTATGGTCAGGAAGTAATAACACTTTCAAGCCGCCTGATAAATTAAACTCTTCAAAAAACATAATTCTATTCTAATAAATTAGCAAATTAAAATAAATAAAAAAAATTACCGTTATGCTATTTTAGCACTCCCCTCTCTTCTCGTCATCTTAACAATAAGTCAAAAAGATTTTTCCAATTACTAACAATTGTTATAATATCCTTAGTGATTAATAATAAGACGGCATCATTGTTTACCAAAAATGCTCTAGTACCGCCTCGCTACGAAGACTATAGTTTTGCCAACTTACCACAAGCAATCATTAACTTATTAACTAATTGCTACGCTTCTCGAAAGCTACCCAACAATGTTTTCCCCAAAGGGGAATTTTCTCATGTTTTTTTAATTCTGGTCGACAGTTTGGGCTACCTATCTTTTAGGCGATTTCAAAAATATTTTTCTCTACCCAAAAAGGCTATAATCTCTCCGCTGACAACAATTTTTCCTTCGACCACCGCCGCCGCTTTATCTACTTTTGCTACCGGCCTCCTTCCGCAAGAGCATGGCTTATTTGAGTGGCGCCTATATTTGCCACAGGTTGACAATATTATTAAAACTCTTCCTTTCTGCTTTGAAGATAGCCGCCAACAAGACCAACTGATAGATCTTGGTTTTAGTCCTAAAAAAATATTCTTTAGCGAACCAACTATTTATCAAAAACTAGCCCGACAAAAAGTTGCTTCTTTTACTTTTAACCATCAAGACTACTATAAAAGCGCTTTTGCCAAAATCGTTCAAAAAGGGGCTAAACCAATCCCTTTTGCTAGCCTTTCTGAATTGTTGGTCACTTTAAACAAAACAGTTACCAAGATCACTCAAAAATACTCCAAAACGTTTACTTTCGCCTACCTTGACTCACTAGACTCTATTGGTCATAAATATGGCCCTGAAAGTCTTTATTTTGAGGCCGAATTAGCTCAAATTGCCATGATGATTAACCAATTTCTGCTCCAATTCTTGCAAAAAAATTCCCAATCCAGTAGTTTACTGTTAATTACCGCTGATCACGGCCAGATTCAAGTTAACCCTAAAAAAACCTTTTATCTTAATCGTTTTCACAAGTTAAAAAAGAGTCTCGCTTTAAAAGCCGATGGAAAACCAGTTCTGGCTACTGGAGGACCCAGGGATGTTTTTTTACATCTCAAAAAAGAAGCTGACAAAAATAATATTATTAGCTATTTAAAGAAAAACTTAATTAACCAAGCTGAAGTCTACTCTACTGCTCAAGCCTTGAAAATGGGTTGGTTTGGTAATCGTCAATCTTCTGAAAAATTTCAAGAACGTTTAGGTGATATTCTAATCTTGCCTAAAAACAATAGCACCATTTGGCTAGATAATGGCGAAAAAAAAGTTGACAAGTTGGGTCATCATGGTGGTCTGACTGCTGAAGAAATGCTTGTCCCTTTGATCGCTATCCCCTTTTAGAAAAACTAAAGCAAAAAAATCAAATTTACTCTTTTTCAGTCTACACCTACAGTTACATTTTTTCTGGGGCTTCAATTCCCAACAAGCCTAAACCATTTTTTAAAACCTGGGCCGTTGCCTTACTTAATAATAAACGAAAAGCTTTTGCCTCTTTGTTTTTAGTCAATATTTGATGTTGGTTATAAAAAGTGTTGTAGTTTTGAGCCAACTGATAAAGTAGATTGGCAATTAGGTTTGGGGAAAACGTCCTGGCTGACTCATTAATTACTTTTTCAAAGTAGCAAATTAGTCTGGTAATTGCCAGTTCTTCTCTTTTTGGTTGGTATTCGGGTATTTTTGTTAAGTTGGTATCTGTTCCAGATTTCTCTAACACCCTTCGGGCTCGAGCATAGGTGTACTGTAAATAAGGCCCGGAATTGCCCTCTAGGGTCAATATTTTTTGCCAGTCGAAAACAATATTGGTTCTAGGGTTTTGTTTCAAGTCGTTATATTTGACTGCCCCTATCCCTACCACCCTGGCCACTTTCTCTTGACCTTTTATTGGTAAGTCTTTAGCAATACCGGCCTGAGTCGATAATTGACGAGCCCGATCAATCGCCTCTTTTAAAACCTTTCCCAAATGAATAATTCTACCACCCCTGGTTGATAGTTTCCCTAACCTTCCTCTAATCATACCGTGAGCAACATGAACTAGTCTTTCTCTCTTGATATAGTCCAGCTTCTCTGCCGCCTCAAATGTTTGGGTAAAATGAAGTTTGTGATCGGCACCCACCTCGTAAATAATCAATTCTGGATTCCAACGCTCTACTCGATACTTAATTGTTGCCAAATCTCTTAATAAATAAGTGGTCGCCCCATCAGACTTAACCAACATGGCCGGAACCGGGCTGTCTTCCAAGGGCATTATTAAAGCCCCCTTACTTTTAATAACCAAGTTTTTGTTTTTTGCCTCATCTAAAACTGCCTTCATTTTATCTTGATAGAAACTTTCTCCTAAAGAAAAGTCAATATTAACCTTTAACAAACTATAAACCTTTTGATATTCAAATAAAGATAAGTTGACTAAATCCCGCCAAATGTTTTTCAGTTTTTGCTCACCCAACTCTAAACGCTTAAAATAACTCCTTGCTTTCTCTTGTAATCTAGGTTCTTGTCCTAGTTTCTGATAAAAATCGACATAAAGTTTCTCTAAATCCTCCATGGTCAGTTTTTTTGGGTCAATTTTCTGTTGATCAATTTGATGAAGAAGAACACCAAATTGAGTACCCCAATCACCAAGATGGTTATCACCAACCGCTCGATAACCCAAAAAGGCAAAAATATTATAAAGAGCCTGACCAATAATGGTAGAGCGCAAGTGACCAACGCCAAAAGGTTTGGCGATATTGGGTGCTGAATAATCAATGACCACTGTTTTTCCCCGACCAATTATTTGCCGACCAAAATCATCACCTTTGTTAATAACTTTAACTAACAACTTTTTATAGAACCTCTCTGATAAATAAAAGTTGATAAAGCCCGGAGGAGCTACTTCTATTTTGTCAACCGTTTCCTTACCAGAAAAATTCTTTTCTAAAGTTTTTGCTATTACTTCTGCCAGCTCTAGCGGTGTTTTAGCTTCTGGGTAACTCTTGTTTTGAGAAAAGGCAACTAACGCAACGTTGGTAGCATAATCACCGTGGCCCTGAATACTATTCCCAGAGTCAAGATCAAAATCAATCCCAGATAAATTAATCTTATCCAAACTAGACGAAATCGCTTCTTTAATAACCCTTTCAACTGTCATAAAATAAATTATACCCTATCCGACATCCTTAATCGCCCTAAACTCCTTGTGTCATCAATTATGTTTCTCTTTTTACTCTCTCCACCAGATCCTTCCATCACTAATCAGTTTAATATCTCCTTCTTGGTCTGTTCTTAAGACGGTTAACCCAAAGCGGTCCAGCTGGTTAAGTAAATCTTGACTGGGATGGCCCCAAGGATTAGGACCAACAGAAATTATTGCTAAAAAAGATTTGAAAGAAGCAAGAAACTGATCAGTAAAAGCATATTTTGAACCATGATGGGCCACTTTAAATATTTCAACGTCAGGAAAATTAGTAAAATTCATCATTTCCGGTTGAATCCGACTATCGGCATCTCCCATCATTAAAACATCAAAATTGTCAAAAGAAACATTAAAAACTAAGGAAAAATCATTGAGAGATAGTGTTGTGTTTTCGTCGATAACTCCCAAAACTGGTTCTCTTTGATATATTCCGTCACCTTTTGAGATATCTAAGTTATTCGTTTTCTGTTGATTATCCGATAGTTGTTGAAGTAGCCAATCGGGATTAGGCCAATAGAACTTAATTTTAATCTTATCTACCGCCATTTCATCATTTTGCTCTACTCTTACCAATTGCGCACCCCGATTGCTAATTTGGGCCAATAGTTTTTGAAAATCATGACTCTGTCGACTAATACCACCCCAAACAAAATATAACAATCGGTATCTTTCTGCTACCGCCAATAAGCCCTGGTAATGGTCTTTATCGGGGTGGGTTAAAATTACCATTTCTAACTGCCGATCCCAGAAGGGAATATTATTATTTAAACATTCCAAAACGCTATTATTGGCTCCCCCATCAACAAGAACCTGATAATGACGATAACTAAACAAAATTGCATCTCCTTGGCCAACATTACAAAAAACTACTTGAAGATTTTTGCTGGGCCAAAGCCAAATCAATGACAAAACGGTTCCCAACAAAACAAAAACCCTAAACCATCTACTCATCGGTTTTATTACTAATTTTTAATAAAAACCAGGCCAAAGGAACGATAATCAAGCTTATTAGGGCCATTCTTTCAGAAACACTTATGCTAAAAAGGGTCTGAGCCCAAAAATGACCACCCCAAATAAAAACCTGTAAAGGCGGCCAGAAAAAAAGAGCCAACAGGCCAGCCAGCGATTGACTAATTAAACCCAAAAAAGTTAACCCTAACCCCCACAACATTAATGGCTCAATTAGCCATAATAAACAAGCATTAGAAAGAAAAGAAAATGGCGAGAAAGAATTAAAATGAAGGGCCAAAAGTGGTGTTGTCATAGTTTGAGCCGCTAGGGTAGTTGCTAAATCTGACCAACGAAAGATTTTTTTAAATCTTTGATTGAACAGTAAAATTCCTAAACTTGCCCCAAAAGATAACTGAAAACCGACGTCCAAAAATATCAACGGATCGACTATCATCATCGCCTCTCCGGCTAAAAATAAATTCCTAAACGAATTAATCGGTCGACCAACCAGCTGTGATACCAAGACCAAACCGCTCATTAATACCGCCCTAACAATCGGCGGATCATTGCCAACAATAAAACCATAGATAACAATTACCGGTAAAGAAAAAGTGATTACCAATTGGCGACCTAAAAACCGACCAGTTTTCTTCAATAGCATCACTAAAGATAAAACATTGGCTCCGGAAGCCACCACAACATGAAGCAGTCCTGATGCTCTCATATCATCATAGAATCTTTTAGAAAATTGACCCTGATTACCCCAAACAACACCGGTCAACAATGAAGCCGGTTCTGATGGCAAGAGTCTCTCTAAGCTGGCGATTAAGCTTGTTCGCAACTTAAGGGTTATTCTGATAAAAGTTGACCAGATGTTATCTTTTTTTACCGAAATATCTGGATAATTAATCGAGCAACGTTTTTGGTATTTTCCTATCAGTTGGCACTCTTGATTGCCAGATATCAACACTCTGTCTCCAGGGCTTAGGTTTCGATTAGTGCTGGTTTCTATTAAATATCCTTTTAACCAAAACCGTTGAACAGAATAAAAAATATTCGGCTCATCCCAAATAATTCCTTCAACGTTAATAAACTTTTCTTGTGATTTATTATTAACCGACCAAAAACGCCAAAGCCAAGTTAGTAAAAAAACAACCGATAAACCAAGAAACAAAATGCGCTGACGTTGTTTTTTTTCAAACATCGTAATTACCTACGGTTGACTTGGCTTAGACGAGTTTCACACCGGTGACCAAAAATAAAAGTTAATCCTTGAATCAAGGCAAGTAAACTCCTTAACTAAAGTTAACCGACTACCGTTAAATCTCTATTTTACTCTCAATATCGGCAAAAGTTTTTTCGCCAATACCCTTTACTTCTTTAATTTCTTCAAGTGAGCTGAATGGCCCAACCGATTGACGATAATCAATAATCGCCTGAGCATACTTTTCTCCAATTCCAGGCAGGCTCATTAGTTCTTGAAGACCAGCCTGATTAATATTAACCCTGCCGATCAAATCTTGATAGTCAACCACCTCTCCCGACAATTGCTCCCCTTGGCCCTGGTAGGGAATATAAATTTTTTCACCATCCTGGAGTAGCCGAGCCCGATTTAGATTTTTCTCTAAAAAAGACCGACTCGCCCAACTGCTAACTCCCCCGCAGGCACTAATCAGGTCATTGACCCGAGAGTTTGCTGGTAACTGATAAAGTCCGGGACTAATCACCGCACCAGCAATATCAACAAAAACTGTTGTTTCCGTTTCCTGGGCAATGGTTTCAAAGGTAGTCAAATAACTGGCCGGCTCTCTTTCTAGCCAACCCCACTTCTGAACAAAAACTAAAACAATTAAAAATAATCCTAAAGAAACCAATAACCAATCAAAAAAATAGTTCTTTAGTAATTTTTTTCCGGAGCGATCAAAAGGAGATTGACGACCAACCATAATAATTTCAAAATTATTCAATCATAAAGTCAGCTAACCAAAAATAAAAAAAATTAAGAACTATTTCTTTAAAACAACAAAATTAATCAACTTTCCGGGGATAAAAACAATCTTTTTTATTTTCTGATTCAGTAAATGCTTTTTTACCGCTAAATCTTTTTTTACTATTAAAATAACCCTATCTTTATCCATCGATAAGCTACTATCCATATCAATTTTTCCTTTTAATCGGCCATTAATCTGAACAATTATTGTGTTCTTTTGAACTATTAAATATTTCTTTTGAGCCTTTGGCCAAGACTGTTGATGAACAGAAAAAGGCTTCTTTAAAACTCGACACCACAATTCTTCTGTCAAATAAGGAGCAAAAGGCGCTAACAGTTTTATTAAAATACCTAAATCTTCTCTCTTTAAAATTAACTTCTCGCTAAAAATAGTGTTGAGGTTTTCCATCATCGCCGCAATAGCTGTATTGTAAGAAAAATTATCAATGTCTTTGGTAACTTTCAGAACCAACTGATGAACAAGACAACTGCCTCGATTATCAATTCTTTTCTTGTCCTCTCTTGCTTGGGTTTTAATTAAATTGCTAAAACGAATCAAAAACCTCTCAACTCCTTTGAGGGCGTTTTCGTTCCAAACCATAGTCGCTTCAAACGGACCCATAAACATCAAATATGTCCTAAGTGTATCAACGCCGTATTTTTGCCATTTATCATCAGGGTTAATAACGTTATCTCGTGATTTACTCATTCTTTGGCCGTCATCACCCAAGATTACTCCATGAGAAATTCGCCGGTAATAGGGTTCTGGATACTGCTTAGGAACCACATCCAAATCATATAAAAATTGATAAATAAATCGCGAATATAACAAATGGAGGGTATTATGTTCGTCTCCCCCAATATAAACATCAACCGGTAACCAATACCCTAAAACATCTTTGTTTTCGGAAAAGATATCTTGAGAACTTTTTATTTTAGATTTGCTTTTAATTTGTTTTGAATCTTTTAATCTATTAGCAAAACAATAAGCCAAGTAGTACCAATCTGATCCTGCCCAGTTGGGCATGGTATCAGTTTCCCGTTCAGCCTCGCCGCCACAACAAGGACATTTAGTTTTTTTCCAATTCAGGATATTGGCTAAAGGTGACTCTCCCGTGTCTGTCGGTTCATATTTTTCTACTTGTGGCAACTCTACTGGTAAATCTTCTTCTAAAACGGGGTACCAGCCAGGATTATTAATCAAAATATTAATATCAATCCCCTCTTTTGTTGCATATTCTTTTAACTTTTCAAAAATTTCTTTATCTTTTAGCTTCCAGTTTTGGGTTTTAACTTTGATATTTTGTGCACATTCGGCACAAAATATCATCGGTATTGGTTCCCCCCAATAATGTTGACGAGAAAATATCCAATCTCTTAAGTGATAATTAACTGCTTTTCGACCTATTTGTTCTTTTTCTAAAAAAGCGATTATCTTTTTTATGGCCTGATCAGGAGTAAAGTTGTCGATAAAGTCAGAATTAATCATCCTGCCTCGATCAACTTCTGTATAGGCCTTTTGACTAAAATCCCAATTACCCGCTGGTTTAATAACCGGTATGATTGGCAAATCAAACTTTTTAGCAAATTGCCAATCGCGCTCATCGTGAGCCGGTACTGCCATTATTGCTCCAGTTCCATAACTTTCTAAAACAAAATCCGATATCCAAATAGGAATTTTCTTCCGATTAACCGGATTAATAGCATAAAGTCCGGTAAAAACACCGGTTTTTTCTTTCGCTAAATCAGCCCTCTCTAAGTCAGACTTCCTTTTTGCTCTTTCTATATAATCTTCAATCTCTTGAATTCGTGATTTTGAAAGTTCGAATTTATTCCGGGTTTTAAGATCAAAACTTAAAATTTCCCCAATGAGGCTATGTTCAGGAGAAATGACCATAAAAGTTGCCCCCCAAAGAGTATCTGGTCTTGTTGTAAACACCTCAAGATAATTTTTTTTGTCTGAAGACTGAAAATCGGAAATTGAAAATTTCACTCTCGCCCCTTTTGATTTACCAATCCAGTTAACCTGAGCCGCTTTTACCTTGTCAATAAAGTCGGTTTTTTCTAAACCTTTGATTAATTGATCGGCATAATCGGTGATTTTAACAATCCATTGATTTAATTTCCGCCGGGATACTTGAGCACCACAACGCTCGCATCGGTCATCAACAACTTCCTCATTAGCTAAACCTATTTTACAATCAGGACACCAATTAATCGGCATTGCTTCTTTAAAGGCCAGACCCATCTTAAAAAGTTGAATAAAAATCCACTGTGTCCAGCGGTAATAATTCGGTGTTGTGGTATTAATTTCTCGTTCCCAATCAAAAGAAAAGGCCATTTTTTTCATCTGTCTTTTGAAGTTGTCAGTATTTTCCCGACTAACATCCTGAGGCTTTCGACTAGTTCTAATGGCATAGTTTTCTGTCGGTAAACCAAAAGCGTCCCAACCCATGGGAAAAAGAACATTGCTTCCCGCCATTCTCGTCTTTCTGGCATAAACGTCAGCGCCAGTCATAGTGAAGGTGTGACCAATATGAAGACCGGATCCAGAAGGATAAGGAAATTCGACTAAAATGTACTTTTTCTTTTTCTTATCAAAGTCCTTACCTTGATAAAGACTTTTTTCCTGCCATTGTTTCGCCCAAAACTTTTCCCAACAATCAAAATCTAATTGAAACCTATCATCTTGCTCCTTTTTTTTATCAACCATAGACTGTTATAATAATTCAGTTGTTATCTTAACATAAGGCTGAAAAGTAAACAATTTAAAAAAACTCCAAGATTAGTCTCCGATTTTTCATTGCTTTATTTCCCGCCCACAACAATAACTGATTTTTTTAACGATTAATAATTAATGGATTGCATAATTGTTTATTACCACGTCTAATTATTTGTTTAATTCTTAAGTTGACCAAAAATTTTATTTTAGGTATTCTTGAGTTAGAATAATCATGAAACACGGCCGAGATTTTCTTAATATCCTTTTTATTGCTTTGGCTTTGACCCTAACGTCGGTGATAATTTTTTTTTGGACTCAATCCCCCCTGGCCGAATATAATTTCCAGTTCGTTGCGATCTTGGCTATTTTATTTCTAATTAGCCGAAAAATTGCCGACGATCAGCTATTGGCTCACCCTGTTAATCTAATCATTTTTACCGCCGTTACTTTATTGTTAATTTCTGAAACCGGAGGTTTGGAGTCACCAATCTTTTTCATTGTTTATTTTCTCCTCTTTGGCACCGCCCTTCTCAGTTCAGCCCCAATTGTTTTAACCTTAACCCTGCTTATTATGATTTTTTTCTCTCCTTCTTTAACCAGTATCAATGCCGCTATTCAATTGGCTTCTCTTTTGTTAATCACTCCCTTGGCAGTTTTTTTCGGCCAACAATATCTCCAACTACTCAACCAACAAGGAGAAATCGTTTTTCTCAAAAAAGCCAATGAAATTAGTGAGAAAAGTCTGGCGAAACAAGAAACCAATACTTTAATCTGGCTCAGTCTTGACCTTAAAAACACCCTAATTGAAATTAGTGAAGACTTAAGCCGTTTACTCGCCGACCCTGTTCATTTTACTCCCAACCAAACCAAAAACTTAAAAAAAATCCACCAAAGGGTTCATGGTTTGCTAGAAGAGAGTCAAGTTGTTAAAAAATTAATCGATGAAGAAACCGACTAACAAAACAAATAGCCAGCCAAAACGCTTAAAAAGTATTTTTCTTAACAAATATTCACTGGCCAATAAGAAAACGGTTTTTTTGATTATAACTGGGCTAACAACTGTAATCATTATTGCCTCTTTTGCCATCGTCTTGGTTTCTAAGAACGATCCTCAACCAGTAATTACCCCTCTCTCCAGACAACAAGCCCAAAATTCTGTTAAGCCGTCTGCCCAGGAAGCAACCTACTACATTAATATTGCTCAAAAATTTCTAACTCAAGCCGAAGAATTATCAAAAAATCCCCACCAAACAACACAAGACAAAGAGGCAATTTTAATCGCCGTCCAAAATTCTCTGACAACTATTAATGAAGGTATCGTCCACTACCCGAAAGATGACCGTCTCTACGCCCAAAGAGCAAAAATTTATCAGGGTATCGCTTCCTTTTCTTCTGGGGCACTCGAGGCGGCCGTTGCCGATCTTGATCAAGCCCGAAAACTATCCCCTCAAAATCCTATTTATCCTAAGAGCCAAAGCCAAATCCTAGCTCAAATTGGTCAATATCAAGATGCCAGTTTTTATGCTAAGTTGGCTTATGAAATTGAACCTCATAATCTACAAAATCTGATCGATTTGAGTCAAATTCAAATCAAGGCTGGTCAAGTCGATGGAGCCATCAAATCTTACCAAACACTGCTTTCTCTTCTCCCTCAAGATAGTCAAGAAATCATAACAATCAAAAAAGAAATTGCGGAACTAGAAAAACTCTTATCTCAAATTAAAGATAGTCAAGGTTCAAGCCTTTATCTAACTAATGAACCAACTCCAAACCCAAGAAACATTCCAGCCGACATTAATTTTCTCCCTCAAGAGCAAGCCGCTTTACCGACAAATTTAATTATCGCCACTTCTCAAGAAAAAAACAACAATCAACAGTCACAAGGGGTTGATCTTAATGCCTTTGCCGGGGAAGCAACCATTCTCTCCGGACAGAATCAAACAATAATTTACAATCATAATTTAACCGAAACAAAAAAAATTAACCTTGCTCCTCAAGATAACACTGATAATCAGGTTCTTTATGTTAAAGACAGAGTTGCTAATCCCAGCAACGGCGCTCCTTACTTTGTCGTTGCCCTTTCCAAACCTCTTAACCAAAACCTCGTTTTTAAATGGTGGATAATAGAGTAAAATTCTCTTCTCGCTTCTGCTACTATATAGTCATGATGCTTATAATCTTTTTGGTTTTATCCGGTCTTTTTTTTTCTACTCCCAAAAACTGCCTGGCTCAATCTTTTTCTCTTTCCATCACCCCACCCATTCTCGAGGCCATGATCCAACCAGGCAAAAAAATTATTTATACCTTCGATCTACAAAATCATTCTCCTGTTCCAATTGACTTGACTGCCAGGATGATTCCCTTTGAGGCTAAAGATAACCAAGGCCATATTAGTCTTCTGAACGAAAACCCTCCCAATTTTTTTAATCTCCTTAATGCCGACATGGACTTTAATCAAGTTTTCTCTCTAGACCCCAAGCAAAAGCTCCAACTGGTGGTTAGAATTGCCATTCCTAACAACCAGCCAGAGGGCGACTACTATCAAACCCTGCTTGTTGAACAATTCAACCCCAAGCTCCCATCGGGAAATATAAACCAATCGCTTGGAGCTGTAGGTTCCAATATTCTGCTAACCATCTCTCAATCTGGTCAACCGCAAAGAAGCCTCGACATTTCTTCGTTTTCTATTCAAAAAGCCTATTTTAATAGGATCGTCGACTCTTTTGATATTGTCAGTTTTGAAATTCTACTTGAAAATACCGGCCAGGCTTTTGTAAAACCGGAAGGAAGCATTTTTCTCCAATCTAAAGGAGATAAAGATGATATTCACGAAATTAAAATTCGACCAGACAATATTCTCCCTGGCACTGTTCGACAAATGAAATGTTTAGAAAAACCCTGTTTTTTCAAACCACCTCAATTAATCGGCTCCTACCAGGCCCGCTTTGAATTTATTCTTGATGGTAAAAAATACCAATCTGGTATCGCCTTTTGGGTGTTCCCAATCAAAATTACTCTTGGAATAACGATTTTTTTAATCACTCTGTTAATTTTTCTTTGGCACCTAAAACAAAAGCGCTATTAATCTAGACAATGCTTGCTATAAAAACAAAAAAAATTTTACTTAAATTTTTAAATATCCTATACTGTTCACACATTAATAATTGACAACTAATTAAAAATTTGTTTAAATTTAATCAAAGAGGGTTGTTTTATCATTATTTGACATGAATAAAGATTGTTTCTTCCATAAGGGCTTGTTTTTATTAACTATTTCTTTGCTAACTCTTACCTTTTTTTTCGTTTATCCTGGCCTAGCAGGCTCTGCCAGCAACTTGAAAAATGCCCGAGTTGTCTTGTCCGATTCCCGACCTCTTTTCGAATATACTAAACACACCAACTATTTCCAAACCACTACTGCTATTCCAGCCTCTGGAAAAATTATTATTGACCTTGACCCTGAAAATAGTACTCCTTTCGATCTTGGAGTCGGCCACGGTTATGCCGACATGAGTCTAAGATATAGCGCCAACGCTGATATGTCGAGTGCCACCACCTGTACTTTAGCCGCCGCTCCAGATGTTGATGTAGTTGGGGTTAGCGTTAACAATAGCGATGAAATTATTACTATTACTTTGGCTCCATCGGGAACTTGTGCCGGTATTGCTGGTGATCAATATGTTGAAATTGTCATTGGTGATGGTGCCTCCGGTGGTTTAGATGACATTATAAATCCGGCCAAAGTAGCCGCCACCGGTACTGCTGATACCTATTTAATCGAGTATGAAACTCAAAACGCCGCTTCTGAAACCTTAGATACTGCTTCTGTTAAAGCGGCTATTATTGACGCCGTTACTATCACTGCTGAAGTTAAAGCTACTCTTTCTTGCCAGGTGGCCGGAGTTGGGGTTGGAACCAGTCTGGTTGGGGTTGGAGCCACTTTTAACGACTATGGTGTTGCCGGATTTACAACTAATGCCGACGCTGTCTCTTTTGGAGTTTTAGAAGCCAACTCAGCCTCCCAGTCTGCTCAACAACTTAAGGTCAACACTAATGGCGCCAACGGTTTTTATTTTGCCGTCAAACAATATGGAGATTTGACCTCCGACGGCGGTGATACTATTGATACTTTTGTTGATGGTGTCACCCAAGACAATTCTTCGCCAGTTATCTGGGCCCCCCCCTCAGCCTCAGTCGGTTCTCCGGATACTTATGGACACCTTGGTTATGGCACCACTGACATCACTCTCGATGATCTTAATGGTTCTGGCGATGAGGACCGTTTTTTTGAAACTAAATTCGCAGGATTATCAACCACTTATGAGGCTGTTTTAAGTAACGATGGTCCAAGCGACGGTATTAGCGCCGACACCAATGGTCAAACTTACGTTGTTTACCAAATTGAGATTTCAGGATTACAACAAGCCGGTATTTACTCCAACACTGTTTCTTATTTGTGCACTGGACGTTATTAGGCTAATATATTAAATTAATTCTATAAATGATCAAAAAGTCTGCCTGGTTAATATTTATTCTTATCTTACTATTGGCGACAGTCACCAGTTCTGTCTTAGGCCAAGAAAACCCAGCCGGCCAAGATCCCAACAACCAGCAAGAAGAAGCCGTCATTCAAATTCAGGAACAGGGAATCATTACTCCGTCTCCCCAGCCTCAACCCACCCCTACACCGGAAACTTTAACCGATAGCAACTTAATCACTATCAGCCCACCAATTCGAGAACTAGAACTGCCTCGGGGCAGCGCTAATTCTTATCAAATGTCCCTAACCAATCGAGGGCAAAAAATGATTACCTTGGTTCTGCGAGCATCGCCATTCGTTGCCTCTGGAGACACCGGTGGCGTTGATGTCGCTGACGATCCTCTACCCGAAACCCAAAACTGGATTATTATTAGTCCTAGTGTTGTTGCCTTAGAACCCGGAGAACAAACTGACATCACCTACACCATTATCGTTCCTCAAAACGCTGAGCCAGGTGGCTTTTATTTTGCTATTACCGCACTTTTATCAAGCGACACCAGTGTTGGCGGACAACCAGACCAAATTACTACCGGATCAGCAATTAATCTTAATGTGGCTTCTTTAAATTTGGTCACCATTGAAGGCCCGGTTAACTACGGTGCTCAAATCGCTGAATTTTCAACTCCTAAGGTTTTATTTGAATACGGTCCGGTACCATTTACTACCCGAATTTTAAATTTAAGCAATGTCCACATTAAACCTATTTTGGAAATAGAAGTTAACAATACTTGGGGGCTGGAAAGCGCTAGTTTAATTCATGTCGAAAGACAAAACATTCTTCCTCAAGCTCAAAGACGCTACGAATCTGAATTTAGTGGCAAGTGGCACTTTGGTCGCTATTCAGCTACCCTAAGCGGCCTTTATGGCGACGGCCAAGTTCTTTCTTATACTATCTTTTTTTGGATCATGCCCTGGAAAATAATTTTGGCCATTTTACTTGCTTTGGTTATTATCATCCTGCTTATCTTTTCCATCAAGCGCCAACTTGATGAAAAGAAAATATTGGAAGAAGAATT
>JAQVFF010000034.1 GCA_028697345.1 Candidatus Shapirobacteria bacterium
GGGGTGAAGCCTTAGCCAAATCCTGGCTATTTGTCTTCGTTTATAATGAAATGTTTTTTTGATTAGTTTAATCATGGTTGACAATTCTGACGCTGCCACCCAGCTCTTTTAATTTAGATCCCAGGTCTTCATAGCCTCGATCAACAATTTGAGCATTATCGATTTGGCTGATCCCTTGAGCGGCCAGGGCGGCAATGGTCAGTGTGGCTCCATGACGTAAATCAATAGCCTTAAATCTAGCTCCTCTAAGAGGAGTCGGGCCAGTTACTTTGATAGCATGGTAAAGTTTGGAGTTGGCCTCTTGATAATTAAAATTATAAAACTTTTCCGGATTGGCTATTTTTGGTTGGAAGAAATTAATTTTGGCTCCCATTTTTTTTAAAGGTTCAACGAAACCAAAGCGGTCTTCGTAAATAGTTTCTATTATTTGACTGGTACCAATCATTTGGGTAGCCAAAGATGTCCAGAGCGGTTGCCAATCAGTTTTAAATCCAGGAAAGGGTTTAGTGATTATTTTGGTGGCCCGAAGCTCTTTTTGCCACCAGAAGCGGATACCCCAAGGATAAGTTTTAAATTTTCCACCTATTTGATCAATTTTTTCCAAAAGGATTGACAAGTCTCTTTTTCGAGCCCCTTCAATAGCAATATCTCCTTTAGTGATTAGGGCGGCGCAAGCGTAAGAGGCGGCTTCGTTGGCATCGGGCATAATGGCGTGAGTTCTGCCAATCAGTTTGTCGGCAGTACCAATAATTTTTATTTTTCTTCCAGCCAAACGGGTGATTTTAGCACCGGCAGAATTTAGAAAAAAGATTAAATCGTCAATCTCGGTTTCCAGGGCGGCATTTTCCAATATTGTTTTTCCTTGGGCAATGACGGCCAGCATAATTAAGTTTTCAGTACCAGTGTGAGTATTTTTTTGGAAACGATAAGTGGTACCGGTTAATCCTTTGGGGGCGTGGAGAAAAATTTTATTTTTCTTAAATTGATATTGGCCCCCCAAGGCCTTAAAGCCTTCTAAATGACGCTCAATTGGCCGCTGGCCAATTTTATCTCCACCGGGAAAAGGAATTTGAGCCCGGCCAAAATGTTTTATCAATGGCGGGATAAAAAGAATTGCCGATCGAGATGCTTTACCGAAACGGGAGGGAATTTTCCAGGAAGAAAGGCCGTTTGGTTCAATAAAGACAGTTCTTTCTCCACAGGGAATTGTTTTGGCGCCCAAAGAATCAATAATTTGTCGAGTTAATTCAACATCGCCAATTTTAGCCAGATTTAACAAACGGGATCGGCCCCGAGCTAAAAGACTGGCAATCATAATCTTAAAACTAGCGTTTTTTGCTCCGCCCAAACGAATTGCTCCAACTAGAGGTCTGCCTCCTTTAATAATAAGTTTTGACATATTTTTTATTAAATTATACCGATAATCTCTGGTTTAGTAAAACCAATTAGTCTAATTTCCAACTCTAATTTGACACCAAAACGAGAAAAAACCTCCCCTTGAATCAACCTGATAAGCGACAGGACGTCTTGGGCGCTGGCATGGTTATTATTAATAATAAAATTGGCGTGTTGATTAGAAATTTGGGCATCGTTGATTTTTTTTCCTTTCAGACCTGCTTGGTCAATTAATTGACCGGCCGAATTTCCGTTGGGATTTTTAAAAATAGAACCAGCACTTTTTTCCCGAGGTTGTTTTTCTCTTAAGAGTAGAAATTTTTGTTGATTCTTTTCGAGTTGTTTTTTAGTGGCAGGTTCTAAATTAAACTCTGCCTGAAAAATAATTTCTTTGCTGTTTTGGAAACGACTAGCCCGATAATCGAATTGGCACTGTTTATTAGTCAAGGTTTGGAGTTGATTGTTTTGATTAAGAACAGTTACTTTGGAGATTGTTTTACTAATCCAATCATCTTTGGCGCCGGCGTTACCAACAATGGCGCCGCCAACAGTACCAGGAATACCAAGACAGCATTCTAATCCGGACAGATTGTTTTTGATAGCCGAACTAACCAGATTGGCCAAACTGCTTCCCGATTGAGCAGTGATTTGATTTTTTTGGCAAACGATTTTATCATTGCCGGTTTTAATTACCAAACCAGGAAAGCCGGAATCAGCAATAAGGATATTGGAACCGCCGCCAAGGATAAAGAAATCAAGGTTTTTTTTCCTGGCGTCCACCACGACCTTAATTAATTCTTCGTTAGTTTGAACATAACAAAAAAGTTTAGCCGGACCGCCAATACCAAAAGTAGTTAGTTTCGATAAGGGAAAATCTTTGATTGTTTTTATGGAAAAAGGGTTTTTATTAATCATGATTTTAATAATTCTTGGCCGATTTTCCAAACATCACCGGCTCCCATAGTGATAATTATTTCCTGGTCAGTTTTTTTAATTAAATTCTTAATGGTTTTTATTTGGGGGACAAAATCTACTTTTTGGTGATAATGGCTAATTGCCTTAGCCAGTGTTTGAGACACTGTGTTGGGATTACCCGACTCTCTGCCGCCGCTGTAGACTGGTAAGATAATAACCTGGTCGGCCTTGGAGAAACTATTGGCAAACTTGGTTAATAGTTTTTTGGTTCTGGAGAAAGTGTGGGGTTGGAAAATAACAGTAATTGATTTGCCGCCAAACCAATCTTTGGCGGCCGACAAAGAAGCTTTGATTTGACTGGGATGGTGAGCATAGTCGTCCCAAATTTGTTTTCCCATCGTTTTTCCTAAAAATTCAAACCGTCTTTTAGTACCTTTAAAATCTGTTAAGGCCGATTTGATTTTTTCAAGGGGAATTCCTAATTTTTTAAGGACAATTATGGCGGCAGTAGCGTTAAAAATATTGTGCCGGCCAGGAATTTTTAAAACAAAAGAACCCCAGTTTTGTTTATTATATTGAAGTGAAAAAACAGTTTTTTTCGGTGAACTTTGTATTTTTTTAATTTGACACGAATTAGTCTCTTTTTCTCCATAGGTTATGATTGGTTTATTTAGGTTTTGGATGGTGTCTTGGTTATTTTTATTATCCCCATTGATAATTAACCAGCCCTGCTGGGGAAGTTTTTGAAAAAATTGCCGGAAAGCTTTTTTAGTGGCGGCTAGGTTAGGATAGATATCGGGATGATCGTGCTCAATGTTGGTACAGATAATTATTTGGGGGTTTTGCCAGAAAAAGCGCGGTCGATTATCGAATCCTTTGGCGGTAGCGTATTCGTCGGCTTCGGCGATAAAAAATTTTCCCCTATTTTCAAACCGTCCTGGTAAACCTAAAGGAAAGATTTCTCCGGCCCCGACAGCAAAACTTGGTTTTAATCCTGTTCGATCCATTAGGGTTGCCAAGAGAGCACTGGTTGTGGTTTTTCCTCCTACTCCGCAAACAGAAATTCCTTGTTTTTCGGCCATTAAAACACCCAAGGCCTCACCGTGAGTAAGATAGGCAATTCCTTTCTTGAGAGCTGTTTTAGCCTCAATATTATCCGGTCCCCGATGGACATTACTGCCGGTGGCAATAACCAAATCTTGATTAGTAATATGATCAGCAGAGAAATTTTCCCACCAAGTCAAATTCATTTTAGCCAGGGTTTGGTCGGTAATGAACTTTTCGGGCAAATCAGAGCCGCTAATCTTAATATTTTTATCCTTAAGACAGGCGGCCAGAGCGGTCATCCCTGCTCCCTTGATACCGATCATGTGGACAGAACTTATATTATTAAAATTAATTTGGGTCATTGGTTTGGCAAACTACTGTTAACATATTACCGCAATTTTCTCCGTCTCGTCGACGAGACCACCATTGATCCGATTGACAAAAAGTGCAAATATTACTGATTTGAATATGGTTTTTCCTAATTCCGGTTTCTTCAAATTGTTTTTGACAAATAGCGGCAAGATTAAGCAGGAATTTTTCTGAGCGGTTTATTAATCTGGCGTGGGAATATTTTTTTTTAAATTGATTAGCAATATCTTGGTCAACACAATAACAGCAGGCTTTAATATGAGGACCAATTCCAATGATAATATTTTGTGACTCTCCGCCTAAAGAAGTAATAATAGAAATCATTTCTTTAGGAAGTCCGGATAAAACTCCTCGCCAACCGGCATGAGCAATACCGATGATCTCTTTCTTGGGCTCAAAATATATTATTGGCAGGCAATCAGCTGAACGAACACCCAAAACAAGATTTTTTTCTCGACTGATCAAGCCATCGGCTCCATTGATCGGTTGTTTGTTATTGGTTTGATTTATTAAAGCCACCTGATTGCCATGAACCTGGCGGGCCCAGACTAAGGGAAATTGGCTGACTGCTAATTGTTGTAGAAAAATTCGCTGATTTTTTAGATTGCTGTTGTTGTTTAAGCGGAAATCTCCAAATGATTTATCGCTGGACCCATGGATTAGTTTCTTTTCTTGTTTAAATAGGCTTAACTTAGCAATCACGTCATTTTGGTAGAATTTTTTTTATTGCCTTAACTGCTTCTTGATGGTCGCTCCAGGGGTGTTCTGTTTTTCCAAAACACATTGATTGTTCATGGCCTTTTCCCAAGATAACAACAATGTCGTTTTTTTGAGCTTGTTTGATGGCAAAGTCGATTGCTTCCGACCTGTCGACAATAATTTTTTTCTTAGCGCCAGAATGAAAACCGGCGGCAATTTGGTTGGCGATTTTATCTGCTTTTTCAGTTCGGGGATCTTCGCTGGTAATAATGGTTAAATCGGCTAATTGTGAGGCAATTTTACCCATAATGGGCCGCTTGTGATAGTCTCTTAAACCGGCACAGCCGAAAACAGCAATTAGCCTTTTTCCTTTGGGCAATTGTTGTTTTAATTCTTCAAGAACGTTTTCTAGGGCATTGGGGGTGTGGGCAAAGTCGATAAAAACTTTAAAATTTTGACCTAAAATAACCGGATCTAAGCGCCCTTTAAGTTGAGCAAAACTCTCAAGAGCTTTTTTAATTTGCTGGTCGGTTATTTTCAGGGCTTTAGCGGCGGCAATAGCGGCCAGGCAATTATATTGATTGTAAATTCCTGGCAAAGGACAAGAGTGGGAAAATTTTTTAATGGTAATATCGGCCTGGTTTTTTATACCATAAGTTATAGTTTGTTTGTGATTTTTTTTGGCAATTAGCTCCAGATAAGAAAACCAATCGTTATCACGATTTAAAATGGCGATTTGAGATTGTTGAATTAGTTTAGCCTTGGCGTTGGCATAAGCGGTCATGTTTTGGTGGTAATCAAGATGTTCCGGTGTAATGTTGGTTATTACTCCCAGGTAAAAATTGATTCCCCAAAGTCGGTATTGATCCAGACCATGAGAAGTGGCCTCAACGACAGCGTACCGGTTGCCCGCTTGGCTTATTTTTGATAAAAAGTGTTGTAATTTTTTTGGGTCTGGAGTAGTAACATGAAGACCGGTATCCTCTTCTTGATGGCCGATTTTAGCATTAATACTGGTTACCAAACCCGCTTTTTTGCCGGCACAGGTTAAAATATGCCAAATTAGGTTACTGGTAGTGGTTTTACCGTCAGTGCCGGTTACGCCAATTACAATCAGTTTCCGAGTTGGCCAGCGGTAATAAAGAGTCCAAAAAATAGCCCAAGGAAGGTGATAACCAAAATTAATTATCGGGCGGAAAAATTGTTTTAAAGTTTTATTTTTTATCCGAAACCCAATCATAAATAAAAGTCTTAGCTTATTATATCAAGTAAATCAGAATAGACCAGCCCGGCTTAGGTTAAATTCTGGAAACTATAGGTTTTTTAAAAACATTTGATCAGTTTCTGGGATTGATGCTTTTGATTAGGAATATCTCTTCGGCAATGTCAAACCAGATTGGGGCGGCAGTTCGACTTCCCCAAACCGAGGCGGAAGGTTCAAAGAGAACTACCAACATAACGAATTCTGGTTTATAGGCTGGGGCAAAGCCAACGAATGAAGCAATGGTTTTATTGGGATCGTATTGACCGTTAATAAAGATTTGCGCTGTTCCGGTTTTACCAGCGATTTCAACTTGACCGTCAGTCCAGGGTATTGAGCTGTTTTTGATTACTCCCACCATCATCTCGGTGATAGTGGCCGCTGTTTCCGGAGAAATAACCGCTTTTTTGTTTATTTTTTCTGTTTGCAGTCGATCGTCAATAGTTTCTACTATTTGTGGTTTGATCAAGTAACCGCCATTGGCTAGGGCGCCAACAGCCTGAACTATTTGGATTGGAGTTACTCCAAAGCCTTGACCAAAAGTGGCTGTGGCCAGCTCGAAGTCATACCATTGACTGGGTTTTTTAACTGTTCCAGTTGCCTCCGCTTGAAGATCAATTCCGGTTTTTTGACCAAAGCCAAACCGATCCAGGTAGTCAAGAAAAAACTTTTTTCCCAAAGATTGGCCGACAAAAACCAAACCAACGTTGTCGGATCGTTCTAAGACTTGTCTCATGTTAGAGTTGGGCTGATATTCGTTATTCCAAGTCTTTATTTCGTGTTCTCCGATTCGAACCGGTCCGTCGCAAATAGGACAAACGGTTTCTGGAGTAACCACTTTTTGATCAAGAGCCGCCGCCATAGTGACAACCTTAAAGATTGAACCCGGTTCAAAGATTCGGCTAACAGCTGGATTGTTGAAATGCAAGGATACAAGTTCGCGTTGTGGTTCAGAGATGACCGAGTGGACGGGAAAGAGGATCCGTTTCAAGGTCGATTCTCAACGAACGGCATTCCAACCACACCTGTCCTCATCTACCCCCATACGAATACTGTATTTACACACTATCCACGTGTTGTCGATTTCCGGTGGTATCCAGCTTCCGGCGAGTATCCTGTCGAGTACCAATTGGAGGCGGGAAGCGTATCGGTCTTCACCTTTGAGCCGCACGGCGCTGCTTGGATGCCCGGCATGGGTACGCATCGCTGGCGAGTAC